>JAFGMZ010000118.1 GCA_016927285.1 Chlorobiaceae bacterium
AAGCGGAAGCGCAGGTCCTTGCAGACCTCGCCGACCTCGCGGAGGAAGTTGAGGTCGAGGATCAGCTCCTGGTCCTTGCGGGTGCGCAAGTAATCGAGCAGCTCATCCACTACCAGAAGCAGGCCATGCTCGGGAAAAACCTCGCCGAACTTTGCCATCATGTCTTCAAAGGAGCGCTTATGGCTGGTTATGGTACCGACTTCGGGGAAAACGTATTCCACCCCAAGTTTTTCAAGGTTCTCTTCCAGCTCGGCAATCAGAATATCGCGCAACGACATGGTCGTTGCCCCGATTTCAGTACGAATGACCTTGAAGCGGCCAGCAATCCCTGACGCTGCATCTCGTACGCCGAGATGGTTCAGCCCTTGCGATAATAGGGCATCTGCAGCGAGACTGGAAATAACCGACATCAGATGGGATTTACCGGTGCCATAGTTGCCGACAACCAGCAACCCTTTGTTGTCGGCCGGTTGATCGAACTGCAATTGAGGAATAACAAGCTGTGTGAGTCGCTCCGCCATTTCTTCTGAAATGACATAGGTGTTTACCAAATGCTGAGCGCCGTTTGCCTTGTCCGCGTCCCGCAACTGCACGACCGATTCAATCGGATCAAAATGTATCAGTTCTCCGTATTTCATATTCGACTCTGCCACTATTTGTTTGTTCAATCGATAGACGATGTGCCATCCATGTTCACCCACAATATGTCAGCAGTATCGTAATGGCGATACTCCGGGTGTCCCGCTTCAGCATAGACAAGCTTGCCTTGATCTGAAAAACCATTCCATGATGCAACAATAAGCTTGTTTCGTGAAATACCTTGCAGTAATCGTAATGGGTCTTGTTGCAGGGTACTGTCAAACAGAATTTCAAGATTATCAAGCAAGACGGGGGGAGTGGCTTTATCTACGATTGCTTCAAGATGTTGCCGTACCTGCAACACTCGCTGTGTATCTGTCAGCTCAAGTAATGCCCTTGACAGCTGCAGGTTGACATTGATAACCTCGGTGTTGAACTCGTCACCAAGTGACCGCAACACTTTTGTCTTACCGGAGCCAGCATCGCCTACGAGCATAACCAGACGGAAGTACAACTTCTCTGCTGTCTGTAATGCATTGATGATATGGTCTTTAACAGATCCGTTCATAGAAGCTTTCCGATATGGGATTCTACCCTTCGACAAAAAAATCCGAGTCGAGCTTTTTCAGCTCATAGGTCACAATGGTCGAAACCCCGACGCCGTACTCTATCATAAGATCGGCCAACTGGTTACCATCAATCAAGATAATCTTGCTGGATATATTTGAGGCGAAATCCCTGGAGCCTTCGCTGAAATCAGAGGTGGTAATGAAGACTCCCTTGGTGGCTCTCTTGCCTTGCAAAGCACCGGCAAACTTCTGGATTTCAGGCCGCGACACCGTGCCTTCCCATCGTTTGGCCTGAATATAGATACTGTCAAGTCCCAGGCGATCTTCATTGATGACGCCATCGATCCCTTCGTCGCCGCTTCTGCCAATTGCCTGGCCGGCATCCTTCAGTGAGCCCCCATAGCCCATACGGACCAACACATCGACCACCACTTTTTCGAAAAACGATGGGGATGCGCTTTTCAGTTGCTGCAGCAGCTCCCCGGCGAGATTTTCACGAAGGGTTTCATAGGCCTGTTCGATCTGCTCTTCGGGCGTTTGCGCTTCTTCCGCTGTTACGGTTGATGCGTCGGATTTCGGTTTTTCCCGTGCATCGACATATTCCGAAAACTGACGCAGAAATTTGAGATCGATAGAAGGAGGCGATTGCTCAAGAATGAATTTGCCTCGTCTGGTAATCCGAAAGATGCCGCGACGAGGGTTTTCGATCAGGAGCGCCATTTTCATGTGAGCACGGGCCCATGCCACGCGATTATCGAAAACGCGTTGCTGTCCGCTGGGCAGGAGCTTTTTGCGCTCATCGTTGGTCAAGCCGAATTCTGTTGCCAGAGCATTGAGGGATTCCTGGTTAGCATGCTCTTTTCCGTCCGCACAGAACCGGAGCAGCGGCAGCATAATGGTTTGAAAATCCGGAATTGCCATTTTTCCCGGGGGCTGGGTTCAGAATTCAGAATATTCCTCAGCATGCCCACAGGCATGATGAAGAGTGACGAAAGACATCTCTGTTAATATTCAGAAAACCCGCCTGTCAAACAAGAAAACAGCGTATTCAAAACCGGATTACGGTTCTTTTTTGTATGGAATTACAGTGCAATGCGATTGAAGTCTGCTTTTTGTTGTCACTGATGAGAGGCTTTCCGGTTTCCTCACTTCTTCAGCGCAGCCATCAGCTCCCGGTTCTGGGCCGTAACTGCCTCAAGCTGCCCGACAAGGCCTGCAGCATGCTCACGCGCTGCTACGGCTTCCTGCTGCCGAAAATTTTTCTTCTCCAGAGTTTCATGCCTGGATGGCCATGCCTCCGGAACTCGAAAGGTATGCCAATATTCGGAGTGAGAAGACCCGACGGGAGTCCCGAAACGTCAGATCGACACGGGTTTTATGCAATAAACAATATGGGGCTATTTGAAACGGCTGATTTTGCCCTCGCGCAGCTTCCCGAAATAGGAGTCGAGATCTTTTTTGACCCCGGGAGCGAGCAGATAGAGACCGATGATGTTCGGAAACGACATGGCGAAAATCATGGCATCGGTAAAATCGATCACAGTAGAGAAGTTCATTGCGGAACCGAGAACGATGAAAACGCAGAAAAGCACCTTGAAGCTGACACTTGAAACATGGCTGTCCCCGAAAATATAGGTCCAGGCTTTCAGGCCATAGTAGGACCAGGAAATCATGGTTGAAATCGCAAACATCATGACGGCGACGCTCAGAATAAGGGGGAACCAGAAAATGACCTGTTCGAATGCTTTCGAAGTGAGCGCGATGCCGTCCATGCCCTGCTCGACGTACAGACCGGAAATGATGATCACCAGTGCTGTCATGGTACAGATGACGACCGTGTCGATAAACGGTTCCAGAAGAGCCACAAGCCCCTCGGTTATGGGCTCGTCCGTTTTTACGGCGGAGTGCGCGATCGGTGCGGAACCGAGACCAGCCTCGCTTGAAAAAGCGGCCCTTTTGAAGCCCTGAATAAGTACGCCGATGAAGCCGCCGTACATCGCATCAGGTGAAAACGCTCCGGTTATAATGCTGGCAAAAGCTTGGGGAAGCAGAGAGACATGAGAAAAAATGATGAACAGCGCCGCTGAAATATAGATGGCAACCATGGCCGGCACGAGTTTCGAGGTCACTTTGACGATGCTTCTGATACCACCGATGATCACCGTCCCTACAAGAACAGCCAGCAGGATGCCGAATATCCATCCCTGCTGATAGAGCGGGCTCTGCTCGCCTCCCGTAGCAATCACAGCCTGCTTGAATGCCTGGTTGGCCTGAAACATATTGCCTCCCCCGAGAGAACCGCCGACGCACATCAGGGCAAAGAAAACGGCAAGAAGCTTGCCGGGAAGCGCCATGCCTTTTTCGGCAAACCCCTTGCTGAGGTAGTACATGGGGCCGCCGGACACCGACCCGTCTTCTCCGATCTTGCGATATTTGACCCCGAGTGTGCACTCAACGAACTTGGTAGACATCCCGAACAGGCCGCCGAGAATCATCCAGAACGTGGCTCCCGGCCCACCGAGCGTAATTGCAATGGCCACACCGGCAATATTGCCCAGTCCGACGGTCGCCGACAGTGCCGCGCTAAGAGCCTGAAAATGGGAGACTTCGCCTTTCTGACCGTCCGGCGCATCATAAACTCCGCGGACGAGATCGATGGCATGCCCGAATCCCCTTACGTTTATGAACCCCATGTAGACCGTAAAACCGAGAGCTGTGACGATCAGCATGAGAAGGACAAACGGAATTTCTATACCTCCCAGCGTCACGGCAAAGAAAACGATCCTGAACGCCTGGGTGGTCAGAGGTGCCATTGCGTCGTTGATGCGTTCGTCAATACCCGCAGCGAAAAGAGGTGCCGAAAAAAAGAGAAAACTCACAAGAAATGCCGCACCGGAAAAAAACCGCTTCATCAGCAGCGTCCGATTACAGGAGGTCTGCTCACGAAACGGAAAAGACTGCACGCCAAGCCTCATCTTTTGTTTTTTTAATAGTTGCGTTTACCTGTTTCTGCCATTCGGATCGGTTGCCGGATGTAATCACCGGCTCGGTTTGCTGTATTTCCATCTCAATGGCGACAGCTGGATGCACGTTTCCGGGCTGCTCTCCCGGCAGAAACGACAGTTCCGCTCAGAGCGTGAGAGCATAAAACAGATTTGTCTTTTTTGCCGGAAAAGATGCAAAATAAGTAACCTTGCGGGCTTTTCCAGACAGAGGCAATAAAATATTGCGAGGGTTTACATGATATGTGGCAATAAGCATAAATGAAGTCCGGTTTTTTTGCAAAATAATTCACATGGAAAACCGGGTTATTTAACATAGGTATAAGGTATTAAAGCCCCTTGGCGTTTAAACCGCAGGTGAGTCGATTTGGGTGTTGAGAATCCTGAATGTCGATGCCGCAGCAAACCGCAGGTTCGCCCGCCCTGCATCGTGCACAATTTGTCCTCCCGCTCTTCAGCGACGAAAGCGCCAAAGCTCCCTCGATGCCTTTCCGGGCGAACAGCCCGGCAAGCGCGAAATCCCCTGCCGCTGCCGGAGACAGATTTTTTTCTTCCGGGATAATCTTGCCTGGCTCACCCAGGGCGAATACTGTGTATGGACAATTCCCGTCATGAAGCATTGAGACGGAAAACTTCATCTATAAAAAAAACGGAAATCGAGGAAATCCGGCGACGACGGGTGCAAATAAATGAAGCGTTCGTTAACTTGCCTGTATTGCAGGGACGACTCCTCTGCCCCTCCCTTTTTCCCCAACAGTATAAAGCAATGAGGCGCACCATGAAAAAAATCATTCCCGCTCTTGCGGTTTCCGCTTTTCTGGCTGCCGGAACGGCCATTCCTGTCTATGGATCAGGGCTCGACGGGTTCCTTTCCGGTATTACAGGAGCGATCCTCAACGGAGGTCAGGAGGAAGAACCGGCTCCTGCGGCAGGTGCCGGCGACTCCTCGCAATCCGAAGGTCCAGCCCCGAATTCCGGTGACGGCGTTTCCGACGGCAGCGGCCAGACCTCGCCCTATGGGCCGAAAAAGAAGCCGTGATTCCCGAGCCTGTTGTGATGCGACCTCCGGAAGTCCCCTGGGTGCGGTCGGCGGAACCGCAGAATCAGGATTGATTGTCTTTTCTTCCTATCAATCCTGAACACAACGGACCGACATACCGTCGATTTTTTCCTCCCCGCTTCTTACCTCCGTTGCGGCATGGTAGTTGAGCACCCTGTACCATGCAAACGAAGGGGAATGCTCCGTAGAGGTCCAGAAATATGCGCTCTCTCTGCCAAAGATAAAGTTGCCGTCGATGCCCCTCAACCCTCCCGGAAGCGCGCTGAATCCGCTGGAGTTTGTTGCCGCTTCGTTCGGAGTGCGCCAGAGAGAGCGCCTCGACTCTTTCATTTTTCCGCCTGCGACATCTTCGCCTCCAATAAAAGCGGTCAGTACCGACCATTCCTGATCGGTGGGGACATGCCACCCTTTTGGAGCCAGCCCGCGCGGATCGTTAACTGCATACCAGTTGTAGAGACGTCCGTATTTTTCTTCATTTCCCCTGTCGTTGCCGTAAGAGCACCATGCCCCTTCGCCTTTGGCGGCAGCATCGAGCCACTCTTCCTGTGTTGCGGCATGTCGGACAGGATCTCCGTTACGGTAGCAGCTCACATTGAGATTTTCGGCCGTCCATACCTGTTTCCCGACTGTGACCGTACGGTAGCCGTTACCGTCGATATCGCGCAACTTGTCCTGGGATGCCTGTAAAGAGCCCGAAAAGAGCGTCATCACGCCCAAAAGAAGCATCAAGATGGCGTGCCTTGTATTATTCCGATAGTTCATCCTTTTCCTCCATTCAGTATTTTTGTTGATCTTGCTGGTCGATCTGAGCGCAAAGCGATCATGACAACCGGAAGAAAAGTATGCAGAGCTCTCTTTAAGGAGGATTAACGGCAAATAAAAAAACGCTTAAATTTTAATTATCCGCCTTTTCTGTCCGTCGCGAAACCGGGCTTATGAATGCGCTGCGTTACGGCCGGCTCCATTGCCCGATTCGACGCATCAGTAGACGTATCGAGGATATGCTCAGGCCGTGACCGGCAGGAGATCGGTCCGGCATCAGGGCGGAAGCTCCCACTGAAAACTTTAAGCCGATTTTAAGTCTGCCGAAAGACTCCTTTAAGAATTCCTGCGATATTTTGGAGTCAGTTGAAAAAAATCCGGTCGGACCGGATAACGGACACCGTTTACATAATCAGCAATCCAAAGAAACAATGAAAACAACGCTGAAATCATGGGCCACGCCGCTCGCCATCGCCGCTTTTGCCATCTCCGCCATCACCGGGCTGCTGCTCTTCTTCGATATTGAAATCGGGCTGGTCGAGCCGGCTCACAAGTGGCTCAGCTGGCTGCTTCTCGGAGGCATTCTGCTACACACCCTATCGAACTGGAAGTCGTTTACCGGATATTTCACTAAAAAAGCCGGATTGGGTATTATTGGAGCCGGGGTTCTGGTAACGGTCGTCTCGATGCTGCCGATATTTGGCGAAGGCGAAGAAGGTTATGGAAAGGGACGTACCGGAAAAGCCGCTGTGCAGGCGATGGAGGCCTCTTCGATTGAAACCGTTGCGCTGGTTCTGAAAGTAACGCCGAAAGAGCTTGCTGCGAAACTTGAAAAAGAGGGCATTGTCGTCGATAACCCTTGGATGACGATTACCGAGATTGCGAGGAAAAACGGAAAGGAAAACCGGACCGTGCTTGGCTCGCTCTTCGGGATATCCGGAACTTCTGAAGCGGGCGAGAGGGACGGAGATGATGACGAACATTAAAGGATGATTCTGCCATGCGGATTCTTGTTATCGAAGACGAACCGGGAATTGCCGGATTTCTCAAGGAGGGGCTCGAAGAGGAATATTTTGCCGTCGATCTGGCTTTCGACGGCAAAACCGGGCTTGACATGGCGCTCCTGAACGAATATGATCTTATGATCGTTGACTGGATGATTCCGGGAATCAGCGGCATTGAGGTCTGCAGGCAAGTGCGAAAAGCCGGTATCGCCGTTCCTTTACTTTTCCTTACTGCGAAAGATATCCTTGAAGATATCGTCTTCGGCCTCGACGCCGGAGCCAACGACTATATCAGAAAACCTTTTGCATTCGAGGAGCTTCTGGCACGCATACGGGTGCAGCTTCGCAGAAACAACACCGAAAGCGACAGCATCTGTGCAGGATGCATTACCGTAAATCCCGTAACCCACCAGGTGTTCTGCCGATCTACCGAAGTCGTACTGACCCCCAGGGAGTTTGCCCTGCTTGAATTTCTGGTTCGCAACAAGGAAAAGGTCTGTACCAGAACCAGGATCATCGAACACGTCTGGGACATGCATTTCGATTCCGATACGTCAGTCATCGATGTCTATATCAATTTTCTCCGCAAAAAACTCGACAGCGCAGGGTGCGTCAGCATCATTCAGACAATCCGGGGCGTCGGCTACATTATCCGTGAATCCTGAATGCCGGGCATAAAAATAAATACCGGGAGTACACGAAAGATTTTACGTTCCGTACCCGGAAAAAATCCCGTGAGTCTGCGCAACCGCATTGCGCTCTATTACACCATCGCTACGGCAGTCTTGCTTGCCCTGGTGTTTACCCTTGTTTTTTATACGGTCGAACGGGTGGTCTTCAACCACTTCGACGAAGAGCTTGAACGGGAAGTCTCGGAAATACTCGATGAACGACCGCAAGGAACCTTTGATGTATGGAAATTCGACCTCTCTGACGACGATCATAACAGTGATGCGGACGACGATGATGATCGCATGAAACGAGATGATGAAAAGTCGGAGGATGATGATGACGAAGAGTTTTTTCAGCTTGTCAGCCATGAGGGAACAGTGGTTTCCAGGTCAGCTAACCTGGCCGGCAATACGCTCGCCTTTCTGCCCGGCTTGCAGGAAAAACGTTTTCGAACCGGCACGGTCGGTCAACTTGCGGTCCGGCAGATTCAGGTTCCGCTGACCGATCAGAAAGGAAAACCCGAAGGATATCTCCTCGCCGCAGTTCCTGTCCGGGATGCCGTCATTGTTCTCGAAGATCTGAAGCAGGTTCTTCTGGTGTCGTATCCGGTAATCATACTTACCCTCTTCATCCTGACCAGGGTTATTGCAGGCAGAAGCATCCGTCCTGTTGAAGAGGTCATTGCCGCCGCCGAGAAAATCACCAGGGAAAATCTCGATCATCGCATTCCGCTCCCCAGGAACCATGATGAACTCCACAGACTCTCCGCAACCATCAATTCGCTTCTCGATCGGCTTCAGGATGCGTTTCAGCGGGAAAAACAGTTTACAGCCGATGCTTCACACGAACTGAAAACGCCGATCGCATCGATAAAAGGCACTCTTGAAGTACTGGTTCGCAAACCAAGGGCACGCGAACAGTACGAAGAGCGAATCCGGTTCTGCCTGAAAGAACTGGAGCGGATGACGGGACTTATCGATCAGCTCCTTTTGCTGGCCCGATATGAAAGCGGCGGCATGACGGCTCATATGGCGCCCGTGGATCTCTCTCTCCATATCAGGGAAGCGATCGGCCGCATGCACTCCGAAGCCCTGCAGAAAAACATTCCGATCAGTTTCGATGGACCGCACTCCTGTATGGTTTCTGCCGATCCGGCAATGCTCGACATGATTCTGGAAAATATTCTGTCCAACGCCCTCAAGTACTCTCCTTCAGATTCGACGATCGCGGTAACGCTTTCCGGCAGTGACGGTTACCCTCTCTGCAGCATTGCCGATAACGGCATAGGCATTCCTGAAGAAAAACTCTCCCGGGTATTCGAGCGGTTTTACCGGGTTGATGAATCGAGAAGCTCCGGTACCGGGGGATCCGGGCTCGGACTGGCCATCGTCAAAAAACTCGCCGACCTCCAGCACATAACGGTGTCGATAAAAAGCCCTACGGATTCAGGTACAACGGTCGAACTGCGATTCCCCGCATCCCTACAATAGCGGCAATGAATTTTAAGCTTTTTTTAAGCATGCGTTTACCCCTGCTTAAGAATCCTCCTCATATCTTGTTCAAAAGAAAGCTGTCCCGGCTGCGGACAGTGTCTGATAAAAGAAGCTTCAGATGGATTAATGTTTCCCGAAAATGTGGCAATCAGTACTGATACAGCGGGCCTTGCCGCTTACGCTCTCCTGGATGCTGCTGATTGCGGCGGCAATATCGCTTGATTATTTACTTCACAGGGCCGATCTCCCCTGGATAGGACGATATCTCGGTGTTGCCGGAACCGCATTCGTTGCCTCTTCATTCGGCTATTCAGCCCGAAAGAAAAAAATTGTACAGAAAGGTTCGGTCAGATTATTTCTCAGACTTCACTGCAACGCGGGATGGATCGGCACGCTCATGATTGTGGTTCATTCGGGCATTCATTTCAATGCGCTGCTGCCATGGATGACAACGCTGTTCATGATGACGGTAACGGCCAGCGGGCATATAGGGCAATATCTCGTAAGAAAATTGAGGGAAGAGGTCAGGATAAAAAAAATGGAGACCGGCATCGAAAACGACCGGAATGAAGATCCCGAACGAGAGCATTACTGGGACAGCGTTACCCTGAAAGCACTCGAAAAATGGCGAGCCATTCACATGCCCATCGTTTCCGTGCTGCTGGCACTCTGTCTGCTGCATATTCTTTCCGTCATCTTCTTTCTGAACTGGAGGTGAAGCATGAAGCCGTTGTATGTTTTTTTACTGTGCTCCATCATACTTGCTGCATTGGCCATAGCCTTTCCCGATCTCCTGCTGAGTCCCGGCCCACTCCTGAAGGGACACGAGAAACTGAAAACGTCCTGCCTGAGCTGCCACGAGCCGTTCGGCGGAACCACAACTGCCCGCTGCATCACCTGCCACAAACCCGATGAAATCGGCATCAGGAATACCGTTGGCGATCTGTTGCCGAAAGACACAGCAAGGATTATTTTCCATAAGGGTCTTGCGGGTAACTCCTGTAAGGAATGCCATACCGACCACAAGGGGGCTGATGCATCAAAAGCGATCAGAACATTCAGGCATGCATCGCTGACAACAGCACTCCGGAAAAACTGTAGAGCATGTCACAAGGATCAGATACCCGATAATCTCCTCCATCGCTACGCGAAAGGAAATTGCTCCGAGTGCCATACTACAAAAAAATGGAAACCGGCAGCATTCGACCATAAACAGCTTGCAGCCTCAGATGCAGGACAATGCATCAGCTGCCACAAGACCGACCGCCCGAATGACAATCTGCATCGCCAGTCAGATGCAAACTGTGCCACATGCCACGGCACAAATCGATGGAAACCAGCGACCTTCAACCATGACCGGTATTTCAGGCTCGAAGGCGATCACCGGGCGAGCTGCAGAACCTGCCATACGACTCCGGGCGACTATAAAAAATATACTTGTTACAACTGTCACGAACACTCGCCGTCGAACATCGCCGCCGAACACCGTAAAGAAGGGATCTACCGGTACGATAACTGCATGAAGTGCCACAGAAACACCAGCTCAGGCAAACGCGACGATTAGCCAGCCTTTACCTGATGAGCGGTGTCAGGGGACAAGAATGACGGTAAAACCTGAAGGCTCCGGATGTGCAACCGGGGGGAGGCGAATCTCAAAACTATCCGGCGCTCTCCGGTCCACCCGGCCGCCTTGCCAGATACTCCTGCCGCCACGGCTTCCAGAACTCCTGCAGATCAAGCACACTGAATACCAGTTCGTCCGGCAGCTCACTTTTTATTTCCTCAAGTTGCTTCTGCCCGATATCTTCCACATCGTCAAACATGCCCGATATGATTGCAAACGGAGTGAGAAGCCTGTTGCCCTCCTGGTCCCTGAAGGTTCGTTCCCACACCTCGTCATCTATCATCACGCCGAGCATGAACCCCGACGCCCAGTCCTGGACCGCAAGCATCCGGTCATCGTCCGACTCAAACTCCAGATCATCATAAAGAGGATAGTACCCCTCAGGGTCGGCGGAAAATTGGCGCATCACGCTGTTATAGTAAGTAAAAAGCAGACCCAAAACCTCTTCTTCCTCTTTCTTCGACGAGAATTCCGGATCACCAGGCTGCCCTGAAACATCCCACACCAAAGGCAGCCAGAATTGCGGCATAATCGTTTCCGGATGGATCGCCAGAGCCGCAAAAAAACCATTAAGCCCCATCACCGACATCGCGCTTTCCGGCACGGCCTCCGACTCGAGGAAATCGCGAAGCCCCGTCAACACGCTCATTCCTTCCGAAACCTCTTCGGGGATCAGCTTTTCGGCATCGTTTGCGAACAAGCTCATGATCGTATCATTGAAGGATGCTGGATCGAATGCTTCGGCATCGAAACTTTCACCCAACAGTTCGATGGCATCCTCATGCTCCGGATTGGCCCTGTCCCACAGGCTGTCAAGCAGCTCCGCATAGCCCGGAATCCCGCCGCAATTCTCCGGAGGACAAGCTCCTGCACCCTCAAAACACCATATCGGAAGAACTTGCGAAGAAATTTCGGAGATCGACTGCAGCTGCAGCTCGTGCACCCAGTCATCGCCGAAATCATAGACATAGAGGCATCGGTCGCCCGGTTCGCCGAGCAATGCCGACAACGCGTATTGGCTTTCATCCAGCACCTCCACGTCGATATCCCCTTCGTCAACCGCCCCATACCGCTTCCGGTCGCTGGCAATAAACTCGTGCATGTGGATTTTCTCCCACCCCATCACCATCTGGATAAGCCTATGAACCGAGGGCAACCTGGCATAGTCCGGCAACCGCATCCTCCGCCATACCGGCGGATCAGCTCCAATCAGCGATACAAGAACCTCATAAACAGCCATAACTAACCCTCGATATGCAGTTAACAATGCACTACCCGCAAAAAACAAAACAAAAAAAAGAGCCAAAAGAGACAACTAACCCGGATTATTCATAAGAGTTTATCTCGAATTTTTTGTGATGCGTTATTCTACAAGAATATATCACTTTAGCACCAATATGTTCGAGTGGAGCCGCAGCCGCTCGCATTTTACGCTATTTCGCTGCAGACAACGTACATGCCAATGACAACCGTTACAAGGATCCCGACGCCGCCGGCAGCATCCTGAGTGCCGATCGTACCGTATCCGGTCGCCATATCCTCGCAGGCTTCAGATACAGCCTGCAACATCATCACCAGATCCGCCCGTTTCGACTTTCGTTCCGATCCCGCTTACTGACGGGATCGGAACGACACTCCCGCTAAAAAAACACGCCATAGCACAAAACCGAAAAACCCGATAGCAAATCCTTCGCACCCCAGCCAAAAGCGCCATCTTTTAAAGGAGGGCGGACATTCCTGTCCGCCATTCAAGCGAACTATCAAGCCGGCACCGAGCCGCGAAACAACCCGCAGACGCCGGTAAAACGACTTGTCCGGTATTCGGAGTGGGTTGTTGTTTTTTGTGGATGAGGTTGAGTGTCGTGCAAAAAACATAATGGCGGACATTGCTGTCCGCCCTCTTTTATATGGTAATTGTGGATTTTTCGCGATATGCCGACCTGTGTCCTATGAAGAAAGACGCCAGGCAATCACGCCAGCCAGCTTGCCTGGGTGGTTCACCTGCCGCAGAGCTCGATGAGCTTGGGATAGACGATATCGATCTTCTGGTCCGGCTGGTTTGGGTCGATGAGGTCGTGGCCGAGATTCAGGGATGCATCGAACGAAAATGAGTCGAGGTTTGCCTGATGCGCCTTCCAGCGCTCGACGATCTACAGGGTGCGTTCGTTGCTGATGGAGGTATCGTTGGGGTTAAAGGCCATGACGATCTTTTTTGCGGCGGGAGGATGCCGCTCCGCTGCCTGCTCGACCACGAAGCCGAGGCGCAAAATTTCGGTGAGCGCACGCCTTGAGTAGCGGGGATAGGCGTAGGGTGGCGGAATCGTCTCTTTCAGATCTTCATCCCACCAGCTCCAGGAATCCGGGAGCACGGAATAAAGGTTCATGACAGCAGCAGTCAGCGGAACCGGAATCTCTTTGAACCCGAACGCCGGAGAGACAATCACGGCACAGTCGATATCGCTGCGATGCTGCGCTGCCCAGGCTGTAGTAACGCCCCCGGCGGATATACCGATCATCACCACCCGATCACCCAGCCCACAAGCAATATCGACCATTTCATCGGCCCACGCAGCCAACTCGCCAGCTTTCAACCGGGCCTGATCTTCCGCCATGCGATCAACCAATCCGTGATGCGGCAGCGGCGCTATCAGCACGTTATCGCCAAGCTCGTGAAAGCGCATGCCCAACTCATGGAACTGCTGCGGACAGCTCGTATAACCGTGCACAAAGACAACGGCACGCTCCGTTTTTCGCCCATGCGTCATAAACTGAAGCGTACAAAGCGGATGCAGCTCCGCTGCCGCCTCTTTTTCCCGAATGGCATCGATCCGCCGAAGAGCCTTATCGTAATCCTCAGCCGGACGGGCATGCGACGAAAGCTTCGGAAGGCGCCACGGCCTCAGGATAGCAGAGAGCGTAGCCGCCGCTATTCCAGCAATCAGGAACAGCATCCACTGGCGACGGATGGTTTTCAGGAGTTTTTGCATAATCCGCTCATACTCGATTTCTTAAAGTTCGCGCAGGCGAAATTACTGAAATACCCTTGTATTTACTCCGATTGCAGGCTATTCGAGAAAAGCCTTCACCTTTTCGTAAAAGAGTTCTGGATACTGAAACATAAGCCCGTGTCCCGCGTTTTCCACTACGCACAACTGCGAAAAAGGAATAGTTTCGGCCATATAGTTTGCGTTTCGGGGTATCACCAACCGGTCTTCCGATCCGGTTATGAGCAGCGTCGGCTTACCAAGCAGAGGCAACCGCTCCGTCGTTCCGCTCCATGACCCGATCGCCTCCGACTGTCTTGCTGTAATTTCCTCGGAAATGCGGCCCATTGGCCGATAAAAAATCTCCTTCAGGCGCTGACCGTTGCTTTGCATCCACATCTCGGGAAAAAGCAGGCTGATATAGCGCATACCCCGCTCTGCCGGCGTACCAGACGCGTCGGTAAGCATCGCGAGCACTTCGGGAGCGGGCGGAAACATCTCCGCATCGCAATGGGCGGCATAGAGCGCCAGCTTGCCGACCATGGATGGGTGACGAAAAGCCAGCTCCTGCGCGATAAGCGAACCCATCGACCAACCCAGCACATGTGCCTGCCGGATGTTCAGGGCACGCATGAGGCCGGCCGTATCGTCTGCCATCCGGGCTATGGAATAGTTCTCCGTTCCCGCTCCGGTATCCCCCATGCCTCGATTATCGAAAACAATCACCCTGAAATGCGAAGCGAAAAGCTCGAGAAGGCCGGTTTCCCAAAGGTTCATGGTACTGCCGTAGCCCATGATCAATACAAGAGGATAACCTTCCCCGAAAATGCGACAGCTCATGACGATGTCATCAACGCTCAGCGAAAACGTTTCGCCGGATTTTCCAGTGAGGGGCTGGATGCTATGCATGACGGAGTGCGCTTAAAATCTTAAGTGTTATTATTAAAAAAAGTTAATACCCTACAGATTCAATAAAACCCTCAAGATGCTCCAGAAAGGGTTTTGCTTCGACGAACCCGACGACCCTGCTGCCGGGAATCTCGCTGCCGGATTGGTCGAAGAAGATGAGGGCGGGTGGACCGAAGATGCTGAACCGCTTCATGAGGGCTTTGTCGTCGGGGGTGTTGGCGGTTACGTCGACTTTGAGCAACGTCATGCCGTCGAACTGCTTCCGCACTGCCGGGTCGCTGAAGGTGAAGTGTTCAAGTTCCTTGCAGGAGACGCACCAGTCGGCGGAGAAGTCGAGCATGACCGGTTTTTCCGCCGATGCGAGTGTGGCGTCGAGTTCGGCTTCCGTACGGATTATGGCGAACTTTGCCGGTTCTGCTTCTCCGGATTGCGAAGCGGCTGAACGGGCGCGGAAAGGAGAGAGCGGTTCAAGCGGATTGGTGCCTCCGGCGGCGGCTCCGGCAAGCTGGAGGATGCCGATGATGAGCATGGTGAGGCCGAGCGCCTTGCCGAATTTCATGGCGATAGACGATTTTTCAGGAAGTGAGTCGAACACGCGCAGAAACACCGCGCAGAGGATGGCAAACACACCCCAGAGAAGCAATACCATCGGGGCGGGCAGCACCGGAGAGACCATCCAGACGGCGACGGCTATGAGCATGAGCCCGAAGAGGTATTTCACGCCGTTCATCCAGGCCCCGGCATTCGGCAGCAGGGTGCCAGCGGACAGTCCCACGAGAAGAAGCGGAACGCTCATGCCCATGGCCATGGAAAAGAGCGCAAGCCCGCCGATGACAACGTCGCGGGTCTGGCTGATATAGACAAGGGTGCCGGCAAGCGGAGCGGCCACGCAGGGTCCGACAATCAGCGCGGAGAGGGCTCCCATAAGAAAGACGCCGGCAATCTGCCCGCCTTTGAGTCTGCCGCAGGTTTTGGCTATGCCGCTCTGCATGATGCCGGGTATCTGCAGCTGATAGACGTCGAACATCGAGAGCGCGAGCACCACAAGCAGAATCGAGAAAAGCACGAGCACCCAGGGCTGCTGCAGCGCACCGGCAAGCCCTTCGCCGGCAAGTCCGGCTGCGACGCCGAGCAGGGTGTAGACCAGCGCCATACCGAGGCTGTAGGCGACGGCGAGCATGAAGCTTCGCCCACGTCCGTAACAGCCATCGCCCACGATAATCGAGGAGAGAATGGGAATCATCGGCAGAATGCAAGGCGTAAAGGCGAGAAGCAGGCCAAAAAGGAGAAAGACGAAGCTGATTTTCAGGAGGCTTCGGCTTTCGAGCAGGGTTTGCGACAGGGAAAAGTCATCTGTGGCTTTTTTTTCCTGGACTGCCGGCGCCGCTTCTTGTGCAGGTTCTTCTGTGACGGAAAAGCCGCCGAAACCGCTTGTTGCAGGGTCTTCGACAACGCTGAGGGGTCCCGGTTTTACCGGGTCGATGGTGAGGGTACGGGTAAACGGCGGGTAACAGAGTCCATCGTCGGCACACCCCTGATAGACGACCTGCAAGGTGAATTCGCCATCGGCTTTAACGACCGGCACTTCGATGCGCAGGTTATCGTGGTAGACCTCCATCCGTTCTTTGGTCGATGGATCGATAATCGACTCCCCTGCCGGCGGTTCGGGTATGCGCAGTTCGGCCTCTCCGCTTTTGAGCGTCACCTTTACCTGGTCGCGGTAGAGCTTGTACCCTTTGGCGATCTCCCAGTCGAGCAGGACGGAGCGTGACGGGGTGAGTTCGGCTTTAAGTCGGAAGGCCTGGCCCGGATCGAGAAATGTCGTGGCGACGGCGTTGGAGGTAAAGGCAATCAGGCACAAAAGCAGCAGTCCGGTTATCGATATCGTACGTTGTAACATGGTATTGCGGTACAGGTATTATGGTTAGGGGTTTGCCGGCATGCATGCGTTACCGGGCGGGCTTTTTCAGGGTTTTAAGAATGATGGTTTCGAACGCCTCTTTCGTCCGGGCTCCGGTGATAACTTCGATGAGGCGGCCGTCGCGGTTTATGGCAAAGAGCGTCGGAACGGATCTGACCCCTCCCGATACTTGCCTGCTGAAGCTGTTTCGGATGGCCTCGTCAGCCATGACGATTGGATAGTTGATATTGTTCTGCCATATAAAATCAGGCATGGTTTGTTCGTTATCCTGAAAGGCCATGCCGACGAAGGTAAATCCCTGTTTTTCATACTTCTGCTGCAGGGCAACCATGTCGGGAATCTCTTTGCGGCAGTAGGGACACCATGAGCCGAAAAA
>JAFGMZ010000119.1 GCA_016927285.1 Chlorobiaceae bacterium
AAAGCCGGAGAATAGGGAAGTACGTGAAAATCGTACACTGTACCCGCAACTGTACAACGGTAAACCGCCGATCAGCGCTCATGGCCACATGAGTGTGAAAAGCGGTCTTTTCTGGTCACTGCGCATGTTCCTCCCAAGGAAAGCGCGGGAAGGCCCGTAAAGGATGCAAGCCGTGAAAGTCAGGAGACCTGCCTGTTATGCCGTTTGCTCGATTAATCAGACTACGGGTTTATAGTCTCAGGCATTGCTGTACAAATGAAAACAGTTTCTTTTTTACCCGGTATATCTCCGCTCAGCGGTTCGGCGGCATCTTTCTGTTTCCTGCCGCTTAAGGATTGCCATACCGGTCAAGGCTTCGGTTTTCACCACATTCCCCTGTTTGTACTCTCTCTTGCCAGGACCAGACCTGAAAGTCAGTTCGAATTTCCAACAACTGATAACAGGCAGATCTATGACAAAAAAAACATTGGCGTTACTTGCCATTTGCGTGGCTTGCAGCAGTGCGGCGCATGCTGGCGACCTGTCCGGTGATGATGCGTATCGCTCCTATTCAGGCAATGAAGTTGTGGTGACGAGCAGCCGCTTTGCTGAAAAGGAAAAGGAAAGCTCCCGGTTTGTAACTGTCGCAGACAGCGAGAAGCTGAAAAAAACCGGTGCAACGAACGCAATCGAAGCGCTCTCCCGGATAGGCGGTCTCGGGTACAAGTCTCTCGCTCCCCTTGGAATCAACAAACTCGGCATGAACAGTGCGGTCTACATCAGGGGTATGGCCGATGGGGAGCTCATTCTTGTCAACGGCATGCCTGTCCAGCAGGCGGCTTCGAAAGGGTACGATCTCAGCGCTATTTCCGTTGACCAGATCGAACGGATCGAGGTGCTGAAAGGGGCGGCATCGACACTGTACGGGGCAGATGCGATGTCGGGCGTTATCAACATCGTTACCAAAAAGCCTTCCGATGCAACATCTGCGACAGCCTCGGTTGAATTCGGCAACGAATCATGGATGAATCACGGCGTCAGCGTCACCCTGCCTGGTGTGAACATCGGTTTCCGATACCAGCATATGGGTGAACTCGACAATGTCGGTCGTCAGTTCACCAGTAACTATACCAATGCCCTCGACGAAACCGACCGGTACATGTTCAATCTCAATGTGTCGCCGTTTGCCAATACATACGTCGATTATCAGTATTCCGGGTACGAAACGGGCTTCCTCGATCTCTATGATAACGGTACGATCGAACGCACCGATCAGCAGAGCGACTTTCATTTTCTCAATATTCGCTATGAAAATGATGTGTTCAAGGCAAAGCTGTTCGGGATGTACGACAACCGCCTGCAGACTGATTATGTCAACAATGTTTTCGAAAGTGAAGTCGAGCGTCTGAATTACAACTACGGTGCTGAGACCGATTACCGTTTTCTTTTTTCCCGCAGTTTCGAATTGACCGTGGGTTCGGACTATGTGCACCGTTATGCCGAATATTCCAATATCTACGGTGAGAAGTCGCGCGACGATTACGGCGTGTTTGCGGAACTGAAAAAACGTTTCGGCAATGACCTTATCCTGACGCTCGGCGGGCGGGAGCAGTTTATCGACAACGAAGCGGAAACGACAGACCATAATGTCTTTCTGCCGAGCGCGGGCCTCACATGGAAAGCCTCGGAGGATTTCAATCTGTTTGCCAATGCAGGCAAGGCATTTCAGGCGCCGACTTTTACGCAGCTTTACTATGACAGTAAAACCATCAAAGGAAATCCCGACCTCAAACCGGAATCGGGCTGGAGTTACGAGACGGGGGTCAAGTGGAACTGCGAATGCGCTTCGGCAAGGATCTCCGGATTCTGGATGACTTACGACGACAAGATCCAGATTGACCGCAAGACAAAGCCGTATCGTTATTTCAATGCCGGAGCATTTGAAACGAAAGGCATTGAATGGGAGCTCGGGCTGCGCCCGTTTTATGGCGAAGAAGGGATTCCCGGAAGGATATCGTTATCGGCCGCAGGGTACTGGGCGGATCCTGTATCGGAAGATATCTATGGAGAGCAGTACCAGCCAGGTCCGAAGTTTCAGAACACCTTCGGTATCACCTATACCTCGGTACCCTTCGGTCTCGACCTGAAATGTAGGATACTTGCCGGCCGTCAGGACAATCTGGACAATTATACCGCTTTCGACCTTTCCGGACGGGTAAAGGCGGGTCCCGGCAATGTCACGCTCGCTGTTGAAAATCTGTTCGATACCGAAATCCAGACCTCCGGCAATCTGGTTGAAACGGCAAGCAGCCGTTACGTCTATTACGATCCGGGCCGTCTTCTCCGGATAGGATACGCGGTTGCATTGTGAACAACCCTTTTTCTCCGTCAGAGCCTCCCGTCTGTGTGTGGGGCGGGGGGGGCTGACGAAATTTTCAAGTCAGAATTTTTCATGAACGACAAGAGTGAAAGAAGGCGGCGTCGGCTGACTGTTCCCCGCGAAGAAATCGCCTGGTATCCGGTGATCGATCCTGAATTGTGCAACAGTTGCAGTTCGTGTTACGATTTCTGTCCGAAGGATGTCTTCGCATCCGGGCCTGTGGAAGAAGGGCTTCGGCGCCGGCCGAAAATGCAGGTGGCCAACCCGTACCAGTGTATCGTCCTCTGCTCGGCCTGTGAACGGGAGTGCGCTGCCGGAGCAATCTCTTTTCCGAAGCGTGAAGATTATGAATCGTTTGTTGAATATCTCGACTGAACCTTGAAACATGGGCAGTTGTAACAGGATCATTACGAATTGTATGCGGCTGTTCCTCCCGGTCGTCATGGCGGTTCATGCGGCAGCGCTGTCGGCATGCAATCCGGCTCCGGAAAAACATGGTGGTTCCGTCAGTGAATCCGGAGTCGTTGCGAACGTTCACGACAGGCTCTCTTATGCAGAGCGTTTCAGGATCAGTCGGCAAAAGGGGTTCAGTACGCTTCTGGTTATGCCGGGCCAGGGAACCCGAACCGATACGCTTCGGTATCTTCTCTTGCCGGAAGGGAAGCAGCTTCCTTCGGGGTACGCCGGTTATGCCGTTATCCGTACCCCGGTGAAGCGGGTTGCGGTTTTCTCAACCACGCAAATCGGGTTTATCGATCTGCTTGGTGAAAGTGAGCGCATTATTGGCGTTTCCAGAGGTGAATTCGTCAATACACCATCAGTGAAGCGTCGTATTGCCGACGGAAGCATCACGGAAATCGGCATGCCTTTCAGTCCCGATCTGGAAACCATTCTTGCTCTTGACCCCGGAATTGTTCTCGCTCCAGCTTTGCCGCCATCCCGCAACGCCGGGTACCAGACGCTCGAACAATCTGCCATACCGGTGCTCGTTGTCGCCGAATGGCTTGAAGCCTCACCGCTCGGAAGGGCGGAATGGGTGAAGCTTTTCGGAGCGCTTTTCGGCAAGGAGGATGTCGCCCTTCAGCGTTTTGCCGAAATAGAACGCGCTTACCGGAAAATCGCTTCCCTCACCGGAAAGGTGCAGAGTCGCCCGACGGTGTTGAGCGGTCTGCCGGTCAAGGATACATGGTTCGTTCCTGCCGGAGGAAGTTACGTGGCGGCAATGCTGCGCGATGCGGGCGCTTCGTATCCCTGGATTGGTGTGCAGGGGACGGGAAGCGTCGAGCTCGATATCGAGGCGGTCTGGCCTGTTGCCCTTGAAGCCGATTACTGGCTTAATCCGGGGACGGTAAAGAGTCTGGAAGAGCTGTATGCTCTCGATACCCGGTTCCGTGATCTGCCGCCGGCAAAAAACGGAAAAGTATACAACCACAACCGACTGGTCAATACAGCAGGAGGAAACGCCTATTGGGAGTATGGCGTCGTTCGGCCAGACCTTATTCTCAGCGATCTTGTCATGATTTTCCATCCCGGACTTCTCCGCTCAAACGGCATTAAGGAAAAATCATTCATGTTTTATACGGAGGTGAAGTAACATGGCGATCGCATCATCTCAACCGAACTCGCCAGCGCATCCCTGGCCATCGCTTGTGCCGAAGACCGGCATGATCGTCACGCTGCTTTTCGTGCTTTTATTGCTGTTTATGCTCGATATCGCGCTGGGTTCGGTGCATATTCCCCTGAAAAGTGTCGTTGCTATTCTTTTTGGCAACGAAACAGGACAGGTGGCGTGGGAAAAGATCGTCATGACCATCAGGCTTCCCAAGGCGCTCACGGCTGTGATTGCCGGATCGGCGCTTTCTGTCAGCGGCCTGCAGATGCAGACACTGTTCCGCAATCCGCTTGCCGGACCTTCAGTGCTCGGCATATCGGCAGGCGCAAGTCTCGGGGTGGCCGTGGTGATGCTTGCTTCCGGAGGGGCTGCCAATGCATTCGCTATCCGCCAGCTTGGACTGGGAGGAAGCTGGCTTATCGTTCTGGCCGCTACGGCAGGCGCAATGGCCGTGCTTCTCGTGGTGCTCGGCGTTGCAGTCAGAATTCGTGACAATGTGGTGCTGCTTATCGTCGGCATCATGGTCGGGAATATCACGGTTTCCATCATCAGCATCTGGCAGTATTTCAGTGCTCCCGAAGAGATCCAGGATTACCTGATCTGGACGTTCGGAAGCCTTGGAGGCGTTTTCGGTTCGCAACTTGCCGTGCTTGCCGGAGTGGTAACGGTGGGGCTCCTGATTTCGTTTTCGACCTCGAAGCCGCTTAATGTGCTGCTGCTCGGAGAAAATTACGCCCGCAGCCTCGGCATGGGCACCTTCTCTACACGGATGTTCGTGATTCTTGCCACCAGCCTGCTTGCAGGAAGCGTTACAGGATTCTGCGGTCCGATAGGGTTCATCGGCATCGCCGTGCCGCATCTCGCCCGCTCCATACTCAATACCTCGGATCACCGTTTTCTTATGCCGAGTTCCGCACTTATGGGGGCGATCCTCATGCTTGCATGCGATATCATCGCGCAGATGCCGGGGACGCAAACGACGTTACCCATCAATGCCGTAACCGCACTTATCGGTTCTCCGGTCGTTATCTGGGTTATCGTCAGGCAGAAAAACCTCAGAGCCTCCTTTTCATGAGAGAATATTTTTTACAGACCCGCGAACTCTCTATCGGCTACCGTTCAGGAGCGCGAAAAAGCCTTCCGTGGAAAGTGTCGCCACATCCGGTCGCGAAGATTATTGCCGAAGACATCGAGCTTGAGCTTGGTGCCGGTGAACTGATCTGTCTGTTGGGGCCAAACGGCTCAGGCAAATCCACCCTGATGAGAACCCTTGCCGGCGTGCAAAAGCCTTTGGGGGGATCGGTATTGCTCAAGGGCAGTGATGTTGGCAGGCTGCATCCAAAAGAAACCGCAAAATTGCTGAGTCTTGTTCTGACCGAGCGCGTCACGACCGGCAATATGTCGGTCTATGCGCTTGTCGCTCTTGGACGCTATCCCTATACGGGCTGGATGGGCAAACTCGCGCCGGAGGACGAAGTGATTGTGCGTCATGCCATCGAGACCACCGGAACAAGCCGTTTCGCGCACCGCCATATCGGAGATCTGAGTGATGGGGAGCGTCAGAAGGTGATGATCGCCAGGGCTATTGCGCAGGATACCCCCATAATCCTGCTCGACGAGCCGACAGCGCATCTAGACCTTCCGAACCGGCTTGAAATCATCCGGCTGCTGAAAACGCTTGCCATGGAACAGCGGAAGGCGGTGGTGCTCTCCACGCATGAACTCGATCTCGCCTTGCAGGCGGCCGACAGAATCTGGCTTATGAATCCATCAGGCGGATCTGCATCCGCCATGGTGTCGGCGATTCCCGAATCCCTCGTACTCGATGGTCATCTTGAGCATGCTTTCACAAGGAATGGCTTTGAATTCGATTCGCATTCCGGTTCTTTCCGGTTCAGGCACGAAGGGGGTCACCCTGTCGGACTCATTGGCGAAGGAGTTCCGGCCTACTGGACGCAGCGGGCGCTCGAAAGAGCCGGTTACAGGGTTGTTCATGGTGCATCGGATATCCGTCATGTCGAGATTGAAACCCGGAACGGAAAACGCAACTGGATGTATGTCTCCGGTGAGGGTTGCCAGCCGGTTGAGAAGGGGAGCCTGGATGAGCTGCTTCTTTTGGTAAGCGAATCGCAAAACGAAGGAAAGGCGTGATGAACAGGATGGTGTCGGTTTCCCGATCATGGGTGCTTCTGGTACTTTCGGTCTGTCTGTTTCTCTGTCAGGCATGCCGGCCCTCAACGGAGGATAAAGCCGGAAAAGAGAACCATGCCGGCGAGAGGCAGCCTCTGCGATATGCGAAACTCTTTTCGATGAAGAAGACCGACAGCTGTACCAGAATCGAGGTCTTTTCCGAAACGCAAGGGAAGAGGATTCCGGCCATGCGCTATCTGCTGGTTCCCCGTGGTGCGGCGATTCCCGTGCATGATGCCGACGAGCGTGTCGTTCAGGTTCCTCTCGGCAAGGTGACCTGCGAAAGCGGATATCAGGTAGCTTTGCTCGAACTGATCGGTGCTTCGGATGCGATTGCTGGCGTTTCGGGAAAGGTACGGGTCGGTCAGGACTGGGTACACCGGAAGATAGACGACAGGAGCCTTGTTGTAACAGGTATCATGCGTTCGATGAACCTGGAGCGGCTTGTTTCCGTGAATCCCGACATTGTTTTCATCAACACATCCGCAGCTGGTTCAGACATTCCGGCGAAAATCGGATCCTATGGGCTTGTTCCGGGATTGTTTTCTGCTTCCGTTGAGGAGCATCCTCTCGGCACTCTCGAATGGATACGGTTCATGGGCGCCTTTTTCGGCAAGGACAGCCTGGCGGAAGCGATATTCAGCGGGAAAGAAAGGTCGTATCTGCAGGTACAGGAAAAAGCCAAGGGTATCCATGAGCGGCCGACGGTTATTGCCGGGTATACGAGAAAGGGCACCTGGTCGACCATGGGGTCGTCGAGCTGGTTTGTTGCAATGCTCGATCATGCCGGGGCAGACTATCTTTTCAGGGATCAGCCACTCGATCGCGGTCATATGCTGAGCGGAGAAGTTGCCATGGAGAAGGGCGAAAAAGCCGATTTCTGGCTGAACACCCATTCCCGCGTTTCGACGATGCCGGAGCTGCTTTCGGAAGACCTGCGTTATCAGGCGTTCAAAAGCGTCAGGCAAGGCAGGGCCTATAACAACAATAACAGCTGTTTCACCAACGGCAGGAGCAGTTTCTGGGATGTCGGCATGACCGAACCGCATCTGATCCTTGCTGATCTCATCACCATTTTTCATCCGGAGCTGATGCCGGGACACAAGCTGCATTATTACCGGCGGCTTGAATAATCCCGATGCGTTCACGATTGATGTTCTGTATCCGAAACAAACAGAAAAATATGAAGTTAGGTGTTTTTGGCGATGCCGAGGTTCATCGCAACGGAAAACTGATCGCCGTACGGTTCAATGCGCCTCACCAGGTTATTTCCACCTGCCGGGTTCATGGAGGATTACGCGATGATCTCGAATGCGTGTTCAACCACCAGTCGTGCGAGCCCGCCGGGCACATGCATAAAGATCTGAAAACCATTGTCGCCGAACCTGAGCGCTATCATAAGGGGCTGTGCCGGGAGTATGGTCTTCCGGAGTTGACCGCGTCGCTCGGCACGGCTGCGAACATGCACCATGCGGCCATAGAGACCTGTTCGTTCCGCGATCTTTCAGTGACAGCAATCTGCACCGGGGGTGTCGAGGGCAATGCCGGTCGTGCAGGGGATCCGGCTTCAGTCTGGGAGGGCGAGGAGGGGTTCGAGCCCTTGTCCGCGCCCGGCAAGGAGCCGCCGGGTACGATCAACATGATCCTGCTCATCAATCGCGAGCTCAGCCACGGCGCGATGGTGCGCAGCATTGTGACCGCTACCGAGGCCAAGAGCGCCGTGCTTCAGGAGCTTGCTGTTTCTTCACGCTACTCAATGGGGCTGGCTACCGGTACGGGTACCGATCAGATTGCCGTCGCCTGCCGCAGAGGTGGTTCTCGTCCGCTGACCAGCGCGGGCAAACACTCAAAACTCGGAGAACTGATCGCTTGTGCGGTAATGGGCGCATTACGCGCGACCCTTGCCGGGCAGAACATGCTGACGCCGGAGAGTCAGTGCTCTGTCTATGAACATATCAGGCGTTTCGGTGCAAGCAGGGAGCGTCTCATGGAGATGATCGCCGCTCGCCTTGCCGACAGCGATGCCATGATTTTCAGGAGAAATTTCGGAGGGCTTGACCGTGATCCGATGGTGGTTGCGGCGGCATGCGCATTGGTGCATCTGTACGACAAATATGTCTGGGGAGTGCTGGCCGACTCCTGCATGGGTGAGATTTTCGTCATGCAGGGCGCTCTTTTCGCGGCGGCGGTTTCTCATCGTCAGGAGCGTCTGGCCCGGTATGCACAGGCGCTTGATGGCGTCCCATGGGGAAAGGATCCTGAAACCTTTCTCGATTTCATCACCATAGTCTGGGCGCTGGGGTACGCCGACAAATGGAACGACTGAACATTGCATTGATTCATCTTGACGTCCGGCATGCTGATCCGGAACGAAACCGGGCAGAGTTGCTTCGCCTGAACCGGGATGCAGCATCCTGCGGCGCGCAGATTATTGTCAATACCGAGATGGCCGTCAGCGGGTACAGCTTCCGTTCGCCCGAAGAGGTTCTGCCTTTTGCCGAGACAAAACAGGGAACGACGCTGCAGGCACTTGCCAGGATAGCCCGGGATGCAGGGTGCTATATCGTACTCGGCTATGCCGAAATCGAGCCGGAAACCGGCATTCTCTACAATTCGGCTGCGGTACTCGGGCCGGATGGAGAACTCCTGCTGAACTACCGGAAGGTTACTGCGGAGGCTCGATGGGCATGTCCCGGTTCTCCCTTGCAGGACAATATCATCGAAACCCCATGGGGTAGTGTCGCGCTGCTGATCTGCTCGGATACCTACTACGCGCTTCTGCCGAGAATGTCGGCACTGCGCGGCGCCGATCTGTTCATCGTCACGGCAAACTGGCCCGGAGGTTCGCTCGATCCAAGGGAGATATGGCAGGTGCGGGCATTTGAAAACGGTTCTTCGCTCGTGGCATGCAACAGAACCGGAAATGACCGGAGTATGGAGTGCTTTGAGGCCTTTTCGTGTGCGTATGATTCTGCAGGGAACGTTCTCATCGAAACCAGTTCCCCCTGTTCGGCGATCTGTCATGTTGAACTTCCGCTTGTCGGAGGACGTCTCGTGACGCTGAGGGAGAGACATCTGTCTGCACGGATTCCTTCACGGTATCGCCCGATCTATCTCGATATGCGTTATGCCGCCGATATGACTCTGTATCACGGGTTGCCTGCGCCCGAAGCTCTTGCGGTGCGTTGTCTGCCGGGTGGTTCTGCAGATATGCAGAGGCTGCTTTCGGAACGGGAAAAAACTGAAGATGCTCTTGTCGTTCTTCCCTTGCTGCATACCGAAGATGCGGAAGGTCTCGTTCACATGATCTCCGTGAGTTCGCAGATGCTCGGTTCGGCGATCTGTTTCGGAATCGGGGAACCCCGGGAAACCTTAAGGCTTGTCTGCTGCTTGCCTGACGGTACGCAGAGGGAGCGACATCCCGGGCATGACGATTTCATGCTTGTCGATCTCGATCATGCACGAATCGCGCTGGTTTCAAAAGAGGAACTGCTGCATCCCGAAGCAGCAACGGCTCTTGCCAAGCAAGGGTGCGATATTGCTGTCGTGCCTGCTTTGCACCTCGACAGGCTCGAAAGAGCCGTACTGGGATCGCGTTCCATCGAGCAGCTTGCCATCGCCGCATGCGGTGCAAATGTTTCGTTCGTCTGCATGCCGCCCGTCGAACATTACCGATGGGAAGAGAAATACGAAGAAGCTCCTGAAGGTGCGGTATTTGTCGTCGACATCGAAAAGCTCCGGAAAAAACATTTTTTCGACCGGGTAGATTACCGCCTGCTGCTTCAACAGCCCGAAGCAGGAGCCTGCTGTTCCGATACACCGAAAACCGTTGCGAAATCATGAGCACACTGCCCGTCACCATTGCCGGGGCAGGTCCGGGCGATCCCGAGCTGCTCACCATGAAGGCATATAAACGGCTGAAAGCAGCAGATCTTGTCTTGCACGACGCGCTGGTTCCTCCGCTGCTTCTCAATCTCGTCTCTTCTGAAGCCGAACTCGTCAATGTCGGAAAACGGTGCGAAGACGGTCAGGATCAGGAGATCAGGCAGGAACATATCAATTCGCTTATGATAAAAACCGCGCGTTCAGGGTGCCGGTGCGTAAGGCTGAAGGCAGGCGATCCTTTTGTTTTCGGGCGGGGAGTTGAGGAGGTGCGAGCCCTGCTTGAACAGGGCATCGATGTCGAGGTGATACCGGGCATCACTGCCGGCATTGCCGCAGCCGATCTCCTGCATATCCCCCTGACCGAGCGAAACAGAATGCACTCGGTGGTTTTCTGTACCGGCCATACGGCCAGATACTCAAAAAGTCAGTTCGGGGCAGTTGCGGCGCAACTGCTCGAAGGAAGTTCCATGGTGATGTATATGGGTCTGTCCGGTCTCGAACCCGTTGCAGCGCGTCTGATCGAGCTCGGTATTTCCCCCGGTATGCCGGTATGCGCGATTTCACAGGTATCCCAGCCCCGTCAGCAACTCCTGTACGGCACTCTTGCCGACATCGGCAGCATCACCAGGCAGAGCGGTATGGCAACACCGGTTGTATTCATCATGGGTGAACATTGTATCCCGGTCGAACGCACTCTTTCCTCCGGGATCGCGGCACATCCCGGTCTCAAAGTTTATGATTCAGATATCGCCACAAAACCTGTTTGAACATGGGCAGAATTCATGCAAAACGAAGGCAGAAAAACAAGAAGGCAATTCTCCTTGCGCATTTCGGTACATCCTATCCCTCGGCGTTAGCATCGCTTGACAACATCAAAAAACATGTTGTCGAGGCATTTCCGGGCATCGAAACCCGTATCTGCTTCACCTCGAACATGGTACGGAACATATGGGCAAGCCGCAGAAAAAATCCGGATCGCTGGAAAGAAGAGGGGGTATCTGACGAGGTGCTCGGAGTTCAGACATTTCTCGCAGCAGTCGGCAATCTTCAGGATCAGGGTTATCGGACTATCGTCGTCCAGCCGACCCATGTCTATCACGGGGAGCAGTACGAGGACCTCAAATCCTGTGTTCTGGCGCTCCAGTCCATTCGCACCATCAAGGAGGTATGGGCGCCGTTCGAACAGATCGTGATTTCGCGTCCGCTTCTGGGCACCTATGGCGTTCTTCACGATTATCTCGATGATATCGCCGAGGTGGTGGCAGCGCTCGGAAAAGATGTCGAACAGGCGGAAGAGAGGGATTCCGCTCTGGTATACGTCGGTCACGGTAACGACTTTTTCTCTTCAGGCGTCTTCCAGGAAATGCTGCATGCACTCAGGAATGTCCATCCGGAGAGATCGGTGTACATGGGGATGGTCGAAGGATTTCCCGGCCTTGAGGAGACACGAGCAACAATCGTTCGTGACGGTGTATCGAATGTGTTGCTGAAGCCGTTCATGATCACCGCGGGCGATCATGCTCATAACGACATCGACAATGCCGATTCCGGTTCATGGAGGGGCAGGCTTGAAGCTGCCGGGTGCAGGGTCGAAACCATCATGGAGGGGTTGGGCTCGAACGATGCCTTTGCCGCTCTCTTTGCCCGGCGTATCGGCCAAACATCTGAAGATTACGGGATTGAACTACATGCGTAACCGGATCGACACAGTGATGCCATGCGGCTGCCTTTGCGGTGTATCGCTCGGCCCGGGAGATCCTGAGCTCGTTACACTCAAGGCTCTTCGATTTCTTGAAAGAGCGGATGTGATCTGTTGCCCCGCTACGGTTGATGGCAGGGGGGCGTTGCAGAGCGTTGCGATCGATATTCTCTGCGATCTCGGGCTTCCCGAAGAGCGTTTCCGGATTATGGCGTTGCCGATGTCTGAAAACCGGAAACTTGCTGAAGCGGAGTACAGGGAGCATTTCCGCCAGATTGCCGCCGATTGCAGGGAGGGAAAAACCGTTGCTCTCGTCAGTATAGGAGACGCGGGATTCTACAGCACAGTTTCCGCGATGATACGGCTTGCTGAAAACGAGGGCATACCCTGTTCACTCATTCCGGGCGTACCTGCGTTCATTGCTGCCGCAGCGTCATCCTGCATACCTGTCGCCCTGCAGGATGACCGTGTCCGGATACTTGCCATGGTGAAGGATGTCGATGAAATCGAACGTGCTCTCAGGGAGGGCGGTACGGTGGTGGTGATGAAGCTCTCCACCATCAGGGAATATCTCGTCTCATGGCTTGCAGCGAGCGGCCACTCTTTTCTCTATGCTGAAAAAGTGGGAATGGAAGGAGAGTTCATCACCTCGGACATCGACGCATTGCGTCAGAGACCGATTCCTTATTTCTCTCTGCTGGTCTGTTCGCCGTACTGCAGGCCGAAAGCAGGAAGCCAGAATACTGTAACCAATGAATAAAAAGCATATTACCGTTGTCGGAACGGGGTCTGGAAGCGTATCGTCAATAACTCCCGAAGTGTTGCAGGCTCTTCGTACCGCAGATGCCGTTGTCGGGTACAATGGCTACATGCGGGAAATTGACACTCTGATTCCGGAACAGGTGATCAGGGTGTCAAGCGGCATGACCGAAGAAGTTGACCGGGCAGAGAGCGCCTTGCGCCTTGCAGCGGAAGGTTACCGCGTTGTTGTGGTCAGTTCCGGCGATGCCGGCATTTACGGCATGGCGCCTCTCATTTTCGAGATGCACTCGAAAGGCGATTATGCAGGCGTTACCCTTTCTGTACTGCCGGGTCTCAGTGCTTTCCAGGTTGCTGCAGCCCGTTTCGGCGCCCCGATCAGCCATGATTTCTGCGCAATCTCACTTTCGGATCTCATGACTCCCTGGCGTGTTATCGAGAAACGTATTCGTGCGGCTGCCGGGGCAGATTTTGTGACGGCAGTCTACAACCCCCGGAGTCACGGACGTTACTGGCAGATCCACCGCCTCAAGGAGTTGTTCATTCAGTACCGGGATGCCGGTACTCCCGTCGGTATCGCCCGAAATGCAGGCCGCGAAGACGAGTCGCTCCGGATTTCAACGCTCGGTGAATTCGATCCCGACTCGCTCGACATGTTTACCATCATGCTTGTCGGCAACTCCTCCACATTTCTGTCGGGCAACAGCATCGTAACTCCCAGGGGCTACTTCCGGAACAATGATGCAGAGGAGTCGGTAAAAGTCGGCCAGTCCATCATGATCGAGAGTTTCCGGACGATCGTCTCGCAGCTTCGACAGGGAGATCATCCACCTGACAAATTATGGGGCCTTATCCATACCATCCACACAACGGCCGACTTTGAGTTCGAAGAACTCTTTTATTCCACACCCGGGGCGCTTGCATCATGGCATCGGCAACTTACCTCCGGCGGGGCGGAAATCGTGACTGACGTCACCATGGTTCAGTCAGGCCTGCGCAAGGCAGCCATGCAGCGTTATGGCATCAGGAGCTACTGTTACCTGGGCGATCCGCGTGTGGCCGATATGGCGGCGGAACATGGAATGACCCGTTCACAGGCGGCGATACGTCTTGCTGCTGAGGAACATCCGGAAGCGCTCTTTGTTGTCGGAAATGCGCCGACCGCGCTCATCGAGCTTGCCGATCTCCTGCATCGGCGCAAACTGAAGCCCATGGGTGTCATTGGCGCTCCGGTGGGCTTCGTACATGTTGAGGAGTCGAAATTCCGTCTCAAGGCGGCGTGCGGCGATACTCCCGTTGCCGTCATAGATGGTCGTAAAGGAGGGAGCTCTGTCGCGGCAACCATTGTCAATGCGGCCATGAGTTTCGATGATGCAGCAACAATGATGCCCGGTCGCGATGTCTGAACGATTTACCCTCATAGGGCTCGGCGACAGTCCCATGCCGGAGTTTTCGACAACTGTTCGAGACGCCATAGCCGTTCACCGGGTTTTTGCCGGGGGAGAGCGGCACCACATGCTTGTCGAAGGGTTGCTTCCGTGCGGTTATCGCTGGATCACCATCGAACCACCCATTGACAATATCCTTGCCATGCTGCGTGCCGAACCGGAGCCCATAACGGTTTTCGCCTCAGGCGATCCGTTTTTCTACGGTTTCGGGGCAACATTGCAGCGAGCCTTTCCCGGGGCTTCATTTGTCAGTTACCCCTGGTTTCACTCTCTTCAGAGAGTCGCACAGCTCGGATTGCTGCCCTACCAGAAAATGCGCCATGCCTCTCTGACCGGCAGGAGCTGGAAGGAACTTGACGCACTCCTGATTGCAGGGGCTCCGCTCATCGGCGTGCTGACCGATCATCGAAAAACACCGGCGGCTATCGCTTCCCGGCTGATCGAATACGGGTTCTGCAAATACTCTCTGATCGTCGGGGAGGCGCTCGGGGGACCGGAAGAGCGGGTTCGCAGGCTATCTCCTGAAGCGGCGGAAAAAGAGCTGTTCCACCAGCTGAACAGTGTTGTGCTGCTTGCGGACAATCCTCCGGAACGTCTTTTCGGCATATCCGAAGATCTTTTTGAAGGCCTTCATGGACGGCCCGGCATGATCACCAAGATGCCGGTACGCATGGCGACACTCTCACGTCTCAACTTGCTGAATGCGCGAAATTTCTGGGATATCGGCTTCTGCACCGGGTCGGTCTCCATCGAAGCAAAACTTCTTGTGCCGGAACTCGATGTGATTGCTTTCGAACGTCGCCCGGAATGCGCCGACATTCTCGAATGCAACTGCCGGCGTTTCCGTACGCCCGGCATCAGCAAGGTTATGGGTGATTTCATCCTGCAGGATCACGAATCGTTCGTCAAGCCATTTGGCTCGGTTGATTCGGTTTTCATCGGCGGTCACGGCGGCCGGATCGATGCCCTGTTTCCGGTCATCGACCGGTGGCTCTCACCGGGAGGCCGTGTGGTGGTGAACGCGGTTCGCGAAACATCGCTGCAGGCTTTTCGGGCACTTTTTTCGGGAGCCGGCTACAACATGTCCGACGATCTGCGGATCGTTCCCGGCAACCACTATCCCGTAACAGTCGCTACGGCGGAAAAACCAGGAAAACGATCATGATGCACAAGTCCGTAGCAATCATTGCCCTCACCTCCAGAGGTATCGCTCTCGGTAAAAGCGTGCAGTCGTGGCTCCGGGATTCGGGCAGTCAGGCTGAAGTTGTTTCGCCAAGGGATGATGAGGGTGTAACTCCGGTTTCTTCAGTATCTGCATACGTTGAAAGGATGTTCCGTCAGCATGACGCATTCATCTTCATCGGCGCGCTTGGTATCACCGTTCGTGCAATCGCACCCTTTTTCGGCAACAAGCAGATCGACCCGGCTGTCGTGAACTGCGATGAAAACGCTCTGTTTGTGCAGGCTGTCCTGTCGGGCCACAAAGGTGGAGCAAACGAACTGTCCTTGCGCCTGTCCCGATTTCTCGGTGCACAGCCGGTTCTTTCCACCTCGAGCGACGTTCAGGGTCTCTGGCCGCTCGATATTCTCGGCCGCGACGCCGGATGGAGTGTGGAGCCGAAAGGAAACCGCTCGCTCAGTTTCATGATGGCCGACTTTGTGAACCACAAAAGAACCGCATTGCTTCTCGATGTGCGTGACCGTGTTACAGATATGCTTGAACGCACCGTGCCTGATTTTGTCGATGTGTATTTCGACTATGATACAATACCCTTTGATTCCTGCTCGCTGCTTCTTGCCGTGACGCCCCGCATCTACAACCCTTCGGTTCCCGCTGTTTTCTACAGGCCAAAGGTGCTTTGCGTCGGTGTCGGATGTGAAAAAGGGATCGATCCGGAGGGTTTCATGAAAACATTTGAAACGGCATTGCCTGAACTCGGGTACTCCCCGCGCTCTCTTCATTCGATCGCCTCGATCGATCTCAAGTCCGGTGAACCGGCATTCAACCTTCTTGCGGAACGCAGCGGAGTGCCATTCAACTGTTTCAGCCGCGAGGAGCTTGAAACTGTTCCTGATGTGCCGACTCCTTCGGAAACCGTGATGCGCAAAATCGGCACGCCAAGTGTAGCCGAGGCATCCGCCGCACTGCTTGCCGGAGATGCTTCATGGCTGGTTCCGAAACGGAAGTATGCTCTGCCCGGAGTTGAACATGCCCCCCGTTATTTCACGCTTTCCGCAAGCCTTCTTGCAGGGGCACGGCGGAGAGGAAGAATCGCTATCGTCGGAGCAGGTCCGGGTGATCCCGAACTGATAACGCTTCGAGGACGCCGTTATCTGGAACAGGCGGATCTGGTTCTTTACGCCGGAAGCCTCGTCCCCGAAAAGCTTACCCATGCGGCAAAGCCCGGAGCGCTTGTGAGAAGCTCGGCAGATATGGCTCTCGAAGAACAGATAGAGCTTATGCAGCAATTCTGTCGAACAGGCAGGTTTGTCGTCAGGCTTCATACTGGCGATCCCTCCATATACGGTGCGATTCAGGAGCAGATGGAGCTGTTTGACGAACTCGGGCTGCCCTATGAGATCGTGCCGGGCGTCTCATCGTTCCAGGCGGCAGCAGCTGCTCTCCGGACGGAATTCACCATTCCCGAGACGGTACAGACCATCATTCTTACCAGGGGAGAGGGGCGAACTCCCGTGCCCGAAAAAGAGCGTCTGTCGGAACTTGCCCGTTCCACAAGCACCATGTGCATTTACCTGAGCGCAGGTATAGTCCGGAAAGTTCAGGATGAGCTGTTGCAGCACTATCCGCCCCATACGCCTGTAGCGGCATGTTACCGGCTGACCCGGGATGATCAGGAGATTCTTCGGGGAGAATTATCGGGCCTCGGGGATCTTGTTTCGCGACTCGGCAAAAGCAATACCGTCCTGCTCGTCGTTGGCGTTGCACTTCAGGTTCGCGGAAAACGTTCGAAACTCTATCATCCTGTTTTTTCGCACGGCTTCAGAGCTGCATCCGAGGCAACGGAGGCGGAGCCATGATCATGCTGTTCGGAGGAACGACCGAGGGGCGTCAGGCAGCAGGGCTGCTTGACAGGCTCGGAGTGCACTATCTTTACTCGACGAAGGCCGCTTCAACGGGATTTGTCATGACTCATGGCCAGTCCCGCAGTGGCCCGCTCAATGACATGACCATGGTCGCATTGCTTGCAGAGCGGAAGATACGGCTTGTCATCGATGCTGCCCATCCGTTCGCTATCGGTCTGCATCGCACGATCGCGCGAGCCTCGGGAACCCTCGGACTGCCTGTCATCAGGTTCGAGCGGGATTATCGTATCGATCCCGACCTGCTTGACCCGGCGAGAGTCCGTTATGCCGGGTCGTTTGCCGCGGCAATCGCATTGCTTACGATCATGAATCCCCGGCTTGTGCTTGCCTCCACAGGGGTGCAGACCATAGAGATGTTGCGTCCGTACTGGAATTCAAGGGAGATGATGGTTCGGATACTCGACACCGAACGTTCTTACGGGATTGCCCGAAGCGCCGGGTTTCCGCCTGAACGTCTTCTTCGTATGACCCCCTCGGGCAGTCAGGATGAAGAGGAGGCGACGATTCGGACATTCGGTATAGACTGCCTGCTCTGCAAGGAGAATGGAACCTCCGGTTTTCTTCCGGTAAAGCTTGCAGCGGCAAGGTCATGCGGCACTGCTGTCGTCATTGTCCGACGTCCTGATCTGCCGGCGATGTTCAGAACCCTCACCTCCACCGTTGCATTGCAGCAGGCTGTTATGGAAGCAAGGGGGGAACAATGAGGACGAACCTCAGGGCGTTGCGGACAGGCTATACCACCGGAGCCTGTGCAGCTGCCGCAACAAAAGCGTCGCTCTCCATGCTGCTTGGCGGCAGGCCCGTCAACGGAGTGAGCATTATGCTGCCCGGTGGCAGGAAGGCCGGTTTTGCCGTGAAAGCTATCGCTTATTCGGGTACAGAGGCTCTGACATGCGTGAAAAAAGACGGCGGCGACGATCCTGACGTCACCAGCGGTCTTCTCATCTGCAGTGAGGTAAGGCTGATGCCTTCGTTGCCTGATGGCGAAATCGAGTATTTGCAGGGTGATGGGGTTGGCACGGTTACCCTGCAAGGTCTGGGTATTCCTGTTGGTGGTCCGGCCATCAACCAGGTGCCGAGAGCCATGATTTCGGATATCGTACGAACATTGCTTGCAGGGCATGGATGCAGCGGCGGGGTTTCCGTCAGGATTTCCGTACCCGGCGGCCGGGAGGTCGCACAAAAAACCATGAACGCCAGGCTCGGGATAGTTGACGGTATATCGATTATCGGTACGAGCGGGATCGTCGTTCCCTATTCGGAAGAGGCCTATCTCGATGCAATACGGACAATGCTGAAGGTCGCTGCAGAGAACGACGTCCGGATGTTGGCGATTTCGGCAGGAGCAAGGAGCGAAAAGGTGCTCAGGGATCTCTTTCCGTCGCTGCCCGGAACCGCCTGCGTTCACTACGGCAACCATATAGGAAAGACACTTGAAATGATACGCGAGTCAGGGTCTTTCAGCACAATTGCTGTCGGCGTCATGCTTGCCAAGGCAACCAAGCTTGCCTGCGGCGAGCTTGATCTTTCCAGCAGAACCGTCGGTCACGACCTTCAGTTCATCGCCAACCTTGCAAGATCTGCTGGATATGATGGCGGCATCGTTGCAGCTATGGAAGAGATATCCCTGATACGTTCAATCGTCGATATCATCCCGTTCGCCGCTGACGAACCATTTTACTCGGAGCTTCTGCGTCTGTGTTATGAGGCATGCCGGCGGATCGTGTCCGGCCTGTCGCTGACGTTTGTCCTCATTTCAGAGGATCGTGGATCTATCTCTTATGATGGACAAACGCGGATTTTGCATGAGAACCCGAAAACAGGGGAGGAGTGACACATGGAGTTTCTTCTCAACATAAGTACGCATCCGGGAGATCTTGACATTGCCGGTGAGAACTGGTCGGAAGCGAGGGCATTACTTCGTCGTACCGGATTTGATGGTTTCGAACTCTACCCTGTGGGTTCCTGCGATTACCGGGCCATTCCCTCCGATCTGATCAGGGGAATTCATCTGCGGTTTTTCGTGATGCTTCGCCAGATATGGAACAACGACCGCAAAGGACTGCTCGAAATGTTCGGCACAGAAGAGAACGTGCGGCTCTATTACGGTGGTACGGATCGTGATGCGGTGCTGTCCGTTTATCGCAGACAGTTCGAACTCGCAACGCATTTTCGTGTTCCCTATGTGGTTTTTCACCCCGTGCATTATGAACTCGAGTATGTATTCAGCTGGAATCCTCCCTGGGGTTGGCGCGAAACCGTGGATCTCTCTGCCGAAATTATCAACGAAGTCGTTCAGGATACCGGCTATACTGGCTGGATACTGTTCGAAAATCTCTGGTGGCCAGGAAATTTCAGGCTCGATTGCGTCGAGGAGATAGATCGGCTGCTTTCGCGGGTCACCTACGGTCGTTGCGGTATCGTGCTCGATACCGGACATATCCTGAACAGGAACCAGGAACTGCGAACAGAACGGGAGGCGATTGCCTATCTGCTCGACGAGGTTGAAAAGCTCGGCGAGTATTGCCGGCTCATCAAGGCTGCCCATCTTTGTAAAAGCGTTTCGGGTGAGGCGGTAAAAGCTGGTATGCAGCTGGAAAACCCATATGCCGAAGCGTCCGATTTCTGGCAGCGTTTTGCTGTGGCGCTCAGCCATGTAAAGGAGATTGACCGTCATGAACCGTTCAGTGATGCTGCCATAGGAGGACTTTTCGACCTGATCGATCCTGAGCGTGTCGTGTTCGAGCTTGCCTACCGCTCACTCGAGGAGTGGACGGCAAGCATCGAGTGCCAGCAGCGCGCCCTGATCCGTTTTTTTCGAAATGATCCTGAGGGGGATGCCGGTTGAGTGCACGGAGAATCACATCGCTCATGCTCGTCCTGACGACGGCTTGCAACCTCGACTGCGCCTACTGTTATGAAGGGGGAACAGGCCGGAGGGGTGTGGCAATGGATGTCGCAACGGCAATGAAGGCTCTTGAGATGGTTGCTTCAGGCAATAGACCCTTCCATGTACAGCTTACCGGAGGCGAGCCGTTGCTTGAAGCCGAACTTGTCTTGACGATTCTTGATCGTATCCGTCGGGAAGGATGGTCTGCCACAACAGCTCTTCAGACCAATGGCCTGCTGCTTAACCGTGATTGCGCCAGGAGACTGAAATCGTTCGGAACCGCTGTTGGAGTCAGTGTTGACGGCTTGCCCGGCATGCAGGAGCGACTTCGGGGCGGAAGTACGGAAACCTACAGGGCAATGCGCGTTCTCGACAGCGAACAGGTGCCGTTTTCTGTTACGACAGTCCTTACATCGCTCAATACTGCGGAGCTTTCAGGATTTGCCATGGCGCTGAACTCCTGGCCGATGGCATCCGCAATAGGTCTTGACCTGCTGGTGCGGAAAGGTTCGGCGGTGTCAGGTGTTACCGGCATGGTTCCCCCGGATGCCGTGATGCTTCGTCAGGGCATAACCACTCTTCTGGAGGTACTCGACTTTCTGAACCGTCATCGTCGTCCTCCGATCGTCCTGCGCGAAAAGCAGTTGCTGCTCGGAAGCCTGAAGCGTGGCGTTGCGGCGCCGTACTGTCAGGCATGCACCGGATCGAGCATTGCCGTCACCCCCGGCGGCGAACTCTTCCCCTGTACACAGACTATGGGGGACCGGAACTTCCTGCTTGGCACGCTCGATAACCCCCATCTATCCGACACGGTGCTGCTTGACCGCTGCCTGCCGGAATGCGAGGCATGCCTGGAGTGCGATCTCAGGGGTCGTTGTCCCGGTGACTGCCCGTCGAGACTCCACTACAACGGCAAAGAGGGCGGCGATCTCGTCTGCGCCATGTACCGTGCCATCTACGATTATTGCATAAATAAAGGAGAGATACCATCATGAAACCAATCTCGCTCTGCTATTTCTGCGTCAACCCCTCCGAAATCTCCACGCTCAGCGCCG
>JAFGMZ010000120.1 GCA_016927285.1 Chlorobiaceae bacterium
ATATTGAACGCAGAATGCGCTTTCGAGTGGCCCGAAAGCGTCGATATCAGAGGATTCAAGCCGACCGTCAAATGCCACCAGAACCAGGTCGAAAAAGCCGCCCATAAAATAGCAAAAGCAAAAAAACCGCTGCTCTACATCGGAGGCGGAGTGATAAGCGCCAATGCATCGGAAGAGCTTCGCCAACTCGCTATCGAACAGAACATCCCGGTAACCATGACCCTTCAGGGACTTGGCGCATTTCCTGGCGACCACCCACTTTCGATGGGCATGCTCGGTATGCACGGAACCTACTGGGCAAACCAGGCCGTCAACAACTGCGACCTGCTGATAGCTATCGGCGCAAGGTTTGACGATCGCGTAACCGGTAAAACAGACACATTTGCCACACAGGCTTATATCATTCATAATGATATCGACCCAACCAACGTCGACAAAAACATCAAAGTCGATCTTCCGGTCGTCGGAGACTCCAGAGATTTTCTTGCATCATTGCTCAAGGCGATGCCGAAACACACTGAAAACCGCTCTGAATGGCTCGAACAGATCCGCGTCTGGCATGAGAACTGCCCGCTGACCTATACGCTCGAAAACGACTCTCTGAAGACAGAGTACGTCATTGATGAAGTTTCCAGACAAACCGGAGGAAGCGCTGTTATCACGACAGATGTTGGCCAGCATCAGATGTGGACGACCCAGTACTACCGTTTCCTGAAAAGCCGATCGATCATCACGAGCGGCGGTCTCGGCACCATGGGATACGGACTTCCCGCTGCTATAGGTGCAGCTTTCGGCGTTACGGACAGGCCTGTCGTGCTTTTCTGCGGAGATGGCGGCTTCATGATGAACATACAGGAACTCGTTACCGCCGTTTATTACAAAATCCCCATAAAGATCTTTCTGATCAATAACAGTTTTCTCGGCATGGTGCGGCAATGGCAGGAGCTTTTCCATAAAGAAAAATACTCTTTCACCGATCTTGACGCAAGTAACCCGGATTTTGTGAAGGTTGCCGAAGCGTTCGGATGCCGTGCCATGCATGCCGATAATCCTGAAGAGGCGAAAAACGCCATCACAGAAGCGCTGGCTTATAATGACGGTCCGGTACTGGTCGATTTCAGGGTTATCAAAAAAGATATGGTATTCCCCATGGTCCCTGCAGGCGCCTCGGTATCCGATATGCTGCTGAAGAGACTGAATCCGAAAACAATGGTTTGAACTTTATTATGAGACACCTTATATCTGTTCTGGTTGAAAACAAGTTCGGCACCCTGAACCGAGTCGCCGCAATGTTCAGCGCAAGGGGCTTCAACCTCGAAAGCATCTCCATCGGCGAAACCGAAGACACTGAAATTTCGAGAATGACCATCGTCACGAGAGGTGACGATCAGATCATCAGTCAGGTGCTGAAACAACTGAACCGATTGATCGACACCATCAAGGTAACCGATCTCACAAAACAGCCGCATATCGAGCGGGAACTGCTGCTCATGACGCTGAAACTCAGTCGGGCTACGCAGCACGAGATTTTCGGACTGATCAACGTTTTTAAGGGAAAAGTCGTGGATATAAAACAAAAATCCATTACTATTGAGGTCATTGGATCTCCAGACAAGATCAATACAACCATCGATATTTTCAGGCCGTACGGCATCAAGGAACTTGCCCGTTCCGGCGCTGTAGCTATCCATCGGGGAGAATCCTGAACCGTTTTAATTACCTTTATACACACCAATCAAAAACATATCGAAGAATGAAAGCTTATTATGACCAGGATGCCGATCTCGGTTATCTGCAGGGAAAAAATATTGCCATACTCGGTTACGGCAGTCAGGGCCATGCCCACGCACTGAACCTGAAAGAGAGCGGCATGAACGTCTGCGTAGGGCTTCGCCCCGACAGCACGTCCTGCGACCGCGCCCGCGAAGCTGGTCTTCAGGTCAACACTGTGGCCGATGCCGTAAAATGGGCAGATATCGTTATGGTGCTTCTGCCCGATCAGTACCAGAAAGCGATCTACGAAAGCGAAATCGCGCCGAACCTGCAGACTGGCAATACCCTGGCCTTTGCGCATGGCTTCAATATCCACTATAATCAGATCGTGCCCGATGCATCGATCAACGTCATCATGATCGCGCCTAAAAGCCCCGGCCACCTCGTTCGCCGCACCTATACAGAGGGCAACGGTGTGCCGTGTCTCATTGCCGTACATCAGGACGCTACCGGCGAAGCGCGTCAGCAGGCTCTTGCCTGGGCGAAAGGCATCGGCGGCACCAAGGCCGGCGTTATCGAAACCACCTTCAAGAACGAAACCGAAACCGACCTCTTCGGCGAACAGGCCGTGCTTTGCGGCGGTTCAGCGGAACTGATCAAGGCCGGCTTCGAAACCCTCGTCGAGGCAGGATACCCGGAAGAACTGGCTTACTTCGAGTGCATGCACGAACTGAAACTTATCGTCGATCTTTATTATGAAGGCGGCCTGTCGAGAATGAACTTCTCGGTCAGCGATACCGCAGAATACGGCGGCATGACCCGAGGACCGCGCCTTATCACGCCCGCAGTGAAAGCCGAGATGAAAAAGATCCTCGAAGAGGTGCAGGACGGACGTTTTGCAAAAGAGTTCATCGACGAGTGCAGCGGCGGCTACAAAAACCTCCAGCGGCTCAGGGCGGAAAACAGCGGTCACGCCATCGAGAAAGTCGGCGCGAAACTGCGCGACATGATGAGCTGGCTGATCAGGAAATAACGCAGCAGGAATCACATTATGTATAAAATCGTATCCATACCGGGTGACGGCATCGGCCCGGAAGTTGTAGCCGGAGCCGTGGCCGTCATGAACAGGCTCGCAGAGAAACATGGATTTACCATCAGCATCGAAGAACACCCGTTCGGCGGCGCCTCGTATGACCTGCACGGTGAAATGCTCACGGACGCAACTCTCGAAGCCTGCAGAAACTGCGACGCTGTTCTGCTCGGAGCGGTCGGCGGCCCTAAATGGGAAACCCTTCCGCACGAACATAAACCCGAAGCCGCGCTGCTTAAAATCCGCAAGGAACTGGGGCTCTTCGCAAACCTGAGGCCTGCTAAAGTCTACGACGCCCTTGTCGAGGCATCGTCTCTCAAAGCCGATGTCGTAGGGGGAACCGACTTCATCGTCTTCAGGGAGCTCACCGGCGGGATCTACTTCGGCCAGCCGAGAGGCTATGACGAGAACAAAGGGTGGAACACCATGGTATACGAACGCTACGAGGTCGAGCGTATAGCCCGTCTTGCGTTCGAAGCCGCCCAGAAACGCGGTGGCAGGCTCACCTCTATCGACAAAGCCAACGTACTCGAAGTATCGCAACTCTGGAGAAACGTGGTGCATGAAGTCCATAAGGATTTTCCCGAGATAGAACTGGCCGACATGTATGTCGATAACGCCGCGATGCAGATCGTGCGCAACCCGAAACAGTTCGACGTCATCGTGACCGGCAACCTGTTCGGCGACATACTCAGCGATATCGCAGGCATGATCACCGGAAGCCTCGGTATGCTGCCTTCGGCAAGTATCGGCAAAAGTCATGCGCTTTACGAACCGATCCACGGAAGCGCACCGGACATAGCCGGTCAGAACAAGGCGAACCCGATAGCGACAATCGCCTCAGCAGCCATGATGTTCGAGCACAGTTTCTGTATGCCGGACGTCGCCGACGCAATATACAGCGCCATCGAAGCGTCCCTTGCAGAGGGATTGCGGACGGCCGACATCGCCTCCGCCGGCCAGAAGACGGTTTCGACGACTGAGATGACTGCAGCCATCGTAAAAAATCTCGGCTGACGAAATACACATACAACCGAATAAAAACGAGAACAGAGGGCTAACGATACCATGGCACAAACCATAACCCAGAAAATCCTTTCCCGGGCCGCAAACCGTAAATTCGTCGATGCCGGCGAAAACGTCTGGCTCAATGTCGACATCCTGCTCACTCACGACGTTTGTGGACCGCCGACATTCGATATTTTCAAACAGGAATTCGGGCCCGACGCCAAAGTCTGGGATCCGGAAAAAGTGGTCGTCCTGCCCGATCATTACATCTTTACCGCCAACGAGCACGCGCGACGCAATATCGACCTGCTCCGTCAGTTCGCGGCCCAGCAGGAATTGCCGAACTACTACGATGTGGGCACTGACCGCTACAAAGGCGTCTGCCACGTAGCGCTTGCCGAAGAGGGCTTCAACATTCCCGGCACTGTTCTCTTCGGAACAGACTCGCACACCTGCACTTCCGGCGCGTTCGGCATGTTCGGCACCGGTATCGGCAACACCGATGCGGCATTCATCCTCGGCACAGGCAAGCTCTGGGAAAAGGTGCCGGAATCCATGAAGTTCACCTTCGAGGGCGAGATGCCGGAATACCTCTCTGCGAAGGACCTCATCCTGCAGATTCTCGGCGACATCGGTACCGATGGAGCGACATACCGGGCTATGGAGTTCGACGGCGAAGCGGTTTACTCGCTGCCTGTCGAAGAGCGCATGACGCTCACCAACATGGCTATAGAAGCCGGCGGCATGAACGGCATCATCGCCGCCGATGCCGTAACCGAAGCTTATGTGAAAGCTCACAGCAGCAAACCTTACGAAGTCTTTCATAGCGACCCCAACGCCCTCTACCACAGCGTCCGTCGCTACAACGTCCGTGATATGGAACCGGTCGTTGCCCAGCCCCACAGCCCGGACAACCGGGCTACGGTGAGAAGCGTTCAGGGCGCGAAAATAACCAAATCCTATATCGGCTCCTGTACCGGAGGAAAACTCACCGATTTCATGCTTGCCGCAAAGATACTCAAAGGAAAACAGGTAACCGTGCCTACCAACATCGTGCCCGCGACAGTGAAAGTTGCTCGTGATCTCGAAACCGAAACATATGAAGGCGTAACGCTGAAAAAGATATTCGAGGATGCCGGATGCAGCATTGCCCTACCCTCCTGCGCGGCCTGCCTCGGCGGCCCTGCGGATACGGTAGGACGATCGGTGGATTACGACGTCGTGGTCTCGACCACGAACCGGAACTTCCCCGGGCGCATGGGAAGCAAAAAAGCCGGAGTCTATCTTGCCTCGCCTCTGACTGCGGCGGCATCGGCCGTTACCGGAAAACTGACCGATCCGAGGGATTTCCTCTGAACGGCAAGAGACAGCAATCAAACGCCAAGGAACACGTTACATGGACACCATCATTCAGGGAAAAGCCTACGTCTTAGGCAAAAATATCGATACCGACCAGATCATTCCGGCTGAACACCTTGTATACAGCCTCTCTGATCCCGAAGAAGTAAAGCTCTACGGCAAATATGCCCTTTCGGGGGTACCTCCCGAACAGGGCGGTCTGCCGCAGGGTAATATCCCGTTCATCAACGAAGGCGGTTTTCGTTCGGACTACACCATCATTGTTGCCGGTCCGAACTTCGGCTGCGGTTCGTCTCGCGAACATGCGCCCTTCGCCCTGCAGGTCGCAGGAGCGAAAGCCATTATCGCGGAATCGTACGCAAGAATCTTCTACCGCAACTGTGTGGACGGAGGATTCGTTATCCCTTACGAGAGTGCGCATCCGCTGACCGAAGCGGTCAGAACAGGCGACGAGCTGAAAATCGACATCGAAGAAAACACTGTAACAAATCTGACGACAGGAGTGACATTGCCGCTTAACCCACTCGGCGACGTATTCAACATTGTCAAGGCCGGCGGAATATTCGCTTATGCACGTCAGGAGAATTTAATGGCCCGGAACTGAACCTCATGAATGAATCGCCAAAGGCAATAGAACTCTACGATACCACCCTGCGTGACGGCACGCAGGGCGAACACATCAATCTTTCCGTGCAGGACAAGCTGCTCATTACCGAAAAACTCGATGAATTCGGCATGGACTTCATCGAAGGAGGGTGGCCCAGCAGCAATCCCAAGGACGAAGAATATTTCCTGAAGGCCCGAACGCTCAATCTTGCGCATTCGAAACTTTGCGCATTCGGATCTACAGCCCGTTCTCTGCAAAACATCGACAACGACTCGAACCTCCTGGGCCTTCTGCAGTCAGAAACGCCGGTCATAACCATTTTCGGCAAAACCTGGCAAGCTCACACCCTGAAAGGACTCGGAATCTCCGAAGATGAAAACGCCGAGCTGATCTATCGCTCGGTCTCACTCCTCCACTCTCGCGGTCGTGAGGTTTTCTTCGATGCCGAACATTTTTTCGACGGTTACAAGGACAACCCTGAGTTCGCCCTGAGAATGCTTCGTTCAGCTGCTGAGGGAGGTGCGTCTCGCCTTGTGCTGTGCGATACGAATGGCGGGTCGCTGCCGGACGAAATCGCGTTGATCGTAAGGCACGTTCACAGCCACATCTCTCTGCCAGTCGGTATCCACAGCCACAACGACGGAGACCTCGCCGTTGCGAACTCCCTTGCCGCCGTCATTGCGGGAGCAACGCATATTCACGGAACCATCAATGGTATCGGCGAGCGTTGCGGCAATGCAAATCTTATCAGCATCATCCCGAATATCATGCTGAAGCTGCAACGAAACTTTACCTTCCTGGAGCATCTTTCGCAGCTTACCGCCCTTTCGAAGTTCGTATATGAAATCCTTAATCTGCCTGCCGACGGCAAGGCGCCATTCGTTGGAAAATCCGCTTTTGCACATAAGGGTGGAATACACGTCAGCGCTGTGATGAAAGAAAGTTCGCTTTACGAGCATATTGATCCTAAACTTGTAGGAAACCGTCAGCGTGTTCTTGTTTCGGAACTTGCCGGTCAGAGCAACATACGCTACAAGGCCCGGGAACTCGGTATCGAGCTTCCTGAAAAAGGTGATTTACTGAAAAACATCGTGCACCACGTCAAGGAACTCGAACACAAAGGATACCAGTTCGACGGAGCCGAAGCTTCTTTCGAACTGATTCTTCAGCGCGAACTCGGAAGCTTCATGCCATTCTTCGATGTACTGGAAACAAAAATATCTATCGAGTCTCACAAGGATGCAAAAAATGTCGATCAGGCCGTCCTGAAAGTGGCCGTAGGCGATAAAACCGAACTGGTTGCAGCTGATGGCGACGGACCGGTTAACGCGCTCGACAAAGCCCTGCGTAAAGCGTTAAGCCGCTTTTTTCCGCAGATAAAAACAATTAAACTTATCGACTACAAGGTGCGAGTACTGGAAGAAAAACGGGGCACCAGCGCAAAAGTCCGGGTACTTATCGAAACCAGTGACGGGCACAATACATGGGGAACCGTAGGCGTATCGACCAACATTATCGAAGCAAGTCTTCATGCTCTCTGCGACAGTATGAACTATCATCTTTTCTCGGTGAGCGCTGCCGTGCATGACAGAGATGAAGTTCTTCAGAAACAACTATGAAATAACTATGCTGGTCAGTTATGAAAGGAACCACCCTCGGTTCCGTTCATAACTGACCAAACGCAAATCAAAGGCTCCCCCTCCATCTATCATCACCACTACAAAACACCCGAAACAGAGCAGCATTCATGATGAACACTTAACGGTA
>JAFGMZ010000121.1 GCA_016927285.1 Chlorobiaceae bacterium
GGCTCTACGGTTTCGCGATCGACGTTGCACAATTTCGATGAGATCGACCGTCTCGGTGTTCAGTTGCATGATCGCGTTGTCATCGAGAAATCCGGCGAGGTGATTCCTAAGATAATCCGGGTGCTTCCTGAACATCGTACACTGTTTAGTGAACGCATACAGGTGCCGTCCATCTGTCCTTCATGCGGCACGCCGTTGGTGAAGCCCGCAGGAGAGGTGAGCTGGTATTGCCCGAATGAAGAGGGTTGTCCGGCTCAGATCAAAGGCAGGATTCTGCATTTCGCTTCCCGCAATGCCATGGATATCCGCTCGCTCGGCAGCGCGCTGGTTGACCAGCTTGTGGGCAGCGGTCTTGTCAGGGATCCAGGCGATCTGTACTCGCTCGATCTTCAGCAAATAGCACAGCTTGATCGCATGGGCGAAAAATCGGCTCAGAATCTGCTTGGTGCGCTTGACGAGAGCCGCAAGAGGAGCTATGAGCGGATGCTCTATGCTCTCGGCATTCGCCATGTCGGTCAGGCGACCGCAAGGGAACTTGCCCGGGCTTATCCCCTGTTCGATGATCTGCAGCAGGCAGATGAAGCGTCGCTTGCTTTGGTGCCGGATATCGGACCGGTCGTTGCCCAAAGCATTGTCGAGTATTTTTCAAGACAGTACTGGCGAGAGACGATCAGGAAACTGATTGATGCCGGGCTGTCATTCAGAGCAGCTGAACCTGAAAAACCGGTGAACCGGAATTTCGAGGGAATTACAGTTATGTTTACCGGTGAACTTGAGAGGTACGGACGCAATCAGGCGTCAGAACTTGTCCTGAAGAGAGGGGGAAAGGTCGCTGGTTCGGCGAGCAGGAAAACCACCCTGGTCGTTGCTGGCAAAGGGGCGGGAACCAAGCTGGAAAAGGCTCGGAAACTCGGCATCAAAGAGATCGGAGAAGAGGAATTTGAAACCATGCTGTAATTGCACTGCTTATGGATCCCCATTACAAAGTAGCGATTTTTGGATCTGCAAGGATCCGGGAAGGCGACAGGGAGTATCTGGATGTGTTCCGGATTGCCAGAGGACTGTCGGAAGCCGGCTTTGATATCGTAACCGGGGGCGGGCCCGGACTTATGCAGGCGGCCAATGCCGGTTCGAAAGCCGCCTTGTCAGACACGCACTCGATAGGTTTGAATATCAGACTTCCCCACGAGCAGGAATCAAACTCCTTTCTCGATATCAAACATGAATTTTCTCGTTTCAGCAGCAGGCTCGATACCTTCATGTCACTCTCCGATGCAGTAGTGGTTGCTCCGGGAGGTATCGGTACTCTTTTGGAGCTTTTCTACGCATGGCAACTCGTACAGGTTGAACATATCTGCGATACACCGATTATTCTGTATGGCGAAATATGGTCAAACCTGCTCCTGTGGCTTGAAACAGAGGTGTTGCCGCGGGGTCTGTTTCAGAGAAGCGACATGCACATGATTTTTCATGTGATGGAGCCGGACCAGGCTGTCGATCTGGTAAAGAAGATTCATAAGGATCAGCTTGTAACGGAGCACGCATGCAAGAATTTTTCTAAATACCGGATGGAATTACTGTTATGACGTATAATATATCCCAAGCTGTGTGAAACATCTCAAAAGGTTTCTCGCGATAGAAGGACGGCTGTTGCTTGTTCTCAGTGTTGTACTTATCAGCAGGCAGGCCTTACTGCCGGCGGCTGCGTCTTTTCCTGGCATGGGTCTCGATAAAGTGCTTCATTTTCTTGCTTTTTTTCTGCTCTCTTTTCTGGTCGATTTCGCCTTCCAGAAAACGACATTCAATGTCCGCAAGATAATTGTTCTGCTGGTGTATGGTATAGCAATAGAGGTGGCACAGTCTTTTTTCCCTTATCGCACCTGCTCGTTCGGAGATATTGCGGCCGATGCGGCAGGAATTGCTGGTTACCTGCTTGCCATTCCGATTCTGAAGCGGATTCCATTTATACGGGAACGCTGGTCTGCATGAAAACCATGTATGAGCGCGAATTTTATTTGGATGCCACGTACAGGATGGATGTTTCGAATGTCATGGGGAAATAGTCTGCTTTCCGGAAGCCGTTTTTTTTGAGTACTGCGGTGAAGTCTTCCGCTTGCGGAAACTGCTCAACCGAGTGGGGAAGATAGTCGTAAGCGAAGGTCGATTTGCTGAAAAGCGCTGCAATTTTCGGTAACACTTTTTTGAAATATATCAGGTACAGCTTTTTTACCAGAGTATTGCGGGGAATCATCGGCTCAATGATAATGGCATGAGCGCCGGGCTTGAGTACCCGGCAGAATTCCTGCATGCCCTGATCGAGATTTTCGAAATTTCTTACACCGAACCCCGCGCTGACGATATCGAAACTTGCTGTTTCGAAAGGAAGCTTTTCTGCATATCCTTCATGAAAAGTGATATTGGGGTACTTTTTCCGGGCAATCACAAGCATCTCAGGCGAGAGATCAAGTGCAGTGACTCTTGCTCCGGATATTTTTGCCATAGAAGCTGCAAGGTCCCCGGTTCCGGTGGCTACATCGAGTATTCCTGGCGATGATATGCCTGTCAGCAGTTTTTTTGCTTCCGCAGTAGCTCTTGCCCGCCAGTAGTTGTCGATGCCGAGGCTCAGCAGATGGTTGAGAAAGTCATATGTCGGCGCAACCTCGTCGAACATGTTGCGTATCGAAGATCGCGATTTTGTTTTGTTCAGCGATTTTGCCGTCTCTTTCGGTTGACGCATGGAAACTTGTTCAGCTTTTTTTACCGTAAACTTCTTCGGGGTCGAACATGAGCGTATCGCAGATTTCCATCGAAAGGTCATCTTTGGCTTTCCTGTAGAAGCATGAGTGGTATCCTACATGGCAGGCGCCGCCTTTCTGGGAAACTTTGAGCAGAATCGTGTCGCCGTCGCAATCAATAAGAATGTCGTGAACATCCTGCATGTTTCCGGATGATTCGCCTTTAAGCCACAATTTCTGACGGCTCCTGCTCCAGTAGCAACCCTTTTTTCTTTCAAGCGTCATTTCAAGGCTTTCACGGTTCATCCAGGCCATCATCAGCACTTTTCCTGTTTCATGATCCTGGACTATAGCCGGGACAAGTCCTTTATCATCGAATTTGACGGTATCGAGAAAGCTTTTCTGCAGGTCTTGATTCTCGCTCATCTGCTCGTTAGATTAAATGTTTTTCATTGCATTAGTCCATTCTGCCAGCGCAGCGGTACAAATCGTTTTTAAAGATTCATAAAATAATGGAAAAACCAAGGTCGGAGTAGAGAAAAAGTTCAAAACACGTAACTTCCCTGAGCTGAATCAAAAACGACAGAGACCATGCAGACATTACAAAAAGTTCTCCCGAAATATACCATAGCGCTTATTCTGGTTTTTATTGTTACCGTTTCTTACCTCTTCACCAGAGGGAATATGGTCGATGTTGAGGCAGTAACGGTTGCCGATGCCGAGCTGGTGCAGGCTGTATATGCTACAGGTTTTATTGAAGCCGTTGCTGTGGCTAATTTGAGTGCGGAACTTTCAGGTACTGTCAAGAATGTGGCCGTTCGCGAGGGAGAGCGGGTTTCCGCAGGTCAGACGATCATGGCATTCGAAACGGTGCAGCCCGAGCTTGAGGTTCGTGAAGCCCGTGCAGCTTATGACGAACAGTCAGCTCTTTTTGCCGAAAGGCAACTCCGGCATACGCGCTCCCGTAATCTTTACAGGGAGGGAGCAATTTCTCGCCAGGAATTTGATGATGCTGAAAAAAATATGCGTCAGGCTGGGGAGTTACTCGAACAGAAACGAATGCGGCTGAAGATTCGGGAGGATGAGATGAAAAAAGTTGCTGTAAGGGCGCCCTTCAGCGGCATACTGGTGCTGCAAAGCGTAAAGACCGGGGATTATGTCTCCGCCAACACCGTCGTTGCAAGGGTTATCGATACGACAGGCTATGTGGTCAATGTCGAGGTCGATGAGCTGGATGTTCCCAGGATCAAGACTGGTCAGAAGGCCATGATCGTGCTTGATGCTATGCCAGACAAACGGTTCGAATCCGTCGTTTCGCGTGTTGTTCCTCAGACCGATACCATTACGAAAACTTCTCGGGTCTATCTTCGTTTTCTCAAGCCTGTTATCGGCATTCAGGCCGGGATGACTGCTACGGCAAACATTATCTATAATGTCAAGCC
>JAFGMZ010000122.1 GCA_016927285.1 Chlorobiaceae bacterium
ACTATGTTTAAGGCAAAAAACAAGGGTTATTTGCACATAACCCTCTTTATTTCATTGATTTGTGGCGACCATGGTTACATTTTCTCCGGGAATTCAGGTTTATAACGCTTTGTTTTTTCTTCGCAGTAGAACGGCGAAAATAATCCAGACATACGCGGTAACCAGTGTAAAAGGACTGATGTAGAGCGAAAAGAAACCGTCTGTATCCCGCTCGAGATACATGCCGAGGTAGCTCAAGGTTATGACAGCCACGCCGCCTGCAATCATCACGTAGTTGAGGGTGCAGAGCGGCATATAGGCGGATTTTCTTTCCGGTTTTTTACCGGCTTTCTTCTGTAAGGATTTCATCAAGTACGGTTATACAGCGTTGAACCTCTTCCTTGCCGATAGTGAGAGGCGGAAGGAGTCTTATGACGTTCTGACTCGTTGCGTTGATGAGAACCTGCTTCTGTAATGCCTTATCAACGTAGACTTTTGCTTCTTTGTCAACCGTGATTCCGATCATCAGTCCGAATTGGCGTATGTCGAGAATCTGAGGATGTCGTGAGGCCAGTTGCTGCAGTGCAGTCTGTATGGCATTACCGGTATTTATGGCGTTATCCATGAGACCATCGGCATATATTGCATCAATCATGGCCAGTCCTGCAGCACAGGCTACGGGGTTGCCACCGAAGGTTGTGCCATGATTGCCGTAGCTGAATACGTCAGCCATCATATCATTACCGATAACCGCCGCCAGAGGGAGCCCTCCGCCAAGAGGCTTGGCGAGGCACACAAGGTCAGGCTTGAGGCCGAGGTGCATATAACTGAAGAACTTTCCGGTTCTGCCGCACCCTGCCTGGATTTCGTCGGCCACAATGAGAAAGTCGAACTTCTGGCGAAGTTCTGTGAGTTTTTCAATGAATGCTGCCGATAACGCGTGAATGCCGCCTTCTCCCTGGATGGGTTCAATAAAAACAGCTGCAGTTTTATCCGATATGGTCGCCTCCAGATCAGCGATGTCGTTAAAGCCTATCATACCGGTTTCGGGAAGCAATGGATCGAATCCTTCAGTATACTTCGCTTTTGCCGTCAGTGACATGGCGCCGTATGTTCTGCCGTGAAAGCAGTTGGTAAGCGAGAGAATTTCCTTTTTTTCGTTGCGTCCCGACATTGCGGCGCGCTTTCTTGACAGCTTGATTGCCGCTTCGATAGCTTCAGTGCCGCTGTTTGCAAAAAATACTTTCGAGAGCCCCGAAATCGCTATCAGCCTTGAGGCAAGATCGAATTGTGGCTTCAGAAGATACAGATTCGACGCATGAATGAGCCTTGACGCCTGATCGGTTATTGCCTGCAGAAGTCGTTTGTCTCCGTAACCCAGCGCATTGACGCCGATGCCTGAGATCATATCGAGGTAGCGAGTTCCGTCTTCGCTGATCAGCCAGCAACCTTCTCCATGTGTTATGGCAAGAGGCAGTCTGGAGTAGTTATGAAAAAAAAGAGCTTTCTCTGTTTCCTGTGTCACCGGCAGTTGTTTCATGCTTCTATTCTCTTTCCTGAAGAAATTAATGCTGCGTGTATTTTGTCGAAAACCTGATTATACGGATGAATGAGCAGTGTTTCAAGCATTATCATCGGATTTACGAGTAACTATGATGGTTCTCACAAGCCGCCATAAGCCGTATGCTCCAGTCAATGCTGCATAGAGTCTGAGATCGTCGTGCGTTCTGCCTGCGGGTTGTGCGGACATAAAAATATACACAGGAAAACCTATGAACAGTGCTGAAAGCAGCAGGTTGAGGAATGTGCTTATTTTTCGGTCGACAGACATCAGGATTGATTTTTTTCTCTGTCTGGATTGCACGCTACGGCTTCGGGGTAGAATCTCCAGTCACGGTTCACGATCAGACGTGCTCCGAACCCGAAAGTGAAGTAGGACCAACCCCACTGCATCAGCACGAAGATTCGGTGCTTGAAGCTTGCCAGGTAATAGATGTGCACGAGAAGCCAGGCGAACCATGCTGGAGCGCCGTCAAACTTGATGCTTCCGATCTGGAGAATTGCCTTGTTTTTGCCGATTGTGGCCATTTGTCCCTTGTCGGTATAGCGGAAAGGTTTTCGTGGTTTTCCTTTCAGATCGAGAATGATGTTTTTGGCAATGGCACGGCCCTGCTGCAGGGCGACCGGCGCCAGACCGGGGAGCGGGCTCTGGATGCCGTGTGCGAAATTCGCCTGATCTCCTCCAACGAAAATATCCGGATAACCCGGGATGCTGAGATCTTCCTCAACAATGATGCGTCCGATCCTGTCTGTTTCAGCCCCGGTTTCTTTTCCTGTCTCGATAGCTGTTACGCCGGCGGCCCAGAGTACGGTGGCCGCTTCGATTCGTTCGTTGCCTATCTGAACACCGTTCTCGTCTACGTCACTTACCATGCTGCTTGTCCATACCTGTACGCCGAGTTTTTCAAGCGACCGGGTGGCTTTGCTCGCCAGGTCAGGGTCGAATGAACCCAGAATTCGCGGTGCTGCTTCGACAATGAAAATTCTCGTCAGCTTGGGATCGATCTGCCGATAAAGCTTTGAGAGCGTATAACGGCTCATTTCACCGATCGAGCCCGCCAGCTCAACTCCTGTCGGTCCGCCTCCTACGATTACGAATGTCAGCAGTTTTTTTCTTTCGACAGGGTCGCTGGCGCGCTCAGCCGCTTCGTAGGCTTCGAGCACCCTTCTGCGGATCTCTTTGGCCTGGGCCAGGGTTTTCAGTCCAGGCGCATGTTCTTCCCACTGGTTGTTGCCGAAATAGTGGTGTTTTACGCCGCAGGCAAGAATCAGGTAGTCGTATGGTATATTGCCGAAATCTGTTCTGACAACTTTGTTTTCAGCATCGATATGTTTGGCGATTCCTTTGAATACCGTGATGTTACGGTAATTCGCAAGCATGTTCCGTAATGGTGCGGCAATATCTCCTTCTCCGAGTGCGGACATGGCTACCTGGTAGAGGAGGGGCTGAAACAGGTGATAGTTTTTTCTGTCTATCAGAGTGACCTCGATATCTTTTTTGTTGCCGAGTATTTTTGCTGCGTTTATGCCGGCAAATCCGCCTCCGATAATGACAATCCGCTTTTTCATCGCTTATTTTCGTTCCTTTCTTGTCGTCTCTTGTTGTTTTGTAGCTGTTACTGTTTTGCTCCTTAAACACTCCGGATATATCGGGAGTGTTGCCGGTTTCGTGGGAAACTACAAAAAAACAACGAAATCACCTGCTCTGTTCCTTGTTTCAGCGCAGTGTCTCTTTTGTATGATTTTTTTTCAGGATCATGCAAGATAGTCGATCAGCTCTGCATATGCTGGCCATCGTGCCAGCAGCGGTCCTTTTTCAGCAAAGGTAAAGTCCCTGAAATCGAAACCGGGAGCTACGACGCAACTGACGAGACTGTACCCATCCTTTTCCGGTATGTTATGGGTTTGGCTGGCGCCGAATCGGCATCCCGCCGGAACGCAGCCTTGCTGCAGATGGCCTTGTTCCGGATCGGCTCCGAGAGTGAACGCTGATGGATTGCCGGACAACGGAAAGATATGCACAGTCAGCGGCAAGCCTGCATGATAAAACCAGAGTTCATCGGACAGGATGCTGTGCAGTCTTGAGCGCTCACCGGTTCTCAACAAGTAATAAATTGCCGTTGCATGGTTTCTTGGACTTCCGAATGTCGTACCGGAACCGAAAGCATAGGTTTCCTTGCTCCGGTATGTTTCACGGTAATAGCCTCCCTCCGGATGTGGCTCGAGCTGGAGATGTCTGATCCAGAATTCAGCTTTTTGCATGCAGTTTTTCCCGGATCCTGGCTGTTTTCATGCGTGAAGCTTCGGCGAGTTTTATTCGGAACTCTTCAAACGCAGTCATGATCGAGCTGTCTGTAAGTGCAAGGATCTGTACAGCGAGCAACGCCGCATTGCGGGCATTGTCGATACCGACCGTTGCGACCGGAATACCTGCCGGCATCTGTACGATCGAGTAGAGAGAGTCCTGGCCGTTAAGCTTATTGCTGAAAATCGGGATGCCGATTACCGGCAGTACGGTCATTGCCGCAGTAACGCCCGGTAGATGGGCCGCTCCGCCTGCGCCTGCTATGATGACTTTGAGTCCCCGGTTTTTTGCGGATGATGCATATTTTTCCAGGTCCTGTGGCGTCCGATGTGCGGAGATAACCGAGATTTCGCCGGGGATGCCGAACTCGTCAAGGACGTAGAGCGCCTCTTTCATAATGTCGAAGTCCGAATCGGACCCCATCAGAATACCGACAAGCGGTGCCTTGTTCTTTGTCATTGCAAAAAGATTTTCGGGGCGGAACGGGCTGTGTTACGCCTGGTTCAGAGATGTTTGCGGAAATTGTCGGGTTTTGTGTATTTTCTCGGATGTAATTTTAAACATAACACATGCAGAGGAAGATTACAATGGCCACTAATCTCGCAGTTAAGTACAGCAATCCGGGTCCCCGTTATACAAGCTATCCCACCATTCCGTCATGGAGTACCGACGGAGTGACGCAGGAGCAGTGGAAAGAGGCCATGGTCAAGGGTTTCAATGACAGCAATGAGACCACGGGCATCAGCATGTATATCCATATTCCTTATTGCGAGAATTATTGTTATTTCTGCGGGTGCAACGCCCACCGTACCCAAGATCATTCATTCGAGACCCCTTACCTCGAAGCGCTTCTGAAGGAGTGGCAGATGTATCTCGATGTCTTCCCCGGTACACTTAATGTCAAAGAGCTGCATATCGGAGGCGGAACGCCGACCTTCTTCAGCCCGGAAAACCTTATCCGTCTCGTAGACAATCTGTTCAGGACCGTCAACAAGATGGATGATCACATGTTCAGCTTTGAAACCAACCCTCGTTCTACTACAAAGGAGCATCTCGAAGCGCTCTACAGCGTCGGTTTTCGGAGGATGAGCTTCGGAATCCAGGATTTCGATCCGGTGGTACAGCAGGAGATCAACCGTCCACAGTCGTTCGAACTGGTAAAAGGAAAGGTCGATCTTGCCCGCGAAATTGGTTTTACTTCGATAAACTTCGACCTTGTCTATGGTCTGCCGAAACAGACGCTTGCGACCATTACCGATACCATCGACAAGGTTATGCAGCTTCGACCAGACAGGCTGGCATTCTATGCATACGGTCACAATCCGCACATGTATGAAGGACAGCGCAAGTTCAAGGAGGAGGATCTTCCTGTCGGAGACGTCAAGCAGGAACTCTATGACAAGGGGCGTGCCATGCTCGAATCCATCGGATACCATGAAATTGGCATGGACCATTTTGCGCTTGAGGGCGATTCGCTTTATCTTGCCGCCAAGGACGGTTCTCTGCACCGGAACTTCATGGGCTATACCGAAAATACTACACAGATGATGATCGCTCTCGGCGCGTCGTCTATCAGCGATACCTGGTACGCTTTCGCTCAGAATGAGCGAGGCGACAACAAGTACATTCAGGAGATCAATAAAGGGCGCTTTCCGATATTGCGCGGCCATCTGCTTACCGACGAAGATCTTGTGCTTCGTCGCCACATTCTCAATCTCATGTGCCGTCAGGAGACTTCATGGGAAGATCCGAAAATGTATACAGAAGAGCTCGATATCGCCCGTTATCGTCTTGAGGATATGGAGAATGACGGTATGGTGGTGCTTCTTGAAAACGGAGTTCGCGTAACCGAAAGCGGAATTCCCTTTCTCAGGAACATCTGTATGGCTTTCGATGCACGTCTCTGGCGTTCCGACAGTCTCTCTAAAGCGTACAATGTATCACGAGATATCCAGAAAGAGTATATTGAACGAGCACGGAAGGCAAAAGAGGCTCAGCAGATCGGCTGATTGCAAAAAAAAACAGAATGAACAAGGGGTGATGCAAGTCACCCTTTTTTCATCTCTTCCTACGGTATGAAAAAAACAGTGAGAATAGGGTTCCTCGGCAGCGGCTGGGCCCAGGTTGCGCAGGCTCCGGCATTCTCCCTGCTTGAGGATGTTGAGCTTGCGGCAGTGGCGAGTCCAACCGAAGACCGAAGGAAAAAGTTCATGGCTCGTTTTGGTATTCCCGAGGGTTATGCCGACTGGCGGGAATTGCTCCAGGCCGATCTCGATCTGGTTTGCGTGACAACCCCACCCAGTCTCCATGCGACCATGGTGAACGCCCTGCTGGAAAGCGGTAAAAGCGTACTGTGCGAAAAGCCGTTCGCTCTGAGCGTACATGAGGCATCTGCCATGCATTTTACAGCATTGCGTACTCCCGGACTCGCGCTTATCGACCACCAGCTTCGTCTGCATCCTGCAGTCAAATGCATGAAGCAATTGATCGATAGCGGAGAGATCGGCAAAGTGTATGAAGTACGGGCCGTTGTGAATCTTGCGACCAGAAACAGGCCGGATCAACGTTATTCCTGGTGGAGCGATGCATCAAAAGGCGGCGGAGCGCTTGGGGCAATAGGATCGCACCTGATAGATCTGAACAGGTTTCTTGTCGGAGAGATATCCGAAGTTTGCTGCAACATGTCAACCTCGATACCACAGCGCCCCGATGAATGGGGGAAACCAAATCAGGTTACGTCCGACGACAGCTTTGCCATGTTTATGAAATTTGGCGCATCTTCTGTTGCACTTGGTTCATCGTCATTCATGCATGTTACGACGGTCGGCTCTTATACCTGGCTCTCTTTCGAGGTCGTGGGAAGTCGGAAGACCATCCGCCTCGATGGCGCGGGAAGGCTCTGGGAGATCGCCAACGGAGAGGCGAAAGGGGGCAGAAGCCTGATCGACGCCCCGCGATGGAAGCAGCTAGAACCCATGCTTGCATGGGACGAACTGGTACTCCAGGAGCGTATACGGCTTTCATCGCTGGCCATGCATGGCATCTTTGCCGTAGGATTTGCCTTTCTTGCAAACAGGATCGTCAAAGCGCTGCGTAACGGCGAGCAGAAACTTTATGATGCGGCAGGATTCGCAGACGGTCTCGTCATCCAGAAAGTGCTCAAGGCAGCTTCCGATTCTTATCGGTTACGGCAATGGGTAAAAGTATAAGAGGAGAGCTGGTGAACTGGATATTGCTCGCTCTGGCAGGATGCCTCGAATGCGTATGGGCAGTTGGCCTGAAATATACCGACGGGTTTTCAAAACCGCTACCTTCGGCGATGACGGTTCTCGCCATGATCTGCAGTTTCTGGTTGCTTTCCATTGCCATGAAAACGATTCCTGTCGGAACGGCCTACGCAGTCTGGACAGGTATAGGGGCGGTCGGCGTAGCTATCGCAGGGATAGTGATGTTCGATGAGTCGAGGGATATTGCAAGGATACTCTGTATAATGCTCATTGTCGCAGGCGTCGCTGGTCTCAGGTTTTTTTTCCGGTGATTATGTTCGTTTTCTTCGTGTCGGAATGCTATTGCGCATGACTTGCGATTTCAATACATTTAAATAAATAGCACAGGACACCCCCAACGAATCGCCACTTTTGTTATAAGCCGGTGATTTCGGGTTCTTCGCACATACCGCTTCAGCTATTATGGCTGAGTCCGAAGGTCTTTGCGGACAGGTATCACCGGGTAGTGTTCATCAGTTTGCTGTATAAGCGGAGGACGGTACACTGCCCGTGGTTACATGCCCAATGATCGGGTTGAGCCGCAGGCTGTTTTCGAAAGCCAATTTATACATGTTAAGAAATATCACAGGTCGCATGATCGCGGTTATGCTGCTGTTCGGCGCATTCCTGTTTGCCGGAACGGCGGTTTATCTCGCAGATCGCCAGATGCGTTCGGAACTGCTTGATAACCTTGGCTCCTCTCAGAGCTCATTGCGTGGCGTCGATATCCATGCCTTGAGCGGAACCCATAGCGATCTTGGCGGGGCGGTATACCGGCAGCTTAAAGGAAATCTGAGCAGCATTTGCAAGTCGAATACAAGATGCCGGTTTGCCTATCTGCTTGGCATGAAGCCTGATGGCACCATATACTTTTTTGCCGATTCCGAGCCATCGGCTTCTCCTGATTGTTCTCCTCCTGGCCAGTTATACGAAGAAGCATCGTCTTCTCTTGCCAAAACATTCAAGACCGGAAAGCCGCTGGTCGAAGGACCGATTCCGGACCGGTGGGGTATTTGGGTAAGCGGCTTTATACCTATTGGGCATGCAGGGCCGGAAGGTTCTTACGCTGTGCTCGGCATAGATATTGACGCGTCTGAATGGTTCTGGGAAGTGGCATCCCGTTCGGCCTTGCCTGTGGGAAGCATCATTATCGCAGGTATTGTCGCTCTTGTCGTTACACTCGCTTCGTCCGGACGCGATGATAACATTTCAAGTCCGGTGCTCGGCCGCCTGTTCCCTTTTCTTACCATTCTGCTGCTCATTCTTATTTCAACTTTCACCATTCTTCTCTGGTTGTTTCAGGACAGACGCCTTCATGAGCTTTCCCGACAGGCCGAAACGGATGC
>JAFGMZ010000123.1 GCA_016927285.1 Chlorobiaceae bacterium
ATTGGGCCACCAGGACCGCGATCTCTTTCTGCTTCCGGATGTAGGTTCGGAAATCGCCACTATAGAAAGCAGCCAGTCGCTCTCCCCTGCCGATAAGATCAAGCAGAAGGATGCTGTCTACCGGCTTTTTGCCGACAGGTCGGAACGGTTGCACAATATCAGTCAGCTTCTCAAGGCCTATTCACTTTTCGAGCGTGATGACGAGTATGTAGTACAGGATGGCAAGGTGATGATCGTCGACGAATTCACCGGACGAATTTTACCTGGCCGGCGATACAGCGACGGACTGCATCAGGCGATCGAAGCCAAGGAAAACGTCAGGATCGAAGGCGAGACGCAGACTATGGCGACCATCACCATTCAGAACTTCTTTCGCCTTTACAAAAAGCTTGCCGGCATGACCGGCACCGCAGAAACCGAAGCCTCGGAGTTTTACGAAATCTACAAGCTCGACGTCGTGGTGATTCCGACGAACAGACCTGTGGTTCGCAAGGATATGGACGATCTGGTCTATAAAACCCGCAGGGAAAAGTATAATGCCATAGTCGCGAAAGTGGAGGAACTTCAGAAAAAAGGGCAACCGGTACTTGTCGGCACGGCCAGCGTGGAGGTTTCGGAAACGCTGTCGAGAATGCTGCGTGGAAAACGGATCGTGCATAGCGTGCTGAATGCCAAACAAAATGCGCGCGAAGCCGAAATCGTCGCCTCAGCAGGCCAGAATGGCGCGGTGACCATCGCGACGAATATGGCAGGACGAGGCACCGATATCAAGCTTGGTTCCGGAATACGCGAACTCGGCGGCCTGTATATTCTTGGTTCGGAACGGCACGAGTCGCGCCGCATTGACCGGCAGCTTCGCGGAAGGGCCGGTCGTCAGGGCGATCCGGGCGAATCGGTCTTTTTCGTCTCTCTCGAAGATGAGCTGATGCGTCTGTTCGGCTCTGACAGGGTGATTTCGGTGATGGACCGGCTGGGGCATGAAGAGGGGGACGTGATCGAACACGCCATGATCACGAAATCCATCGAGCGCGCCCAGAAAAAGGTGGAGGAGCAGAATTTCGCCATCCGCAAGCGCCTGCTCGAATATGACGATGTGCTTAACCAACAGCGCGACGTGATCTATACCCGCCGGAGAAATGGCCTGCAGATGGAGCGGCTTTCGAGCGACATTTTCGATCTGCTCCGCGATTACTGCGATATGGTGGTAAAGAAGTACGATAAAGAGTTCGATGCGGAAGAACTTGAAGAACGCATACTCCGGGAACTTTCGGTCGAGTTCCGGCCCGAACAGGAAGTGTTTGACCGTGAAGGAACGAAAGGTATAGCCGACAGACTTTTCGATACCTCTCTGGCCTTTTATCGGCGCAAAGAGGAGGAGATCCCCGGAGAAATCATGGCTCAGATCGAGAAATATGCCGTATTGAGCGTCATCGATAAAAAATGGCGCGATCATCTCAGGGAGATCGACTCGCTCAGGGAGGGCATCAACCTCAGGGCTTACGGACAGAAGGATCCGCTTCTGGAGTACAAGCAGGAAGCGTATCGGCTGTTTGTCACGCTGCTGCAGGAAATCGAGCTTGAAACGCTGTCGCTTGCGTTCAAGCTGTTTCCGATAAATCCGGACGAGGCTGGCGAGATCGAGGCCCGCAAAAAAAAGGAAGCGTTGCGCCAGGAGAAACTCGTCGCGCAGCATCAACCGGCAGAAAGCATCTATCAGAATCCTGACGAAGGCGGCACGGCACGCGAAAACTTACCGCAGCAGCCGGTCAAGGCAGAAACGAAAACCGGCCGTAACGACCTTTGTCCCTGCGGCAGCGGCAAAAAATATAAAAACTGTCACGGGCAGCAACCCTGATATTCCGAAACGTTCACCGTTCCCTATGAAACAAACCGAACCAGAAGTTACGCTCCGCCTTGCCGAAGAACATGGCCTGAATGCCGAAGAGTACGGCAAAATCCTTGGCATTCTCGGCAGGACTCCGACCTTTACCGAGCTCGGTATTTTTTCGGTCATGTGGTCAGAGCATTGCAGCTACAAGAATTCAATCGCCGTCCTGAAAACCCTGCCGAGAGAGGGAGAATCGCTGCTTACCGGAGCGGGCGAGGAAAATGCGGGTCTTGTCGATATAGGCGATAACCTTGCCGTGGCGTTCAAGATCGAATCGCACAACCACCCTTCGGCAGTCGAGCCTTATCAGGGAGCGGCGACCGGCGTCGGCGGAATCCACCGCGATATTTTCACCATGGGTGCGCGTCCTGTGGCTTCGCTGAATTCGTTGCGTTTCGGCTCTCCGAAAGATCCGAGGGTTCGCTATCTCGTCGATGGCGTTGTAAGAGGGATCGGCGACTACGGCAATTCGTTCGGCGTACCGACGGTAGGCGGAGAGATCTATTTCGAAGAGTGCTATACCGGTAATCCGCTCGTCAACGCCATGTCGGTCGGCCTTGTCGAGCACGACAAAACCGTCAGCGCTACGGCGTATGGAGAAGGCAATCCTGTACTGATCGTCGGCTCATCAACCGGACGTGACGGCATTCATGGCGCAACGTTCGCTTCGGAAGATCTGAGCGAAGCTTCGGAAGACAAGCGTCCGAGCGTACAGGTAGGCGATCCGTTCGCCGAAAAGCTCCTGCTCGAAGCAACCCTCGAAGCGATTGCTACTGGATATGTTGCGGGCCTGCAGGATATGGGGGCAGCAGGCCTGACCAGTTCGACCTCGGAAATGAGCGCAAGAGGCATTGAAAAATACGGTTCCGGCGGTATTGAAATCGACCTTGATCTGGTCCCTGCCCGTGAGGTCGGGATGAGCGCCTATGAAATCATGCTCTCCGAATCTCAGGAACGGATGCTGGTGGTTGCCAAAAACGGATTCGAAGACCGGATTATCGATGTCTATCGTAAATGGGACGTTCAGGCTGTCGTAATCGGTAAAGTCACTTCGGACAACCAGATCAGAATCAAGCACAACAGCCGCGTTGTTGCGGAAATTCCCGCCGAATCGCTGGTGCTTGGCGGAGGAGCTCCTGTCTATACCCGCGAAGCTATAGAAAAAAAACCGGCAACGCCTCAAGCCGCACTCTTGCCGGACGATTGTCTCGATCTTTCGGCTCTGAGCCTTGCGCTGCTCTCTCGCCCGAGCATCGCCAGCAAGCAGTGGGTCTACCGGCAGTACGATTCGATGGTGCAGACCAACACCCTGACGGAAACTGGTTCGACCGACGCTGCCGTCATCCGCATCAAGGGGTCGAAAAAGGGGCTTGCCATGAAAACCGACTGCAACTCCCGCTACGTCTATCTGAACCCGCTTAAAGGTGGAATGATCGCTGTAGCCGAATGCGCCCGCAACATTGCCTGTTCCGGCGCTCGACCGCTGGCCATTACAAACTGCCTGAACTTCGGCAATCCATACAAGCCGGAAGTCTACTTCCAGTTCAAAAAGTCGGTCGAGGGTATGGGGGAAGCCTGCAGGGCATTCAACACCCCGGTGACCGGAGGAAACGTCAGTTTCTACAATGAAACCTTTCTCAATGGTGAACGTACGGCGATCTATCCTACCCCTACGATCGGAATGATAGGTCTGCTTGACGATATCGGGTGTCTCGTGGGTTCAACTTTCACTGATGCCGGCGATGCCATTCTGCTCTTTGGCAATCCGGAACTGACCCTTGAGGGTTCCGAGTATCTTGTGATGCAGTACGACACTCCGGGGCAGGATGCGCCCGACATCAACCTCATCGATGAAAAGAACCTTCAGGATCTGCTGGTCGGTCTGGCATCGAAAAAACTGCTGAAATCGGCTCACGACATTTCCGATGGCGGACTGTTGACGGCGCTTGCGGAAAAGGCGATTATGGACAAGGGAAGCACTCGCGGTTTCGATATAGATATAGAAGATGCGGCAAACAACCCCTGCCATATCCAGCAGCAGCTCTTTTCGGAAGCTCAGGGCCGGGTCCTTGTCAGTATTGCGCCTGATGCGGCCAGGGAGGTCATCGCCGAAGCTGTACAGCTTAATGTGCCTGTACGGGTTATCGGTAAAGTTGTGGAAAACCGCGCAACCATCGCAATCAACGGGAAAACCGCAGTATCGTTCACAACTGAGGAACTGGCAGGCGCTTATTTTCATGCGCTCGAAAGCGCCCTGCATCTCGACGAATTGTAGGATAGGGCTGAGGGAAATCGGATATGTTATCAAGCTATCCCATCAATGACAAAGGATAATCAATGCTTCCTGTAGTTACCGCTGCAGAAATGGCAAGGGCAGATCAGGCGGCCATCGACGGGCTCCGTATAGGCGGCATACGCCTTATGGAGCTGGCTGGTATGCGCGTTGCCGCTTGTATCTCCGAACTGCTCGAAACCGACATCCACGATGCCTGCCGGTTTCTTGTCGTTTGCGGAAAAGGCAATAACGGCGGAGACGGATTCGTTGTCGCCCGCCATCTGATCAATCTGGGCGCATCGGTCGATCTGGTGCTCCTCTACCCCTCTTCTTCACTTTCGGTAACGAACCGCGACGGTCTGGCGGTCATCAAAGCCTATGCGGAGCATACGGATAATCTGAGAATTTTCGAAAGTGCCGGCGAGGCTCTGCCGTTCGTGGTGGAAACCCTGTACGATGCACTTGTCGATGCGGTGCTCGGTACCGGACTGAAGATCGATTCATCGCTGGAAATGCATGCGTCTCCTGCCAGGGACGGCATCGATCTGCTGCATGCAGTGCAAGCTCAAAGCGGAGCACCAGTCGTTTCGATTGATACTCCTTCAGGTCTCGACGCAACATCTGGATTTGCGGCCGAACCCTCGGTTGCTGCCGATATGACCGTTACCATGGCTTTCCTGAAAACCGG
>JAFGMZ010000124.1 GCA_016927285.1 Chlorobiaceae bacterium
ACAAGATCCGCGTACTCCTGCTTTTCGTAGCTGAACCGCATCCTTTCCGGAAGAGAAAACGCCCTATCATCCTCCCCGGCAAGAAACAGCTCGACCTCTTTACCGAAAAAACGCCGAGGTTCGCGGTATACCCCGAACCAGGCAAACGTTTCATTCATACCTCTACAGTAAGAACCGATCGTACCCGATTCAAACCCGTAACCCGCCTCGTAACCGATCCAGCCCGCAAGAAAAAATCCTGCTGCATGGCGGCATTCAAGCTCAGAAAAATAATCGTACAAATCTGAAACAGAGCGCAGCTGCAGTTCTTCGACAGGATCCGTAAACAGAAGCGCTTCCCCGCCACCAACACCCGGCCCTGCGGTTTCAAACCAGAGTGACCCGGGCTTTGTCAGGAGCCCATTTACAAAAGAGCAACCTGAAGCAGACTCATTCATAAAAAGCGGAATCGAAAACGATGCTTTTCTGCAAGACCTCTTCAAGCCAGGACTTCATCAACTCTGCGGCCCATACCTCAATATCCGGCTCATACCTGCTCCGCAAACCGATAGAAATTTCTCCGGAACCGATGGAGGCATTGATCGAAATAATATTCTGTCGGTGACCCCGCTCAAGCCCGTTCGCCACGCGAAGAATCCCGGACAGTACATCCACCGCTTTCCGGGCCGCCGGCTTGAGTAGCGCATACTGAGCGTGTTTTTCGGATGGCGGCGATTTACGATGGTAGCGAGCCACATTGCCTATCAGCAGGGTCTCTGCCGGTGTGAACCCTCTGAGTTCGGCATTCATGATGATATACTGGCTGTGCTTGTGATGCGAAGAAATTGAAATGAAAGTGCCGATATTGTGGAGCAGTGCCGCATATTCAAGCAGTTCACGATACCTCCCGTCGAGGCCATGCAGCGTTTGGAGCTGATCGAAAAGCCTGAGACAGAGCATGGCTACCTGCTCGGAATGCGAACGGTTCCAGTTACATCGAAAACCAAGTTCATAGACACTTTCCCTTCGGATATCGGGTTCGTCATGCGTTGTTCCGTCACCATGCTGCTGAAGATAGTGCAGCACCATACCTTCACGCAGTGCGGAGCCCGATATGACAATTTCTCCCAGATCGAATATCCTGAAAATGATATCGAACAGGATGAGCCCCGGTACGATCAGATCTACCCGTTTTTCATCAAGACCAGTCAGTCTCTTCCGTTCGGACGAACGGAGAGGCAACACTTCCCTGTAGAGACGGCTGAAATCCTCGCGAGTTATATGCGTATTATTCAGAGGCGCATCGTTTTCTTCTCCATTGAAGGAACGGATCATGCGCGCGATATTCTCAGCGGTTCCAGATGATGCGATTCCTCGTTTCACGCCAAGTTCCGATGCTTTCCCGGCAGCAGAAACCATCTCGGAGGCGAAAAACTGCTCGAGAAGCTTGATATCATGCTCCCGAACAGGATCAGTCGTAACAAACCGTTCGAACATCCTCGCAACGCCGATTTTACGGCTTTCGAGCAGTTTCACGCCGAAACGATCGGCGATCACGAACTCTACCGAACCTCCCCCGATATCAAATATCAGGTCCGGACTATTGCCAAGCCGAACAGCATTCCTGACGCCGTAGTAAATGAATTCAGCCTCTTCCTTTCCGGAAATCACTCTGATCTGTAATCCGGTCTCATCACGAACCCGGCGAATGAACTCCCCCTGATTGCGGGCTTCGCGGATTGCGCTCGTAGCAAAAGCTATAACTCGTTCCGGCGCCACGCCATGCTGCCGAGCAAGTACAAGAAAATGTTTCAGTGCGGCAATACCGGCCTGCATAGCCTCCTCACCGAGCAATTTTGTGGAAATGCTGCCTCTTCCGATACAGATCATGTCCTTCACCCTGTCGACCTCCACAATCCCCTTCCGGGGCCGCTCTTCGACAATGACCATATGAAAAGAGTTGGTGCCGAGATCTATAGCCGCAACCCGTAGTGCATCCGTTGCCATACCGCAAACGCTGGATAAGATTGAAAAACAGCTGTAAGGTAACGGTTTTCGTGGAGAATATGCAAAAACAGAGGAAGATGCAAAATCAGAAAACCGGATAGCGGAAAAACACGACCTGATAACAAACAACCGAATTTTCCGGCGATGTGATCTACGACTGAAACTGCTTTTTTCAATTACCCAAAGCATTTTGCTCTGCCAGCTCTTTGTAAATGAGATGAAAAAAACCGGTACCGCCCAACAGAAATAACGATTTATCGAAATCCGCTGACTTCATGCGTCGATGTTCTTTCCTGACAGAAAGAAGTTCCCTGCGATCTGACCTGAATTATTCATCAACTGATATCCCGTCATAGCTCAGAATCATGCCTTCTTTCCCGTAGATCACCGGGTTATACCCAAACACACCCGAAATGTCGCACCTACGGAGCTGAAAATATGGGCTACTGATCTTCCTCAAGGTTACTCCCCGGGCTAACGACATTATCAAGGATAAAAAATTTGAAATAAGGCATAGAAATGCGAGATACAGCAAACCTCTCGATTACGCTGACGCAAGCCAACGATGCTCACCTCGTATTACGCTTGCAAATCCTTTGTTAAGGACTCTTCCGAATCATGCGGGATAAGAGCCGAAAATCATCCTGAATTTCCTGATAGTTAGAAAATCAATAGACAGTTACAACAGGAAATCCCGATATTTTGAGCTCTTTTTCTATAATTTTCTTCATGTGTACAGCCATTTATCATCCGTGATTTTTTGGTGTATATTGGCGCTGAAGCAGAATCACAATGCACTGTAACCCTGACAGAACGTGAGAGACAATCCCAGCAGAATACCCGGCAACCCGGAAGAAAGGCCAGACCGTCTTGATATCAAGTCGGAAATAGCCCGTAAAACCATCCATCTGTCGTCTGTTTCCATTGCCATCATTTATTGCCATATCAGCCGTGATCTCGCCCTTCTGCTGCTCGTTCCGCTATTTTCAGGGTTCTTTCTTGTCGATCTTCTGAAAAATATTTCAGAACCGGTAGCCGTCTGGTACCACCGCAGCTTCGGGGCCATGCTCCGGGAACACGAACTGGAAAAAGAACATCTACACCTGAACGGAGCGACCTGCATAACGCTTTCAGCCCTGCTTCTGGTACTTTTCTTTCCTAAAGTAATAGCCGTTGCCGCTTTTTCGATGGTTGCCATTTCAGATACCGTCGCAGCTCTGGCAGGAAAAATGTTCGGAAGGCATCGGTTCGGCCATAAAAGCCTGGAGGGAAGCGCCGCCTTCCTGCTATCATCGATCATAATCGTTACTCTGGTACCGAATCTCAACCTGCCAGCAGGTCTTCTAATGGCAGTTACTGCAACGATAACCGAGGCGTTCGTAATCCGTATCGGGGGCTTCAAGCTTGACGACAATCTGACCATACCGCTCGTCAGTGCAGCAACAGGCGTTCTCTGTTACCTGTTTTGTTTTTCCGAACAACTTGACGCGCTATCGTTCTGCCGCTGAAACCTCCACTTAATTCTGACCATCAATATGCAGACTATCGTTACCGACTCTGCCAAGGAAGCCGCGTCATACATCAATTCCGGCAAAATCGTAGCGTTCCCTACAGAAACCGTCTACGGACTCGGGGTGGGCATATGCTATCCGGACGCTATAGAGAACATCTTCATTGCAAAAGGACGTCCCAGAGACAACCCGCTCATTGTACATATTGCCAGACCTGCGGATATCGATTCGGTAGGCAGAGAGATCGGAAGCGACGCGCGAAAACTGGTAAAGCATTTTTTCCCAGGCCCGCTCACCCTCGTATTGAAAAAAAGCCATACGATACCTGGCGTAGTAACTGCCGGACTCGATACGGTGGGCGTTCGATGCCCTTCGAATCCGATTGCGAGAAATTTTCTTGAACTCTGCCTCTGTCCGGTAGCTGCACCTTCTGCAAACACCTCCGGACGTCCGAGTTCCACCAGTTGGGAAGCCGTACTGCACGACCTGAAAGGAAAGATAGACTGCATTCTGAAAGGAGCGCCAAGCGACATCGGGCTCGAATCGACAATTGTCGATTGTTCGAACACGCCACCCATTCTCCTGAGAAACGGAGCGGTCACCATCGAGGAACTGCTGGGGGTCATCCCGGAAATCAGAATAGGCGAAAACCGGCATAATGATGAACCCCCAAAAAGCCCCGGACTGAAGTATCCTCATTATGCGCCTCTCGCCCGCATCCTGCTCTGTACCTCAGGGGAAACGGTAATACCTGAATCGGAAACACCTTACGCATGGATCGGCCTGACGCAACCGCCTGTTGCCGCAGGGTTTGCCCTTGTCCGGCAGTGCGGCACGACCGTCGAATACGCCCGGGTACTTTTTGATTTCTTCAGAAAATGCGATACTCGAGGCATCGGCACCATCTACTGCGAACTACCACCAGCCAAGGGAATCGGAAGAGCCATTCTCGACAGAATCACCCGGGCGGCGGAAAGCAACTGAAAGATCTGTGTTTCAGAACTTCAGAAAACAACCGAAATGGAATGTGCCCGGAGCGCTTGTATTGCGCTGATCCGCGCCGGAACTGTAGACATCCCTGTCCTCATACCATGCGGTTTCGAATTTCCCTGCAAGCTTCAGGTTTTTCGATACATCCCAGGAAGCCAGCACGAAAAATGCTTTTCCTCGTCCGCTGAAACCGGTCGTATTGAACGTCAGCGGCAGATCGTCTTCATAGACATACACCGCTGCATCGTAATTATCGGTATTGAACATGGTCAGCCGCCCTTTCAATCCGAAACGACCGAATTTATAACCCGCCTGCTGATAAACAAGCCACCCATAGAAAGACTCATCTCCAGCAAGAAAATCCTTGACGACCCGCTTCACCTCACCCCTCGTCCTCAGATGAATCCTTCGCGATGCATCAATATCGCAATCAAGACGTATACGGTCGGTAACTTTTGGCAATGGGGCATAAACTTTCTCCCTGGCCTTGCAATCAAGAGCACCGTCAGGGCACTGCTTGAGAACGTCATCCTTTTCCTTGTGCTGCACCTGCAGGTTCCAGGTCACCGCCGAAGATTGTTTCCAGCTGACAAAAAGCCGTGTGTCATATCCTGATGATGAATATGGATAGACCATCGGGTCCGGATCCAGTTTCGGAAACCGGAACCAGTCGTAATAGGCCCCGACAGTAAATTTGCTGCTGATCTTCGCATCGAAGCCGAAATAGACGCCCTGTTCATTCGAACCGCCATCTCCCCGCTCGGCAAAAGCTCCGGCAAACGGTGAATAATAACCCTCTGCATAATCCCTGACGGCAAGAAGCAGGTTGACTTTGGAAAAAAGCCGGTATTCCGCTCCGGCAATCCACGAAATACAGCCATCTGGCTTTTCCGACCAGGCTGCCTCTCCGAAAATACCGAGTCGACCGATACTGACTCCCGCCTCGACGCTGCCAAGAGAGGAGGCTTCCTGCCCATAATCAAGAACCTCGAGCGGTTCGCCATAATGATAACGAAGCCAGGTCCCTCCTGCTTTTCCGGTGATAGGACCGGAATTGAACCGGTAGAGCAAGCTGGCACCGTATACTGTTTCCGTCACATTATCCTTCCGGCTCCGCTCGGTCATGGTTCGGTGATAACCCGATTCATCGAAACTCGTGATCGGACCTTTCGAATTACGCGCATCAACCTTGTTAGCCGAATAAAACGCGGTGACCTCGAGAGGATCGAAATCAAACGTAATCCCTATACCCTGAAAAAATCCATACTCCGAACTCGATCCATAAGAGGAAAGGCGTTTCGATGAGAGCATAACGCTATTGGATGGCTCCGATCCTTTCGAAAGAAATCGACTCTGTCCGATAAGAAGACCTTGCCCAGCATTGATCTCGTAATTGCCCAATACGGCAGTTTTCACGATACCAAGATCAGACGCACTGACGCTCAGCGAAAGAAAATCAGCAGCATCAGGTTCGCCGATATCCTTGTCGTGTACAAGGCTGACGCCGTAATTAGCATAGTCGAGCTTAAGCCTGTTGTAAAGTTTGTACTCATCGCCGGCATAACGCGGTACGGGATTATTGGCGGTCGGAAAGAGTCCGTTGCGAGGTGTTGTATCCCAGAGAATCCTGCCCGCATAGCTTCCCGTCACAAAAGCCTTCTTCTTCGCCGGCTCCCGCTCCTTAACACCAAGAAATGTAATGTAGGGAATAATGGCCCTGGCTTTTTCCGGACCGATCACCTCCTGCAACTGGCTCAATGATGCGAACGGACCTTTTGTCCGCCTGTAGTCGGTAATAGCCAGCACATCCCCTGAGTTCAACCATGGAAGTTCGCGCAACGCCTCGGGATCCGCATCATTAATCCTGATCTTTCTGATTTCAAGTTCATCGAGACGCTCCTGAAGCTGCTCGATATTGCCTGACAGGCGTTCCTGATCGAACAGCTCCTGCAGACTTTCCGCATGGAGTGGCGAGTTAGCGGCGGAGACTATAAAAAAAAGGGGGGACAACGCCATAACCCGAAAGACGGACAGACGTTTTACAAGAAAAATAA
>JAFGMZ010000125.1 GCA_016927285.1 Chlorobiaceae bacterium
ACAGTGATCGAAAAAGAACAGGCCTTGCACTTTCAGAAACTTGCTCAGGTATGCACTCCAGCCCAGCGCGACTCGCTGCGCAACATTCTCGAACACATTGCCGTCCGAAAACTGCAAATCAGAGACGAAAGAGGAAAAGAGCATCCTGGCAGCATAAGAAAGTTCGGCCCTGCCGGAATCGGTAAAGATCGGTAACATTAAATCGAAAAGCCGCTGGATCATCCACCAGCGGCTCTTTTTCGTATCCTGACAAGCACCATCATACTCTCCTCCCGAAACAGACCAGCAGCAAGAACGGCATAAAGCGGCAGAATCAGCAGCCGCTCAAGCAAAACCGGCAGCAATTCATCCCCTGAGACATCGATTCCCTTTTCCAGAAAAACAGCGACGATACCGGCAGCAAGCAAAACCAGCAATCTGCTCCAGTCATACCTGTTGGGAAAGACCCGAAGCGAATAAAACGCCATAACCAGACACATGGCAATCGTACCAGCAACAATCGCGTATGCCGCACCCTCCATTCCGGCAAAAGGAATGAGCAGCCAGCAGCCAAAACCAGTAACCGCCGCGCCTGTAAAGGTCACGACAGGCAGATACCGGGTATTGCCGGTCAGAAGAATTCCAGACGAGAGGTTGGTTGAAACCATGTCAAACACGTAACTGAGAAAAATCCAGGGAAGCACTGAAAGCCCGATCCAGTATTCAGGGGGCAGAAGGTAAAAACTTCCCCCATAATGATACCTGACGAGATCAGGAACGAAAAATGTCGCAGCAAGCGCAACGAACATGGTTAGAACGGTTGAAATGCTCAGCACGTAACGAAAAAGCTTTTTCACTTCCGGATCCGATGCATGCTGCAGAAAAAACGGCTGCCACGCAAAACGAAACACCTGGATCATCAGCTGCAGAATAATACCGAATGCGGCAACCCGTCCATAGATACCCACAATATCGGAAGCATGATACCCTTTCCCGTAGATTCTCTCGATATCCGGCGCAGAAATCCTGATAAGCAGGTTACGATCTATCAGATGAATCAGAAGACCCGCAATGCCGGTAGGCACATACGGCAGACCGACGCGCAGCATTTCACGAAGATACGCAAACGAAAAAAAAGGCCGCAGATCGCGCAACAGCGGAACAACCACAGCAAGGCTTACGAGCGAACCGATGATATTCGCAAAAAAAGCGCCGGGAAGACCGGCATTGAGCGGAATAAGCAGAATGACCGCGCTGACCACAACGGCGATGACGCCGACAATGCGCGCTGCGGCAAACTGCAGCGCCTTGCGTTTCAGTCGCAGCTCGGCAAACGGTATGACCAGCAGGGTATCTATCCAGAGAATCGCCGCGGCATAGGTAATAAACTCCCCCTCTCTTGGTCCGAGCCCAATGAACTCCGCAAGGGATGCGGAAAAAAACGCCATGACCGCAGCGAAAATCGTCGAAGTAACGAGAAGACTGAAAAACGCCGTCGAAAAATACCCCTTCGTATCGCCTGAACGATGCAGCGTATCGGATGCCGACTTCAGGTAGGAGGTCTCCAGACCATATGAAAAAAGGACATTCGCAAGGGCAATATTGGCATAGACCAGAGTCTGGACGCCATTATCGAACGTGGAAAGCTTGTTTGCGTAGAGCGGAACGAGCAGATAGTTGAGGCTCCGGGCTATGATGGTGCTCGCACCATAGATAACCGTATCTTTGGCAAGCAGCTTTAACTTCGCAAGCATGGATGCGCTGCAGGAACTTAACGGGAATTCTCTCCAGCCGTACCTGAAGCTCCGTTCACCTGACCGGAAGCTTTTCTCCGCTGTATCTCCTCCTGATCGACCTGGAAACGACCCTCTTTCTGCACAACGGGAATCCTGGAGATGACCTCCCTCAGGTGGCGCTGCGCTTCCGCCTGCTGCTGCTTGAGCTTCTCCAATTCCGCGCCAGTAAGACCTACCGGATTATCCTTGTCAATAAGGGTATCCTTCAGCGACTCTATTTCCATATTCTGCTCTTTTTTCATATATCCGACAAACCGCGAAAGCAGAAACAGAAGCACGAAAAAAAAAGCGACAGAAAAACCGAAAAGCACGACCCAGCTCATAACCAATGGTTTAAACGTGGATGAAGTTACCCTAACGTATCGTAATTTACTCGATAGTATCGTTTATTAAAAGATCATTATGCATCCATGAAAAGAGAACCTGTGCAAACCGACGACAGTATGAATACAACACCCGAAATCCAGAGTATCACGGCCCGAGGCAAAATCATTCTCCAACAGGAAGCCGAAGCACTTCTGCAGATAGCAGGACGACTCGACGACGCGTTCCGCCGGGCAGTGACGGCGATGCATGCATGCAAAGGAAAAATCATCATTTCCGGTATGGGCAAATCAGGCATCATTGCACAAAAAATCGCCGCAACGATGGCCTCGACCGGCACAACCGCACTCTTTATGCATCCTGCGGATGCGGCCCATGGCGATCTCGGCATTGTCTCTGCGGGAGACGTCGTCATCTGCCTTTCGAAAAGCGGAACCACCGAAGAACTGAACTTCATCATCCCCGCTCTGAAACGCATCGATGTCGAAATTATCGCCATGACAGGGAACCCGCGATCCTATCTTGCTCAGAACGCCGATATCGTGCTCGACACCGGCATCGCTCAGGAAGCCTGCCCGTTCGACCTCGCGCCCACCTCTTCAACCACTGCCATGCTCGCCATGGGCGACGCTCTGGCAATCACCCTCATGCAGGAAAAAAGGTTCACCCACCGCGATTTCGCCCTCACACACCCCAAAGGAGCGCTCGGCAGACGACTCACCATGAAAGCCGCCGATATCATGGCGTCAGGCGAAGCGCTGCCCATTGTCGAAGAATCGGTGCTCCTCCGCGACCTCATCCTCGAAATGACCTCGAAACGCTACGGCGTATGTGCCGTTGTCGACATAGAAGGTCAGCTCAGTGGCATCTTCACCGACGGCGACCTGAGAAGAATCGTCCAGAAAGACAGGGACTTTCTGCAGTTTTCCGCATGCTCGGTGATGACCGCCAACCCGAAATACGTCACCCCCGAAACACTTGCTGCCGAATGTCTCGAACTGCTCGAAACCTACCGGATAACACAACTTATGGTCTGTGACGACAACCGACGGCCCATCGGCATCCTGCACATACACGATCTTGTAATACTGGGGCTCTGAGCTCGCGACGACCCGGCTTCCGCACAACGGCAAAAGGGTGCCTCGGCACCCTTTCACTCCTATCTTTCGCAACATCGTTTCTGTTCTGCCATTACCGCCCGAGCGCCTTGAGCATGGCGTTTCCGATATCGCCGGGATTATCAACCACGCGGATTCCTGCAGCCTCCATGGCACGGATCTTATCCTCTGCGGTACCTTTACCGCCCGATACGATAGCTCCTGCATGGCCCATACGACGTCCTGGAGGAGCCGTCCTGCCAGCGATGAAACCGACAACCGGCTTCCTGAAATACTTTCTGATATACTCGGCAGCCTCCTCCTCCGCGCTGCCGCCGATCTCGCCGATCATCACCAGCCCTTCGGTTTCGTCATCCTTGGCAAACAACTTGACGGCATCGATAAAACGGGTACCGATAATCGGATCTCCGCCAATACCGATACAGGTTGACTGTCCGAGGCCAACTGCGGTCAACTGATGCACCGCTTCATAGGTAAGTGTTCCGCTGCGGGAAACAACGCCGATCGACCCTTTTTTATGAATAAAACCAGGCATGATCCCGATCTTTGCCTCTCCGGGAGTTATAACGCCGGGACAATTCGGCCCTACGAGTACCGCGCCTTTTTCCTGTACGAAAGCATAAGCCTTCATCATATCGTTAACCGGCACGCCCTCGGTTATGCAGATAATAACCTTCAAGCCCGCATCGGCAGCCTCCATGATGGCATCTCCCGCAAAAGGAGCCGGAACAAAAATCACCGACGCATTGGCTTCGGTCTTACCGACCGCATCCTTGACGGTATTGAATACCGGAACAGGGCGGCAGAAGCGGTCTTTATCATTTCCATGGTATAAAACCCCGCCTTTGCCCGGAGTAACGCCGGCAACCACATTGGTGCCATACTCGAGAATCTGGGAAGTATGAAACGTACCCTCGCCGCCGGTTATGCCCTGCACAAGCAGACGTGTATCCTTATCGACTAAAACGCTCATAGGAGAATGGTATTTAAGAGTTATGATAACAAAAGATCGCTACTGCCGCTGCATGCAGCGGGCAATGCCCATAAGCTTTCCCTCTTCGAAGAAATCACAGATCAGATGCATGCCTACAGGCAGATTACTGCTGTCGAGTCCGACAGGAACGCTCACGGCAGGCATGCCGACAATACTTGCCGGAACCGTAAAGACATCGGCAAGATACATTTCAAGCGGATCGGCGGTTTTTTCGCCGATACCAAACGGCGGAAAAGGCGACGTAGGGCCGGCAATAACATCGACTTTCTCAAGAGCCTCGCGATAGCTGTCCTGAAAAACGCGCCTTACCTGCTGGGCTTTCTTGTAATAAGTATCGTAATACCCTGCAGAAAGCACATAAGTACCAAGCATGATACGACGTTTGACCTCCCTTCCGAACCCTTCGGTCCTCGAATTGACATACATAGCCTGCATGTCCGACGATTCAGATGAACGATAACCATAACGGGCGCCATCGAAACGGGCCAGATTCGAAGAAGCCTCCGCAGTAACAAGAATATAATACGCGGCGATTGCATAATCGCTTTGAGGAAGCGTTATATCGACCAATTCCGCACCTCGATCCCTGAGTTCATGCAATTTCGCCATGACAATTGCCCCTACTTCCCTGTTCAGGCTCTCATGAAAATACTCTTTCGGCACGCCGATTCTCAACCCTTCGACCTGCAATGCGTCCATATCGGCAGAATAATCCGGAACAGGGTGAGAAGACGACGTCGCGTCACGAGCGTCCTTTCCTGCCATCACGCCAAGAACGAGCGAAGCATCGTCGCAGGTACGGGCAAGCACGCCGATCTGATCGAACGAGGAGGCAAAAGCCACCAGCCCGTAACGGGAAATCCTGCCATACGTAGGTTTCAGACCGACGATATCGCAGAACCCTGCCGGCTGACGCACAGATCCTCCGGTATCGGAACCAAGCGCAACAAGTGCAAGACCCGCCGCGACAGCCGCAGCGGAACCGCCGGAACTTCCGCCCGGAACTCTGGTCTTATCGAACGGATTGGGCACGGGGCCGAACGCCGAATTCTCGTTCGAGCTCCCCATTGCAAACTCGTCCATATTGGTTTTGCCGAGAAAAATCGCATCTTCGGCATCGAGCCTCGCAACCGCAGTGGCATCGTAGACGCTTTCGTAAGAATCGAGAATTTTCGATGCGCAGGTAAGCCGGGCGCCTTTCATGGCGATATTATCCTTAATAGCCATCGGCATACCGAAAAGCTTTCCGGGAGCGCCGCCTTCACTGAACTTCCTGTCGAGTTCCCGCGCCCTCCGCAAGGCCCCGTCACGAAACACCGTTATATAGATATTGTCGTCGCAATGCTGCTCTATCCTTTCAAGATAGCCGGAAACAACCTCTTCACAGGTTATCCGTCGTGAGATCAGCGCATCGCGCAGATCATGATAACTACTGAATTGCACGTCTGTACTGTATTGTTTTGAGAAAGACAGGTAACCGGGCAGCAGATCCGGGTCAAAAAATCACCGGCAGGCGAAAAACCCGAACCACGTAAGGTTTGTATAATAAGAAATAACTGCATATTATTCAATTTGAAGTGTTTTCTAATTCTGGCGGCTGAATACATCTGTTCGTGCAGAGGAACACTGCCTTTACGGGACTGACAACAAGTGATTTCACCCTATGGCGCGCATTCCAACAATGGACCTCTCATCAGCCTTCAAGCCTCACTGGTTCTCATCAAACATCGACACACTTGACGCAAAGGCACAGGCAGAACTGAAATCCATCTGCGAACTCCCCGGCCATATAGCCATAATTATGGACGGAAACGGGCGTTGGGCCAGGCTCAAGGGAAAAACAAGGATTGAAGGACACGCCGCCGGAGTCGACTCGGTAAGAGATGTGGTCGAAGCCTGCGCACAGCTTGGCATTGGTTATCTCACGCTCTTCACCTTCTCAACCGAAAACTGGAAACGACCCGAAAAAGAGGTATCCGCGCTCATGCAGCTCCTCATCAGAGTTCTGCGCAAGGAGACCAGAGAACTGCACGACAACAACATCCGCCTGAACGTCATCGGCAACATGAACCTGCTGCCGGAAAAAGTCCGGCAGGTACTCAGGGAAACCATGGAGCTCACCAAAAACAACAACCGGCTGGTGCTCAGCATAGCACTGAGCTACAGCGGAAAATGGGACATCGTGCATGCCTGCCGTTCGATCGCCTTCGACGTTCAGAACGGCACTCTCGAAGCAAAGGATATCGACGAACAGCTCTTCAACACCCGCCTTTCGACAAACTCGATTCCCGATCCGGAACTCCTCGTCCGCACCAGCGGAGAGTTCAGGATAAGCAACTTCATGCTCTGGCAGAGCGCATACACCGAAATCTATTTCACAAACACCTACTGGCCCGATTTCCGCCGAGCCCAACTCTACGATGCCATCAGGGATTTTCAGAGCAGGGAACGAAGGTTCGGACAGACCAGTGAGCAGATCAAGACAAAACAAACAGCAAACAAGTAAGACGTTAACCCTGACCGACACGGAAGTTCAATGAAAAAAATGCGCAAACTGATAGCTCTGGTTCTTGTTGCTCTCGCCCTCGACGCAGTCGGCACACCTGTAGAAGCGGCAACGCAGGCACCGGTAAAAGAAGGCCCTTCTGCACCGCAGCGGAACAGCGCTGCCGACAGACAAACGCTTTACACGGTAACCGGTATCACCATCAGCGGCCTCGAGTCGCTCAAAGCCGAAGAACTGGCCGCCAGGCTTCCTGTCAAGCTGAACGAAAAAATCACCATCCCCGGACCTGAACTCTCAGGCGCAATGCAATACCTCTGGCAACTGCAACTCTTCTCCGACATCAGCGTCGAAAAAACAGAGCATGCAGACAAAAACGTCACCCTGAAATTCATCGTTCGCGAACTTCCCCTGCTCGAATCAGTGTCGTTCGAAGGCAACGACAAATTCGATGCCGAAGAACTGCAGCGGACAGCCGAAATCAGAACCGGAAAAAAGCTGAACGAACAGGAACTGCTCACCGCCGTCAACAAAATCGAAAAGCTCTATGCCGGTAAAGGATACCTCACCGCAGGTGCCGAATACCGGCTTCAGGAGATCGGCGCCAATAAGGTCAAGGCCGTCATATCCATCCGTGAAGGCAGCAAGGTCGCCATCGAGAAAATCCGCTTCCACGGCAACAACGCATTCAGCCAGGGCAAACTGAGGGGCGTATTCAAAGAGACCGCGCAGAACTCATGGTGGCGAAAAATTTTCGGCGCTCCGAAGCTCGACAAGGATAAATTCACCGAAGACAAAAACCTGCTCGTCGACTTCTACCGCGAAAACGGCTATCGCGACGCGAAAGTCGTAAGCGACTCGATCTCCTATACCGACGACAAAAAAGGTCTCTTCCTCGACATCCATATCGAAGAAGGCCCTCTCTACTCCATCGGCAACGTCACCTTCACCGGCAACACCAGGGAGTTCGCCACGACAGAAATCCTCGAAAAAATATTCAGAATCAAAAGCGGAGACAGCTACAACGCAAAGCTCATCCAGGAACGGCTGAACTTTTCGCAGGACAACTCCGACGTCAGCTCGCTCTACCTCGACCGCGGCTACCTTGGCTTCAGGGCCAATCTCGAGGAACAGGTCACCGAACCAGGCAAGGTCGATCTCCTGATCTATCTCCGCGAAGGAGAACAGTTCCAGCTGAAAACCATCAACATCAAAGGAAACACCAAAACCAAAGACCATGTGATCCGCCGCGAGCTCTACACTATTCCCGGCGACATGTTCAGCCGCAAAAACGTAGTTCGCAGCATCAGAGAGATCAACATGCTCAGTTACTTCGACCCTGAATCGCTCAAACCCGACATCCAGCCTGACGAGCGGAATAACACGGTAGACATCACCTATGCTGTCACCGAAAAACAGACCGACACCTTCAACGCATCGATCGGCTACAGCGGTTCAAGCGGCTTCATCGGAGCTCTCGGCGTCACCTTCAACAATTTCTCGCTGCAGGACATCTTCAACACCGAATCCTACCGTCCGCTTCCGCACGGCGACGGCCAGAAGCTCTCGCTGCAGTGGCAGTTCGGCAACGACGACTACAACACCCTCGGCCTCTCGTTCACCGAACCCTGGGCGTTCGGAGGCCCGACCGCCATAGGATTCTCGGTCTTCAAAACGCATCGCACCTACGACTTCACCGATGACGACAACGACGAAAACGAAAAAACCATCGACCAGTACGGCACCACGCTCAACATAGGACGGCGCCTCACCTGGCCGGACGACTACTTCTCGATCAACTGGAAGATCAAATACCTGCACAGCGAGGGCGGTTTTGTAAGCTTCATCCAGGACGAAGGCGATGCGCCGGAAGAGGCCGACGAATTTTCCATCACGCAGACCATCTCGCGCAACAGCATCGACAGCCCCATCTACCCGCGCCACGGAAGCAAAAACTCGCTGAGCGCTCAGCTTGCCGGAGGTCCGCTGCCCGGTACGATCAACTTCTACAAATTCACGCTGAACTCAAGCTGGTATCTGCCGGTCACAAAAAACCTGATCTTCAACTTCTCGACCCAGCACGGTTACCTCTCGACCTTCGACAAGGAAGACTACCTGCCCTACACCGATTACTTCTACATGGGCGGCAGCGGACTTTCATCGCTTCCGACCATTCCGATGCGGGGCTACGACGACCGCAGCTTCGGTACCCAGCTCGATGACGACTCCGAACTCTATGGCGGCACCATCTATTCGAAGTTCAGCACAGAACTGCGTTACCCGCTTACGCTCTCTCCATCAGTCAGCGTCTATGCGCTTGCATTCTTCGAAGCCGGCAACCTTTGGGAGAATATGGACGCCGTAAACTACAGCGATATGAAAAAAGCAGCCGGTCTCGGCCTGCGCCTCTACCTGCCGATCATAGGACTCGTCGGCCTCGACTACGGCTACGGCTTCGACAAGGTACCCGGCGACGACGAAAAAGGCTGGAAGTTCATGTTCACCTTCGGCACAAGTGCCGAATAAAAAAACCACTGGTCAGGCCCAACGCATGACCAGTGGTAAAACTTTGAGATGTATTTAAAATAGTGTATCTTTATTATAAATAGAGCAAGCTGTCTGCAGTTTTGTTTCTATGTGTTTTTTTTGGTACGGCATTACTATAAACATAATCTCAGGAGGAACCAATGAAAAAAACTCTCTCTCTTGTTGCGGCATTCGTCGTTGCCGGACTATGGAGCGCACCTGCTCAGGCTGCTGATCAGTATGTCAGTGCCTTTGGCGGCATAAGCTGGATGAACGAGGCCAATCTTGATTCCGGCATCACAGGTACAGCCGCAATCGGTTGCGACTATGGCGATACCCGACTTGAAGCCGAAATGGGTTATCAGAACAACTCGACTGACTTCGGAAGTGATTTCGATCCTCGTATGGCTTACGATAACGAAGTAGAAGCTGACGTGAACATCTATTCGCTGATGGCAAACGGCTACTATGACATAGATCTCGGTGGCGTTGACCTTTATGCAATGGCAGGCGTCGGCGTAGCTCAGGTTGCTGTCGATGTTTTTGATGGCTTCTACAAAGATAACGAAACCACTCTTGCTTATCAGTTTGGTGCGGGTCTTGCTGCTCCTATTGGTGACGGCGTCATGCTCGACGCAAAATACCGTTACTTCACCACGACCGAATTCGATATGTTAGGTGAAGGTGTAGACGGTCAGCTTTCCAGCCACAGTGCTCTGCTTGGCCTGAGAGTCAACCTCTGATATCCAATTCAGGATTAAAAACAACAGAAAAGGAGGCAATTGCCTCCTTTTCTGTTGTATATGCCGCTGTTTCATTTTCAGGCCCTCAGTACTCAGCCCACGACCCACAGCTCACCTCTTCTACCCTATACCCTTCAGCCTCGATATCTCGTCACGTAATCTTGCTGCCTCTTCGTAATCCTCGCGCTTCACCGCATCATCAAGACGAACCTGCAGCTCTTCGAGCTTGCTTTCCGGAGATTTCGGCTGTACGGCCGCTTCTTCATGTTCCGGCTCTTCTTCCGTCTCGCCAGGCTCGCCAAAGGCATCATCGCCATCCTCAGCCTCCTTCTGCTCTTCCTTTATGCCGGCTTCATCCATAATCTCCTCGGAAACGAAAACCGGAGCGTTAAATCGCACGGCAATGGCAATGGCATCGCTGGGCCGTGCGTCGATTTCGTGGATTTCGCCATTGAGCTCACAGATCACCTTGGCATAGAAGGTTTCGTTATGAAGTTCGTCGATAAAAATCTCGTTCACATGCAGCCCGAACGCGTCTGAAATATTCTTGAAAAGATCGTGTGTAAAGGGACGGGGCGGCTTTATGTTCTCAAGCTTGAGCGCTATAGCCTGCGCTTCGAATCCTCCGATAATGATCGGAAGCTTCCGCTTGCCTTCAATTTCATAAAGAATAAGGGCGTATGCCCCGTTGGTATGCGGGCTGGTGGAGAGACCAAGTATATCTACCTGTAATTTACGCATTGCTCTATAGGAATAGTGAAAACCGCTCTGTCATATATGGAGAATAATGTAATCCATGAAATCTGTATAACCGAAAAACCGGGTTAATCATTTCTTTGTCAACAGATCCCTGACGGCAGCGATAAGCTCCGGCAGCACGATCCGGACGTCACCAACAATACCGTAATCGGCAGCCCCGAAGATCGGCGCATCGGGATCGCTGTTGACAGCTACGACGATGCGGGCGGCAGCAATGCCTGCAAGATGTTGCAGAGCGCCGGAAATACCACAGGCAATGTAAAGATCGGGCGCTACCCGTTTGCCGGTCTGACCGATCTGCTCACCGTGCGGCCGCCACCCTTCGTCAACCGCCGAACGGCTTGCCCCGACGCTCCCGCCGAACAGGGCCGCAAGCTCTTCGAGCAGCCCGAAAGCCTCCGGACTGCCCATACCGCGCCCACCGGCAACGATGACGGACGCTTCGGCGATATCGCGACCCTGGCTGCTGTGCATAACGGGACGAAAAAGAACATCGATGCCGGCATCGAGATAAGGCGCTGCGTCGAAAACCTCGATCTGCGGACGCTCAGCAGCGCAAAAATCAGGCGAAACGAGTTCCCTGCCCTGCAGAAATACCGTGATGGCTGATGCGGGCATATATGATGCAATGACGGATCCGGAGTGAATAAAACGGCTGCACGCCTCGTCAGGCCCGCCAAATTCCCTGCAGCCACTCAGCAGAGCCGCACGAAGCCTTCCGGAAAGCAGAGGGGCAAGCCGGCGACCCATCGCCGTGGAAGCGAGCGCTATACCGGTAACCCCATGCCTGCATGCAAGCTCTTCGAGCATGGCGCACACAGCCACGTCGCTCGCAGATCCCGAACGGCTCCCCGCGGCATGGTATATCGTACCATTTCCCTGCAGAACATCGAAAGCCCCTTCAGCAGCGGGGCCTGCGGCAAACCCGTACATCCTGTCATCGATGCAGGCTGCCAGTTCCTGAAAGCGATTCCATACATCGATCGATGATTTCGCTATCGCACCATTCCGCAGTTCAAGATAAACAAGATAGTACTGCCCCATACTCCTCACTCCTCTCCCTTTGGGATACAACCATCCCGCAGCAGCAACCCCGCAAGTTCGCGGGCATTTATCGCAAACCTGCAGTTCTTTTCTGCCGATACCGGCACAACACCCTGAAGACGCAGAAGCGAAGCCGGCGGCTGCGAAACGGAAATGGTTTCGATCGGTTTTTTGCGAGCTTCCATGACCTGCCTGATACCGGTTTTACGAGGTATGTTCAACCCTTTTTCGGCACTGACCACAAGCGGATAAGCCGCCTGCAGACATTCGATGCCGCTTTCGGTCTCTCTTTCGAACTCAACTATTTCCCCGGAAGCGCTGATGGCCGTCACCGGTCCGGTAAACGCGATACCGAGCATACCGGCAAGCATGGCCGGCACGGCAGCGTTCTGATGGTCGAACGACTCCCTTCCACACAGCACAAGGTCGGGCAGCGCATCGGCATACCGCTCCCGGATAGCGCCGGATAGCACCGAAGCGATCTGGAACGAGTCTTCCAACGACGAAGAAAGCAGTTCAAACGCCCTGTCAGCCCCCATGGCGAGAGCTTTCCGCAACAGATCCCTGCCGGACTCTTCGGTCGCGGTCATGACGGTTACCTCACTTCCTGGCAACAGCTCTTTTAGCCTTACCGCTTCCTCGACCGCATACTCATCATAGGGATTCATAACCCAGGAAAGTCTCGAAAGGTCAATCCTGCCGTCAACGACCGTTACGACAGAAGCAATATCGGGAACCTGACAGATGCAAACCACTATACGCATAGGCTATCGTGTACGCATGATATTTTTCCGAAAAAAAAAGCCGCTTGAAAGCGGCTTTTGTATGACGATGTGCCCGAGAGGAGATTCGAACTCCTACACCTCGCGGCGCTACCCCCTCAAGATAGTGTGTCTACCAATTCCACCACTCGGGCATCGATCAATAATAAAAGAACTATATGGAGCGTGAGAATAGAAGGACTCGAACCTTCGACCCACTGCTTAAAAGGCAGTTGCTCTACCGACTGAGCTATATTCTCGACCTGAAACAACAGTACGGATCTGCTATCCGGAACTTACTTGTTCTGGTAACGCAAGCGCTTCTTATGCCTGTTCTTCCGTCGCATCTTCTTACGCTTGTGCACTGCCATTTTATGGCGTTTTCTCTTTTTTCCGCAGGGCATAGAGCTGATTTCCTCTTGTTTTAAAGGCTGATAATATAGGATTATTTTTTAAATCCGCAAACACCTGTTCTTTATTCTTCTCATTTTAACGGTCTGAACGCAAGCCGCATCAACCATAAACATTCAGGTTCAAGCATTCATATACTTGAAGAAATCCTTGTTATCCTTTGTATCGCTCATCTTCTCACGCATGAACTCCATACATTCTATCGGGTTCTTGTCGGCAAGATATTTCCGGAGCAGCCAGGTACGCGATAGCTCCTCCTGACTGAAGAGCAGTTCCTCCTTTCGGGTTCCGGAACGAAGAATATCGATCGCCGGAAATATCCGTCGTTCAGACAGCCTGCGATCAAGCAGCAACTCCATATTGCCGGTCCCTTTGAACTCCTCGAAAATAACATCGTCCATTCGCGAACCGGTATCGACAAGCGCCGTAGCGATGATAGTGAGGCTCCCCCCCTCCTCGATGTTGCGGGCCGCTCCGAAAAAGCGTTTAGGCTTGGTGAGCGCGTTGGCATCGATACCGCCCGAAAGAATCTTGCCGGAATGCGGAATAATGGTATTGTGCGCACGGGCAAGCCTGGTGATGGAATCAAGCAGAATCACCACATCCCTGCCTACCTCGACAAGCCGTTTAGCCTTTTCAAGCACCATATCGGCAACCTGCACATGACGTTCCGGATCCTCGTCGAAGGTGGAACTCACCACTTCGGCTTCAACGCTTCTGGCCATGTCTGTCACCTCTTCGGGACGTTCATCGATCAGAAGCACGATCAGAAAAACTTCCGGATGGTTTTTAATGATTGCATTGGCAATCATCTGTAAAAGCATGGTCTTTCCCGTTTTCGGCTGCGCAACGATCAATCCTCGCTGTCCTTTGCCGATAGGGGTAAATATATCCATAATCCTGCCGCAGTACTCGTTGTGCCGGGTTTCGAGTTTCAGCCGCTCATTGGGAAATAGGGGCGTAAGATTTTCGAAAAACGGACGTTCCCTGGTAATTTCGGGATCTGCGCCATCGATAGTATTGATCTTCAGCAACGCAAAGAAGCGCTCACCCTCTTTCGGGGCACGTACCTGACCGGATACCGTATCGCCGGTCCGCATATTGAACCGCTTGATCTGGGATGGGGATACGTAAATATCGTCAGGAGAAGAAAGATAGTTGTAGTTTGCCGAACGAAGAAATCCGTACCCTTCGGGGATCACCTGAAGCACGCCGGTATTGACCATTACCTGACCACTATCCTGATCGGTATTTTTCTGCGACTGCGCTTCGATAATCTTGAATATCAGCTCCTCTTTCCGCAGGCCGGCGGCCGATACCCCAATCTCTTTTGCAAGAGCATTCAACTCATAGACTTTCTTTTTCTGGAGTACGTTGATGTCCAGACCCTTGGAAACCGAATTATTCGACATGGTATTGGTTATTGTATTCACATCTTGGTGGTTAAAAAATCGGCAGTGCGCAGCAGACCGGAATGCCGCTGCTTGCAGGAACAGTACCTGTATGGCCGTTTGACAGTTTCAACGATTGAATTCCTGCTATTCGACATGAAATCCATGAACGAAAAAACAGAGCGGCTGAAAAACCGGATATGAAACAGGGATGTAACAGGGATCTATCAAAAGGGTCGTTCCAGACGGATACACGAAGATTTCTTGTAGTTAACACAAATATATAATTTTTTCCGATAAAAAAATATCGTTGCTTTGCTAACCCCCTCAGGAAAGCGGCGCCATGCGAAGAACCTCTCCGGCAAGAAAAAAAGATCCGGTTATGAGAATGAGATCACCACTATCGGCATACTGCAGAATAGTCCGAAGCGCTTCGTCCGGCGTATCGAAAACCTGCGCATCGTCGATGCCTTCGTTTTGCATGAGGATGCCGAGCTCTGCTGCAGAAATGCTCCTGACAGAAGGAATGGTCACCGCACTGAACCCGGCATTGAGTGGCAGGAGATGCCGGATGACCAGACGGGCATCCTTGTCGGAAGCCATGCCTATCAGCACATGTACAGCTCTGTATCGATGCCGGAAAACCGCAATAGCATCGACGGTAAGCCGCATGCCATCAGGATTATGGGAAACGTCGAGCAGAATGTCCGGTTCGGAACGGATTTTCTCCAGCCTTGCCCGGTACCCTGTCCTCAGCATGCATGCAAGCCCTTTTCGTATACTTTCCTCGCCGATACCGGCCCGCTCGGCGACCATAACGGCCAGGGAAAGGTTCGAGACATGAAAAGCCCCGGTTAAAGGCGCCTCCAGTCCACTGTACCTGCCTGACGTTGTCGAAAGAGAAAAGAGCAGCCTGCCTGGATCCGCAGACACGACCGTGGCGCGAGCATCCTTTCCGAACCTGACAAGAGGCGCACCGGAAGCTTTTGCGGCATATTCCACCGCCTCGACGGCTTCCGGGGAGCTGACTGCGGTAAACGCCATCGAACCGCTGTTGATGATAGCAGCCTTTTCAGCGGCGATCATGGCGATCGTGTTGCCAAGCCATTCCGTATGATCGAGACCTATGGAGGTAATGACCGCATAATCGGAAGTAACGACATTGGTTGCGTCAAGCCTGCCTCCCATGCCCGTTTCTATGACGGCCACATCGATCTGTTCATCGGCGAACCATGCAAAAGCAAGCGCCGTCGTAGCCTCGAAAAAGGTCGCTTTCAGGTCGCACACCGCATCTTTCATTAATGTACAGTACGCCGCCACCTTTTCAGGTGATATCGGAACCCCGTCAATTCGCATTCGCTCGGTAAAATCCACCAGATGAGGGGAGGTATAGAGCGCTGTCTTTTTTCCTGAAGCCTGAAAAATCGAGGCAATAGCCGCAGCGGTCGTCCCTTTGCCGTTTGTGCCGGCAATATGAACAATAGTACCGAGCCGTCCCTGGGGCGAACCGAACACGTCGAGCAGGCGACGTACCCGATCAAGGCCGGGCTTCATGCCGAACCTGTGCAGGGGATACAGAAAATCGAGCGCTTCCTGATAGAGCAACGTGATCGTCGGCTAACTGTTATGAATGGCGACAAGCGCGGATTTGATGACCTCTTCCGTCGAAAAATGCGGATACTCACCCAGAATGCCCATAACAGCTTTCTGTGCAACAGGCTTCGTGAACCCAAGGGTCAGAAGGGCACCGACAGCATCGTCCCTGACCTGTGTCGAGGATACCCCGGAACCTCCGGCAGATGTCCCGATCCCGGTAGACGCAACTGGCATTTTCAGGATTCGGTCCCTCAGTTCAAGAATGATTCTTGCTGCGGTTTTTTTACCGACACCCGTAATACCGTAAAGTTTTTCAGGCGCATTCGTCATGATGGCTTCATGAACCTCTTGCACCGGCATACCCGAAAGGATTGCAAGCGCGAGCCTGGGACCTACCCCGGTCGTCAGCAGAAGCAGACGAAATAACTGGCGCTCGGCCTCGCTGAAAAATCCGTAGAGCTGCATGGCATCCTCCCTGACGGAAAGATGCGAATAAAGCAGCACCTCCTCACCCGGAAGGGGAAGCTTCCGATAGGTCGATGCGGAAATGAGGAGCCGGTATCCAACGCCGGATACATCTATGACGGCCTCTTCCGGCAGCGCCGAAGCCAGACTGCCGCGAAAATATGCAAACATGGGTAGTGTATCTGAACCCGCCCGGTATGCTGCGGATGCGCAGGCATCCGGAACCGGACGGATATCGTAAAATATAAAACGCCAAACCGAAAAGGCGGACAAAACAAAAAGGAACCTCTATGAAGTATGATGAACGATCACTATGCAAGGCGAACGGCGTCCCGATATATCGGCACAACACCGCAATTTGAGCGCGCAATAACTGCAAGAAGCACCAGAAACGTTCCGACTACTCTCCCTGAGCGTAACTGTTGAACAGCCTGGTCAACTGCGCCTTTTTGCGCGAAGCCTTATTGGCATGAATGTAGCGTTTAACGCCGAGGCGGTCGAGCTTCTGGACGGCTGAACGATAAGCAGCTTCGACTGCGCTTTTATCTGCACGAGAATCGATCAGCTTCTGCATGTTCTTAAGAAGCACTTTCAATTCCTTCTTCCTTGCCCTGTTCCTGGCGTTTCTTCTCTCTGACTGACGGAGTCTTTTCTCAGCCGATTTGTGTAGAGGCATAAACGGATGCTGTTAGAGTATTGGTCTGCATGTTGCGAATAATAAAAGGCATGTAATATACAAGAATAGGAGAATTTTCAAAAAACAAAAAACGCCCCGACAAACCTGACAGCAGAAGCCGCGCTCTGCCGCAAGAGGGGATGGGTGGTTTTTTATTATATTAACGGCAGCTTTTATTAACTGAAACCACCATTCTACTATGAGCCTGATGATCAGCGTCTCCGGTATCCGGGGTGTCGTCGGCGAAAGCCTGACACCGAAAAACCTGACAGCGTTCGCCATGGCTTTTGCCGCATGGACGATCCGTTCAATGGAACGACGCACGGGACAAACAGGAGCGAAACCGCGTATCGTAATCGGCCGGGATACCAGACCGACCGGCGGGCAGATCGCAGGACTCGTCAGCAATGCGCTCGCGCTTTCGGGCTGCGACGTGCTTGACCTTGGCATTGCCACAACGCCTACCGTCGAAATCGCAACTGCTGCCGAACATGCCGATGGCGGACTCATTATCACTGCCTCTCACAATCCCGTAGAGTGGAATGCCCTGAAAATGCTGAACCATCGAGGTGAATTTCTCGACGCCGGAGAAGTTGACGAACTACTCGCGATAGCCGCAGAGGAATCGTTCCTTCCTGCCCGATGGAACGATATGGGAGCGATTGCATCCAGCTCCCGTTACGACGACTTCCATATCGATACCATCATTGCCCTGCCATACATCGACGTCCAGGCCATCGCCCGCGAAAGCTACCGCGTACTGGTGGATTGCGTAGAAGGCGCCGGCAGCGCAATAGTACCGGAACTCTGCCGAAAACTCGGCATCAACGATCTCACCCTCTCTGCCTGCAACGGCACCGGTCTGTTTCCCCGAAACCCGGAACCTGTGGAAACTAACCTGCAGGAAACCATCTGGCTCATGCAGAGGTCCGGCTGCGACTTCGGTCTTATCGTCGACCCCGATGTCGACCGACTCGCGGTGATCTGTGAAGACGGCACGCTGTTCGGCGAGGAATACAGTCTCGTAGCATGTGCCGATTTCTACCTTGGCATCAACAAGGGTCCGGTAGTAAACAATCTTTCAAGCAGCCGTGCCCTGGCAGACATTGCAGCCAAACACGGCGTAACATGCAGCAGTGCAAAGGTTGGAGAGGCGAATGTCACAGCCATGATGAAAGAAAACGGCGCTGCCATCGGCGGCGAGGGCAACGGAGGAATCATCCTCCCGGAACTGCACTACGGAAGAGATGCGCTTGCCGGTATCGCGCTTTTCGTCCAGGCATTCACACGCTGGCGCGCTGAAAACAGCGGCGGAACAATGTCCGGATTCAGGAGCAGTTTTCCCCGGTACGCCATGGCTAAACAGAAAATCCGACTCGGATCTCTCGACAGAACAGCGCTCAATACACTGTTCGAAGGCATCGCCGGAAAGTATCCCGATGCTGCTGTGAACCGTCTTGACGGCCTGAAACTCGATTTCATGAACAGTTGGGCCCATCTTCGCTCATCCAATACAGAACCTGTCGTACGCATCTACACCGAAGCGCCGACGGAGGCAGAAGCCGAAACCCTTGCGGCAGAAATGATGTCTGAAATCGCAAAACGCTCTCCAGCCCCTGAAAGCAATGCCTGACCATTCCTTATGAGCACCGTTCCGGGAGCCGCTAAAAGCTTCAATCCGCAGCAGGACGAAACCCTGAAAAAAAAGAAGGGATCGATTGACCTCTATATCGTCTCGACGCTGCTTGCCTATATCAAACCCTACAGAGGGCTTGTCAGTACAGCGATCATCATCACCCTTGCCGGCTCGATCTTCGGACCGCTCCGCCCCTATCTCACCAAGGTTGCGATCGACGATAACATTCTCAAAAACGACCTGCAAGGCCTGATACTGACCAGCATCCTGCTTGTCGGCGTCATTCTGCTTGACGGAATAAAACAGTACGCCACGACCTGGATCACACAGATTATCGGGCAGAAAGCCGTATTCGACATCAGAATGGATGTATTCAGCCACATGCAGAAGCTCCCCGCCCGATTTTTCGATCGAAACCCGATCGGCCGGCTGATTACCAGAACAACCAATGATGTCGAGTCGCTCAACGAGATGCTTTCGAGCGGCGTTATCTCCATTCTCGGAGACATATCCCAGCTCTTCTTCATCGTCGTCCTCATGTTCTGGCTGGACTGGCAACTCACGCTGATCGTGCTCGGCGTGCTTCCGCTGATGCTCTATACGACCTTCAGCTTCAAAAACAGGGTCCGGGCCGCCTTCATGGACGTCCGGACACATCTGGCCCGCCTCAACTCGTTTTTTCAGGAACATATCGCCGGCGTGAACATCGTGCAGCTTTTCAGCCGTGAATCTCGCGAATTCAGCACCTATGCGGCAATCAATGCCGATCATCGGGACGCCAATATCCGTACGGTATTCTACTTCTCGCTCTACTATCCGGCCATCGAACTGATCAGCTCGATCGCAGCCGGCCTGGTGATCTGGTACAGCGGGGTAAGACTGCTGAAAGCCGAGCTGAGCATCGGCGTGGTTATTTCGTTCGTCCAGTATATCTGGCTGTTTTTCCGACCGCTTCAACATCTTTCCGACAAATTCAACATCATACAGACCGCCATCACCAGTTCCAACCGCATCTTCAGGCTGCTCGAAGAGCCAGTCGAACAGGAAAGCCCTGATAATGCGCCAAACACGGCAACCTTTGCCGACCGCATGATATTGAGCAATGTCTGGTTCGCCTACGACGACGAAAACTGGGTGCTCAGAGACCTCTCGCTCGAAATCCGCCACGGCGAAAAAATTGCCATCGTAGGAGCCACCGGCAGCGGTAAAACCACCATCATCAACATACTCTCCGGACTCTACCCCTACGGCAGAGGCTCTGTGCAGATAGACGGTGTCGAACTTCGCGACATACCGGTACAGGACCTGCGCCGGTTGATCGGCGTGGTAATGCAGGACGTGATCCTTTTTTCAGGCACACTGCGGGAAAATCTTGCATTCGGCAACCCGGGCATAAGCGATAACGCAATCACCGAAGCTGCCCGCATTGTCGGAGCCGACCGCTTTATCAGCCAACTTCCCGGAGGATACTCCTACAAGGTAAAGGAAAACGGCACCGGGCTCTCTGCCGGACAGAAGCAACTCATCGCGTTCGTCCGGGCCCTGCTCTACAACCCGCAGGTTCTCGTACTCGACGAAGCAACCAGTTCCGTCGATACGGAAACCGAACAGCTCATCGAGGCGGCAACAGACGAACTCATGGATGGAAGAACCTCGATCATGATTGCCCACCGCCTCTCGACCATCCAGAAAGCGGACAGAATTATCGTGCTGCATAAAGGAAAAATCCGCGAAATCGGCAGCCACCAGGAACTGCTCGCCGAAAAAGGGCTATACTACAAGCTATACCTGCTGCAGCACCCCGCAGAAAAGCAGGAAGAAAAAGCCTGAAACTCCCCCTACAGACTGCTGTCGCGCAGCACCTTGACCGGCTCCAGTTTAGCCGCTTTGGCCGAAGGCAGGATTGCTGCGATCGTGCTGATAAACACGGTTACTCCGATGACATAGAAAAAATAAAGCGGGTTCTGGGACATGCTGAATCCCGTTTTGGTGATGGGCCCCTGAGAGTTTTCCACAGGTATGCTTGCGAACAGATTGATCGACCCGATTGCCAGCACGCCGCCGGCAATCGCTCCTGCAAGTCCGACAAGAAACCCTTCAAGAATGAACATACCAACCAGCTGCATGGCGGAAAAGCCGAAAGATTTCATAATGGCGATATCGCGGCTTTTTTCAAAAACCGTCGTCACCAGAATATTGGCTACCCCGAAACCGGATACGACCCCGACAAAAGCCACCAGCGAAAAAACGATATAGCCGATGCGGGTAAAAAGCGAAAGCACGCTCGCGTTCTGTTCCTGCCAGGTCATAGCCCGATAGCCGGTAATCTTCTGCAGTTCAAGCGCAAGCTGACCGTTGTTCAGCGGATCCCTCACCTTCAGTGCGATACCGGTAACCTTGTTGCTCGGCATACCCTCGATGATCTGCCCGAGTTTGAGCGAACCAACAATGCCGTTATCGACCGCATTGACACCGGTAAAAAAAATTCCCGCAACCTTGCACTGCCGGCTTTTTCCCGAAGCCGGAATAATAATAATTTCATCGTTCATGCCGAGCTTCATGTCACGCGCCACGGTCCTGCCGACAAGCACCGCATTGGCGGTATTCCTGAACACGCCGATATCTCCGGCCTGCAGCTTTCCGCCGATACCGCTGATTCGGTCTTCCCGCTCGATATCCACGCCCTTGAACAAGACCGGCTCATTGCGGCTCCCCTTTACCGCCATGACCTGCGACTCCACATAGGGCGAAACAGCAAGCACCTCCCTTCCATAAAGGGATGAACTGAACAGATCCTCGATCTGGCGATAGTTCCGAACCTCCTCGCGTTCCTGTTTTTTGATATTATCCTCGACGATAGCCGTTCCGTCCGACCCTGCCAGACCAGGAAGCACAACCGGCACAGGATCCGTTTTCTCTCCCCTGAGCGTAATATGGGGAGCGACATTGACGATAATATCGACAAACGAATCGAGCAGGCCTCGGGTAAGTGAAATGGTGGTAATGAGCACCATAGTGCTGATGGCCACTCCTGCAATAGTAGTTAAAGTCTGTCGGCGACGGCCTGAGAGATGGCGAAGCGCGATATCGAACAGCGTTTTAAGCATGACGGCAAGCCAATGACTGGCTGAAAGTTGGGATATTTTTATTAAGTTTTATTTTTATGCTCACGTATACGAAATCCTGAAGAACCAGATGCAGGCCGCATGAATGACGCACCACCCAATATAACAATTGAGCGCAAGCATAACCATGTTGAGCTCTGCCTGAACGAAGCGGTACTGTTCGATGCAAAAACATCCGGATTCGAAGCATTCGAGTTCCGACACAACGCGCTGCCCGAACTTCGATTTTCCGATATCGGGCTCGCGACAACCTTTATTGGTCGAAAAATCGCTGCGCCGCTCATGATCTCCTCCATGACGGGAGGATTCGACAAGGCTGTCATGCTCAACCGCCGCTTTGCTGAAGCAGCCGAGCATTTCGGTATCCCTCTTGGCATCGGCAGCATGCGCCAGGCTCTCGAAAACGGCTCCCAGAGAGAAAGTTTTTCGATTGTCAGAAAATATGCACCCTCCGTTCCCGTGCTGGCCAATATAGGAGCTCCGGAGGTTGCAAAAGGATTGAGTGCCGACGACATCCGCATCATCCTCGAACTTGTCGAAGCCGATGCGCTGATCGTCCACCTGAACGCCGCCCAGGAGCTGTTTCAGCCGGAAGGCGACACCGATTTTCGCCATGTCCTTCACAAACTGTCTCGGCTTGCGGCTGCTGTTCCGGTGCCCGTCATCGCAAAAGAGGTCGGTTGCGGCATCTCCGGCGAATGCGCGAGAAAGCTGCTCGACGCCGGCGTCAAGGTCATCGATATCGCGGGAGCCGGCGGCATCAGCTGGCAGAAAGTCGAGGAATTCCGTTATCTCAGGCTTGCCGGAAAGGAAAACCGTTTCAGCAGCGAAGCCCTCGGCGAGCTGCTGAACTGGGGCATTCCTACGGCCAGCTGTCTCATTGAAGTGGCCGAACTGAAAAAGCTGCCGGAATCTCCGGAGTTCGAAATCATAGCATCCGGAGGCATCAGAAGCGGCCTCGACATAGCCAAAGCGCTCGCACTTGGAGCAAACATCGCGGCTTCGGCCGGCCAACTGCTCAAGGCAGTGCATGAAGACCATCTCGAAAAAACCATAGAAACCTGGCTGAACGATCTCAGAGCCGTTCTGTTCCTGACCGGTACGGCAACTCCTGAACAGCTTCGGAAACAGCATCTCACCTACAAAAACCGACAGATTTTTTCATGACTACAACCCTCACCCAGACGCTCGTCGAAGAAAAATACCGCCGCTACCACCAGCGTATCAACGAGGCTCTCGCCGGATGCTTCTGCTCGGACAATCCGGCAACGCTCTACGCTCCGGCAAGGTACATTCTCGCAGGCAAAGGAAAGAGAATCCGGCCGTTTCTCACGCTGCTTGCCGCAGAATCTGTCAGCGGCTCTTCGGAAAAGGCCATAAACGCGGCACTCGCCATCGAGATCCTGCATAACTTCACCCTTATGCACGACGACATCATGGACCAGGCCGATCTGCGTCACGGCCGGCCGGCCGTCCATAAGCAGTGGAACACCAATGCCGCAATCCTTTCAGGTGACATGATGATAGCCTATGCCTATGAGCTGGCCCTACAATCGAAAACCGAACGCCATCGTGAACTTATACACATCCTCAATCACGCGAACATAACGATCTGTGAAGGCCAGGCGCTCGACATGGAACTCGAAGAGAAAAAAAACGCCACAATCGAGGATTATCTCGATATGATCGCAAAAAAAACCGGACGTCTGATTTCGGCCGCGCTCGAAGCCGGCGGCGTTGCCGGAAACGCAACAGAGGCGCAGCTACGCGCTCTGGTGACCTTCGGCGAAAAGATCGGAAGAGCATTCCAGATCCAGGACGATTTCCTCGATATTATGGCAGATGAAGGAAAATCAGGCAAAATTCCCGGCGGCGACGTTATCAACGGCAAAAAAACCTGCCTGCTGCTCCGCTCGATCGAACTGACTACAGGCAGCGACAAAAAGCTCCTCCAGTCCGTCATCGACAATAACGGCATCAGCGCAGAACGGGTTGCCGAAGTCAAAGCAATTTATGAACGATGCGGAGTGCTCGACGAAACACGGGCAATGATCAACCGCGACACCGAGGATGCCCTCGCCGCACTCGAATCGCTGCCCTATGCCGAAGGTCGGGAATACCTGAAAGGATTTGCAGGTATGCTCATGAAACGCGATTCCTGATACGCCCGAAATGAGCAATCCACACGCAGGAAAAGATGCAGGACTTTTCCTGCTGACGCTCTCCTGCGTCCCCGGACTCGGGCCGGCGAGAATACATGCCATTGTAACCCGCTTCGGCTGCCAGCCCGATCTTCTGCGGGCATCGGCCGATGTTTTTCTTGAGATTCCCGCAATTGGGCGATCGCTTGCCGAAGAGATTGCCGGTTTTCTCGGCAATGAGAGCAAACGACGCAAGGCAGAAAATGCGGCCCGGCAGCAGTATGAAGAGCTGGAACGCCATCAAGCCAGCCTGATCACTATAATCGATCCCTGTTACCCTGCCCTGCTCAGAGAAATTTATGATCCCCCGCCCGTGCTGTTCATCCGTGGCTCATTATCCGAGCCGGAACCACCATCGATTGCTGTAGTCGGAACCAGAAGAGCATCAGCCTACGGAAAACAGGCCACAGGACAGCTCGCAGGCGAACTTGCCTCCCGTGGCATGCAGATTGTCAGCGGCCTGGCCTATGGCATCGACACAGCGGCACATGATGCCGCAATCAGGGCCGGCGGAAGAACCATCGCAGTCCTTGCCGGCAGCGTCAACCACGTCTATACCGATCCAAAAGGGAAAATCTGGCCGAAAATCGTCGAACATGGGGCTCTCATCTCAGAAGAATGGTTCGGATCCGAACTGCTCCCCGGAAAATTCCCCAAACGAAACCGGATAATCGCAGGAATGACGCTCGGCGCACTTGTCGTGGAATCGGACCTCAAAGGAGGCTCGCTTATAACGGCATCGTACGCGCTGGAACAGAACCGTGAGGTATTCGCCGTTCCCGGAACCATATACTCGCACAATTCACGGGGTACAAACCGACTGATACAGACAGGGCAGGCAAAAGCGGTGCTTGAAACTGGCGATGTGCTTGAAGAGCTGAACCTATCTGCGCTGAAAATTCCGGTCATGGCCTCAGCGCAAACCGGTACCGGCACCATCATCTTTTCTGAAGAGGAACGACGCCTGCTGACATACCTCGAAGAAGGCCCGGTTCACCTCGACGCCCTTGCACTGCAGACAGGCTGTGAGATTTCAGAACTGCTTGTACAGCTTTTCGAACTCGAACTGAAAAAAGCCATCGTCCAGATGCCCGGCCAGTTCTTCGGAAAAAACATTTAACCGGCATCATGCAAAGCCACTGAAGAGATTTGTGCAGGCATCCTGATTACATCACAGAGTCTGCTCACAGCCTCGATAACCTGGCCTGCCGGTATATCGTCCACCAGCTCTCCCGAGGAAACAACGATTTCATGCCGTTCGCTCAAAGGGCTGAATCTGACAATATCATCCCTTCGGTTCCGATACAGACCAACCACAGGAACATTCAAACATGATGCCACATGAATAAGTGACGTGTCAAGACTTACCAGAAAACCGATTGTGCGCATCAATTCGGCAACTTCAGACAAGTTCCCGGTAACCGGAGATGCAGTCACATTATCATGATGATCCTCCAGTTTTTTTTTCAAAAGCAGATCGCGTTCTTTTGGCGCAGAGAACACAATAAACCGACGATCGGGAAACGCATCGAGCAGAAGCGACCATTTTTCTGCCGACCAGTATTTATCGCTCACCGAAGCGCTGATATTGATAGCCGATACCATCCCTCCGGAAAGCTGCAATCCAAAATCGCGAATCATTTTCGAAACCGGCATCGACGGGAGGTATGGCCTGATGCTGCTTACTGCGGCGGGAATGGTGCC
>JAFGMZ010000126.1 GCA_016927285.1 Chlorobiaceae bacterium
AGCCGCATGCCGGCCTTCTTCGAAGCTGCACATAATATCAAGCGCCCTAGATGCGGCTTCCGACGGAACCGCAGCAATGAGTTTGCCTTCGTTTGCAACATGCAAGGGATCGATACCAAGCAGTTCACAGGCGCCTCGAACCTCATCCCTTACCGAAACGGCATGCTCCTCGATGACAATGCCGACCGACGAGAATAAAGAGAGCTCGTTAAGAACGGCAGCAACGCCCCCCCTGGTAGGATCGCGCATGGCATGAACCTCCGAAACCTCATCGAGCACCGCGGCAATCATGTGGTTGAGCGATGCGCAGTCGCTCGAAAGAGACGACTGAAAGGAGAGTCCCTCCCTTGCCGTCATAATCGACATTCCGTGATCTCCGACGCTGCCGGAAAGCAGAATGCTGTCGCCTGGCTTCAGGTAACGGCAGGAGAGCGAAACGTCGTCGCGGAGCACGCCGATCCCCGAAGTATTAATGAAAATACCGTCGCAGGAGCCTTTCTGAACAACCTTTGTATCGCCAGCCACAATCAATACGCCGGCCTTGCGCGCCGCATCTGCCATACTTTCTGCAATGCGTTCGAGGTCCGCAATCGAAAAACCCTCTTCGAGCACAAATCCGGCACTGAGATAAAGCGGCCTGGCCCCTCCCACAGCCAGATCGTTGACCGTACCATTCACGGCAAGCGTTCCGATAGTACCACCGGGGAAAAAGCATGGAGTAACCACGTAGGTATCGGTAGTAAAAGCTATCCTGCCTGAAGGCATATCGAGTTTTGCCTGGTCATCCAGCTGGTCGAGAAAACGGTTGCTGAAACGAGGCATAAACACCTGCCTCATCAGATCCTGCGAAAGCCGTCCCCCCGCACCGTGAGCCATCTGGACGGTCGCATGCTGCAGAATGGGAAGCGGACAATTGAACGATTCGATCATTGTAGAAAAGGATTGCGATGATAACGATAATAGGCCGCACAGGCGCCTTCGGAAGAGACCATGGTCGCACCGAGCGGATGCTGCGGCGTACACTCCCTGCCGAACGCCTGACAGGCATCAGGCTTCAGATAGCCCTGTAACACCTGGCCGCTTCGACAGAGCGGAGATTCGACGGTATGAATGAGATTTATCCCGAACCTCCCGGAAGCATCGAACCTGCGGAAATCCTGCCGAAGCACCAGCCCGCTTCCGAGAATCATGCCGATGCCGCGCCATTCACGATCGGTTACCTCGAACACCCGCTCAACAGCTTCACGGGCATGGGGATTTCCCCCTTTCGCAACCACCCTGCCATAACGGTTCTCTATCCCCGCCCGGCCTTCTTCGAGCATCTCGACGGTTTTGAGGATACCGGAAAGCAGATCGACCGGCTCAAAGCCTGTCGGCACTATCGGCACATGAAACTCGCGGCAAAGAGGCTCGTACTCCTCATAGCCCGTAATAGCGCAGACATGACCTGCTGCAAGAAAGCCCTGAACGCGGTTATCGGGAGATGACAGAATCATGCGCATGGCCGGAGGAACCATAACCTGGCTGCAGAGGATACTGAAATTACGGATACCTTCACGGGCTGCCTGCCAGACCGACATGGCATTTGCCGGAACGGTCGTTTCAAAGCCAACAGCAAAAAACACAACTTCTCGCAACGGGTTTTCCCGGGCAATCCGAAGCGCCTCAAGCGGCGAGTAAACCATGCGAACATCGGCCCCCCTGCTCCTGGCTGAAAACAGATCGCCGCCGCTTCCCGGCACGCGCAGCATATCGCCGAAGGTGGTAAAAATCACACCCTCTGCCATTGCAATGGCAAGCGCATGATCGATAGTCTCAAGCGGCGTGACACAAACCGGACAACCGGGACCGTGAACAAGTTCCACGGCTTCCTCCAGCAGCTGATCGATGCCGTTGCGCATGATAGAATGGGTCTGGCCTCCGCATATTTCCATAATGGTCCAACGCCTTGTCGCTTTTTTGCCGACTTCCTCGACAAGACGACGCACAAGCTGCGGATCACGATACTCATCGAAATGCTTCATGAACGCTCTGCTCCCTGTGGTTATATAACGGCATCCGGCGACGGTGGTGCTTCGTCAGGCTCGAACGCACCGCTATCAATAAGCTCCTGCCAGAGTTTGAGGCTTTCGGCAGCCTCTTCCTCATCGATGATTTTCAGGGCAAAGCCAGCATGCACGATAGTATACTGACCAGGCAGAATTTCCGGTACATATTCAAGACACGCTTTGGTCTTTGTTCCGTTGACATCGACAACCCCCATTTTCAGGCCGTTTTCATCGGTTATCTCGATAAGCTTTCCTGGTATGGCAAGACACATGTTTATTAATTGATAATTGTCAACGATTGAACTCAATCACTTACGGGTGAATTCCTTATGCTGATTATGACCTATAGTGCACATTAACCCTGTTACTCCTCTTATTCTTCCACTCTCCCCTCTTCCATTACCCATTATCCATTTTCAACTGTCCATTTCTTTTTGATGATTTGATTATGGCTGTCAGGAGTTTCAGTAATTCTACGATGTCGGATTTTATTGAATCAAAACCCTCCCTGTCAAGGATTTGTGACTGATAAAGAAGCTCGATCCAATAGTCTGTTTCATTAGCTTCTTTAAGAGCTATCGCCATTTTATGAATAAAATCCGACCTGCTTTCGGCATGCTCTGCCTCACGAACAAGCCCGCCAATGGAAGTACCAGACCTCGGAAGCTGTTTGCTCAGCACATAAGCTTTTTTCTCCTGCTCCAGAATCCGGACAAGTTTGATTATACGAAGCGCAAATGCAAAAGAAAGCTCCTTAACCCTGTTTTCCCCCTTCCCCATTATCAATTCCCCACTCTCCATTACCCATTACCCATTACCCATTATCAATTACCCCCCGATACCTCCCTCTCAGATACTCCCGCCCGATAACAGCCTGGCCGAGCGAAAGACCTCCGTCGTTACATGGAACGGTCGAATGAGTAAGTACACGATACCCCGAAGCCTGCAGTTCGGTAAAAAGTGATTCGAAAAGCAGCATATTCTGAAACACGCCGCCACTGAGCACAATCGTCCGAACTCCTGACGCAGCCGAAGCGCAAGCGATAGTATCGCAGAACATTGCGCAAAGCGTCCGATGAAACCTCCTGCTGATTTCCGCTGCCCCAATCCCCCGCCGAACTGCAGCAGCAACATCGCGGATAATCGGCGAAATCAGCATCTGTCGTCTTCCACGAGATTCTTCGATGCCATAATGAAACCGATCGGTTCCTGTCGATCCGCCAGCGGCATGCATAAGCACCGACGCGGCCTGCCCTTCATAGGTAACGCTGGAGCCAAGTCCGGTGATGGCCGCAACCACATCGAACAAACGTCCGCAGCTCGACGTTTCAGGACAGTTGAGATTTTTTATCACCAGCTCTATCACCGGTTCCTTCGGCTTGCCGTCAAGAAACGGAAGTTCAGGAACATCTCCGAAGCATCTCTGAAGATACCCTGCCGCTGCTCGCCATGGATGCAGAACAGCCGCATCGCCGCCCGGAAGCGGCATGAGTTCGAGCGAAGCGAATCGTTCGGCGCCGGCGGCGTCGCCAATAAGAACTTCGCCGCCCCAGATCGTGCCATCCGGACCGTAACCGGTACCGTCAAGCAGCAGTCCTATAACCGGACCCCGTTCCCTGTTTTCTGCAAGACAGGAAACCAGATGGGCATGATGATGCTGCACGCCAAATGCTGCCAGGTTCTGTTCGGATGCCCAGCGCGTCGTAAGATAGTCGGGATGGAGATCATGCACCACCAATTCAGGCAAAGCGCAGAAGAGCGCTTGAAGATGACGGGCGGTATTGCCGAAAAAACTCCAGGTTTCAAAATTCTTCATATCGCCGAGATGCTGACTGAGAATGCCGTAACGTCCATGCAGCAGACAAAGCGTATTTTTAAGCTCCCCGCCCGTAGCGAGCAGCGATGAACCGTCCTCGTCAAGCATGACGGGAGCTGGCACGAACCCTCGGCTCCGGCGAAAAAGCCGCAATGCACCGGCCATATAAATGGCAACAGAATCATCGCACCGCTGAACAATCGACCGATTGTGAACAAGAAAGCCATCGGCAATACCGGCAAGCTTTACGAGCGCATCCCTATCCTCATGCAGCACCGGCTCATCGCTGACATTCGCACTGGTCATCACAAGCACTTCGGGACCGCGCTCCAGCAGCAGCGCATGCAGCGGCGAATAGGGCAGCATAACGCCAAGACGCGCGTTGACCGGTGAGACCTGCTCCGGCAGATCGTACCCGTCACTTTTCATCAGAAGAACGACTGGCGCTTCAGGAGAACGGAGCGCAGCTTCTTCGCATTCACCCGTCAGACAGAGACTTTTAACCGTAGCCATACCAGAAACCATCACGGCAAACGGCTTTTCCTCCCGCTGCTTTCTCTTCCGCAGACGCGTAACGGCGTCGCCGTTACGCGCATCGACCGCCAGATGAAATCCGCCGATCCCTTTGACCGCAACGATCTTTCCCTGCCGCAATAACTCCGAAGCCTGATGAATCGCGTCCGGACAGTCGACGCGCTCTCCCGATCCATCAAGCAACGTGACCACAGGCCCGCACTCCCCGCACGCGTCCGGCTGGGCATGAAAACGCCGGTCGAGCGGATCTCGATACTCCTTCAAGCAATCAACGCACATTGAAAACCCTTTCATGGAAGTAAATGGCCGATCGTAAGGTATTCGCTCAACAATCGTGTATCGAGGGCCACAATCAGTACAGTTGATAAACGGGTACCGGAAGCGTCGGTCAGCAGGATCGAACAACTCGTTTCGGCACTGTTCACAGATCGCGATATCCGGCGGAATGAGACTCTCTACAGAACTGTCCCCAATGGATGCATCGATCCGGAACCCTCCGGAAAGCTCCGTGGGAATATCTTCCGTCGTGATCGACCCGATACGGGCGAGCGGCGGCGCTTCCAGGGAAAGGGTATCAAAAAAACGATCAAGAGCCGCTTGATCGCCCTGGACTTCAAGAAGCACTCCTGACGCCGTATTCCTGACAAACCCATCAAGACCTATGGCTATGGCAAGCCGGTACACGAAAGGACGAA
>JAFGMZ010000127.1 GCA_016927285.1 Chlorobiaceae bacterium
AGACCGCATATATCTCCTTTTGAATTACCTTTCGTCCTCTCTACCAGTTCACTTTCCGAGTTCTCCATTAGCGCTGTCAACCAGGGCTTCACCTAAAGTTTCACCCATGGAGTCCGGGACTAATTCTCAAATGCGCAATTCAGCAACTCATGATCAATCGTGTCGAAACATCTTCTGATATCGAGCTCCACGATCCCATTTTCACGTCAAGCTCCGTTCCCTCAATACCGAAAGAGTATCTTGGGCGCTTCTGCTAAGATGACATCCCTATACATCCTTAAAAAATTAAAGGCTCATGTGGCGCTTCAAGGATGTTCGTATTTCTTGGCTGACAACTACATTTTGAAGAGTCCTTTTCCATATTGCTCACAACGCTGGCTGTTAAACAACGCCTCATACGGTAGTCTGTACCCTGCTGATCCCGCAAGTCAGGTACGAGAGAGCTCCGCTCAACATCTATATTACTTTATATTGCTTCTCAACGAAACACTATTCAGTGCTTCACTAATATAAATTAAAAAAAGCCTCTATAAAGTTATTTCGCGTCTAAATTGCCGCATAGGTCGATACTCGAAATCCTCATGTACTACATGTACACTTCGGGTTCTCCACTCCGTCCGCATTGCACGTTGATCGCTTATCGCACTTTATAGAGATGCCAAAATAATATATGTGCTATTTGCAATTATGGACATCAAAAAAAAATCCTGTGCCAACAAAAAACTCCAGACTGCTTTTACAAAAAACCACACAGGAGTCAGCTCCACAAAAGCAGTTACTACAAATAACATACAAGACTTTGATGACATGAAACACAGACTAAAAAAAATTAATAACTCGCTGAAACATAGACCCGCACTAATATCAAAAAAAATACAAATAACCATAGCAAATAGAATTATATTTATACGCATAAAAATAAGCCGCCCAATAATCTTTTCCGAACCATTTCATATTTATAAAAACGCTCTAAGCGCCCCTCATAAATCATCCAATAATTCCTTCTAAAGTGATTCGTAAATATAGTAATTCCTTCTTAATCCAGATATTAATCCATTTGCACTCCAACACATTTGCCACTAAATTCATCACCTGAAAACATTTAATAACAACAAATTAATAATAAATTTGATTTATAACTCAATCAATCATCTGACCTATCTATATTAAAATTCATATAATGAATTCCCCGAATCTCTTTTTATTTTACTATAAAACAAAAGAATTCTATCACAAAAAACGCTTATGATTTATGCATTACTCAAAGAATATTTATTCTTGCCCGACAAGAACTGTTTTTTTGCAGAACACATAAAACTTATTTATCTATATTTATGTATATTACGTGGTTATGCTCCCGGATCTGATGACGTAACCAAACGCCATATCTTATTCAATTTAAAATATCTAAGCAAATGATTGGATTGCATTTAGATAGGGGTATCGATATAGGTCTCGATCTAGGAACCGCAAACACCTTGATCTATCAACGCGGAAAGGGTTTGGTCTTAAATGAACCTTCGATAGTGGCTTGTGAGACCCATTCAGACAAAATTTTAGGGTCCGGACGGGAGGCTATGATTATGCATGAAAAATTACATCCCGGCATCATTACCATCAAACCAATTCAAAAAGGTGTCATTGCAGATTATAACTGCACAATAAAACTCATAAAAGCGCTTCTAGATAAAATTAAAACAAAATTTTATTGGAGCATTCGTCGTATGGTAATCAGCATTCCAATGGGAATCACTGAGGTTGAAAAAAAAGCTGTTTATGATGCAGCAGAACATATTGGGGCAAAAGAAATCTATCTTATAGCTGAACCTATAGCTGCAGCAATCGGCATCGGATTAAAACCCTTTGAAGCAATTGGCAATATGATTGTCAACATAGGGGCTGGCACTACTGAAATAGCAGTCATATCACTTGGAGGAATTGCGGCTGGTGAGTCTTTACCTATTGCTGGCACTGAAATAGATGACACAATAAATCGTTATATACGAGATAACAGAAATCTGGCTATCAGTGACCATGTCACTGAATTAGTAAAAATAAATATCGGCTCAGCGTTCAAACTTGAGCAAGAAATATCATTAAATATAAGCGGATTAAACATTGAAACCGGGCTTCCAGAAACAATTGAAGTAGACTCAGCAACGATAAGAAAAGCGATAGCTATTCCTTTAAGCCAAATTATTGTTTCCATTAAAAAAAATATTGAAGCCCTAACGCCAAAACCTGACCTTGCTGTTGATATTCTTCAAAGAGGCATTTACTTGACAGGTGGTGGATCTTTGATAAAAGAACTTGACAAAAAAATCGTTTCTGAAACAACAATTCCAGTAAATATCGTTGAGAATCCGCTTATTCCTGTAATCATGGGAATCGGCAATATCATTGAAGACTTGAAAACATACAGACCTCTTCTTAGCTCTAACAAGAATAAAAACTCATTCTTCTCAAACAAAAAACAAGACACAGAATCAATAACATCTCAACAGAATATTGATAATATTCACACTAATAACATTCATGATATTTCTTAATGAAACCTATAGGGTACCTTTTAAAAACTGATTTTTGCAATATCGCATGCGGCAAGTCAGTCAGTGTTTTGGTTCAGCGTAAATTGGGGAATTCACCCGTTTGAGTTGGCGTGCAAAAACGGAAGAATTCAACATGCGCAAACAGCGAAAAAACCACACCGCTCAGGAGACGGTTTTCATTCTCAATCGGTATCTGGTCGACCGGGTTCCCGTCTCGGATCTGTGCGATCAATACGGTCATCAACCAACCGTTTTTTACCGATGGCAAAAGGAGTTCTTCGAGAAGGGTGCTACCGCATTCGAAAAGAAACCGTCTTAGCGGAGCAAGGCAAAGCAGAAACACATCAAGCAGCTTTGGAGCCAAGCTTCGAAACAAGAATGAAGTGCTCTCCGAGCTGATAGAGGAGAATCTACAGCTAAAAATACTTGGGGAACTCTAACCGAATCCTGGGTTCCCCGTGATGCCGTCATCGACTTCGTCCGGTACTGGACGGAGAAGAGCGGTGTCGCCGCAACGCGATTCATCGAGTTGCTGGGGATCGCTCCCAGCAAGCACTACGAGTAGCCGCACCATTATGGCAAAGTCAATGAACATATAACCGCTCTGCTACCCCGTAATTTCTGGCTTGAAGACTGGAAGAAGCAGGCAGTCATCAATTTTCACATGAACTATCCCTTGGAGGGCAACCGTCGCCAGACCTTTATGAAGCTCGACCGCAATATCGTCGCCGTCAGCCCCAGCAGCGTCTACCGTGTGTTGAGATCCGCCAGTCTGCTCAAACGCTGGAACACCAAAATCAGCTGTACGGGAAAGTGTTTCGTGCAGCCCTATAAACCGCTTGAAAAATGGCATATCGTTGTCTCCTTCGTCAATCTGCACGGCATATTCTACTACCCTGTGCTGCATCCTTGACGGCTGCTGCCGCTTCATCGTCCACAGGGAACTGCGCCAGGTCATGACCGAGAAAGACATAGAGATCATTCTGCAGCGTGCCCGCGAGAAGTTCCCGGAAGCCAAGCCACGGATCATTTCCGACAACGGCCCACAATTCATCGCCAGGGACTTCAAGGAGTTCATCCGACTTGCCGGGCTGACTCACGTTCGGACCTTACCGTTCTATCCGCAGAGCAACGGCTAACTGGAGCGGTACCACAAGACCATCAAGAGCGAATGCATCCGCCCCAATGTGTCGCTGTCACAAGAGAAAGCCAAGAACCAGATTGCCGAGTTCGTGCGCCATTACAACGAAAATCGTTTGCACAGCGCTATTGGGTATATTGCTTCGAAGAACAGGGATAGTCAGATTTTCAAGGAAGGCGATCAAAAGCACGAGACCGCCAGAGAGGCCCTCAAACAAAAACGAATGGAAATGAGGCAACCCTTTGCTTCCAAAAAGATTTCGACAACAGCAGACACCATCAACCAAATAACTTAGCAGACCCGATTCTCCATTTCCGGCAGAGGCAAAAAACAGCACGGATCATCTTGGATCCAATAAATCAGCAATAACACCCCTTAAAACACTCTATAATGAGTAGTTATCCCAGAAACACCGCATAGACTCTCTTCTTGAGCTGGACACCGCGCATGAGAATGCGTTCAGATTGGTTAACCCGATTTTGGCTGTTGCTCTCGTATAGCCGATAGTTCTAATGTACATCCCTTTCATGGAATTCGTCATGAAACCGAAAACATGTTCGACTCTGGCTCTGGTTCTGGATTTCTCGCGATTCGATGCTTTTTGTTCTTCTGTTGATGGGTAATATGCATAGCCCTTTTCATGGATCTCATTCTGCATACAGCATCTCGCAACGCTCTCTTCCTGTCAGACATAAGCACTGTCAGCATAGAGTTTCTGGCCGCCATCTGCTTTTTCGATAAACGTGTCAAGTTCCTGGGAGTCATGGACTGATGCATCAGTTGTCATGTAGTCGCTGATGAACTTGGTTCCGCTATCAACCTTGAGATGGTTCTTGTAGCCATAGAAAACCATATTGTTCTTCTTGGTCCAGCGAGCATCACGGTCTTTCTGGCGAAGATTGTTGGGCTTTGCTTTCCAGGCCTCAGGGGTTTCGCCCTGCTTGATTTGCTTGTTCTCTTCGCGGTTATTGCGTTACCGGGGAACTGCAGCGAAACTGGCGTCAACGATCTGTCCGATTTTGGCGAACACTCTCTGAGTTGTCACTCTGAATTGCATACTGTTCATCTCTATCAAGCAATTTTTAGCTTCCGTTATTACAAATATCAACCTTGGTGTACGAGCGCCCTCACGTACTCCATAGAAATAGCAGTAATCAGGCATCTTTCCATCCCAGCCATGAAAGCCCTTCATGTATGCAACAAGCAGTTTTACTGCGCTGGAGCGTGAGTCTTGGCTTTATTCCATCATGCCCCTTTTGCAAAAGTCTATATAAATCTGAGCGGCATGTCAAGATTATGAAAGAAAAACGGAAGAAAATCTTACGGATAGTCCTGCGTAATCACTAATTGTTTCAACAAAAAAAATCCTCGCAAGTTATTACCTTACGAGGATTTAAGCCAGTGCACCCGGGAGGACTCGAACCTCCAACCCACTGATTAAGAGTCAGTTGCTCTACCAATTGAGCCACGGGTGCATTCGTATGCCGTTTATTTTGGCGGTGCTGCCGGAAGAACCGGGGTTGCGGGAGATTTCGGTAATACTGGCGCAGTTTTCATGGGTGCCTGTACGGGTAACGGGGCGCTCTGTTGCAGGATGCTTTTCGATTCTTTCTTTCTTGCTTCCCTTGCCGGCATGGTAAACTGGGCAAGAAACGCAGCGATCATCACTACAGCAGCAAGTCCAGCCGTTACTTTGCTGAGAAAATCCCCTGTTCTTCTGACGCCAAGCGTCTGAACCGTACCGAGGCTTGCTATGCCTCCGGTGAGTCCACTGCCGCTTTTCGGGCTCTGCAGCAGAATCGATCCTATAAGCAGAATCGACGCGAGCAAACCGATGATCAGAAGAAAAACATGCATGTACTGCCGCTGTTATTAATGTTCCGAATATTGTATCTTGTAACTTATAAAGGTTCTTAATTTAGCAACTTTTACATTATTTCCAAGTCGTGATTTCTGGTACCGGTAAATTTCTTGTCGTTGGCGGATTGCTTGCGATGTTGTGCGGATTGCTTATGCTGGCTGCTGAAAAAGCCGGATCGACAGGCTGGCTGAACTGGTTTGGAAACCTTCCGCTCGATGTCCGTATCAGACGCGATAATTTTCAGTTCTTTTTTCCGCTGGGGACATCGATCCTTCTGTCGGTGCTGTTCAGTCTCGCGCTTTTCATTTTCAATAAATTCATTCGCTGACCGCTTATGTCGGAAACCCACAATACCGCAGGCCGCATGGCTACCGTTTCAAGAACCACCAAGGAGACAGATATAGCCGCGACCATAAACCTCGATGGTTCGGGTTCTGCCGATATCAGGTCGGGGGTGACCTTTCTCGACCACATGCTCACCAATTTCAGCCGCCACTCCGGTATTGATATTACGCTGATCTGTAAGGGCGATATCGAGGTCGACGACCACCATTCCGTGGAGGATATCGCGCTGGTGCTTGGCTCGGCCATACAGCAGGCTCTCGGCGATAAACTCGGCATACAGCGATACGGCTGGGCTATGATCCCCATGGACGAGACCCTTGCCCGTTGCGCGCTCGACCTGGGCGGAAGAAGCTACTGCGTCTTCTCTGCAGATTTCAAGCGACCGGTCATACAGAAATTTTCAACAGAAATGGTAGAGCACTTTTTTGTATCGCTGTCGGGAACCATGCATGCGAACATCCATCTGGCGATTCTGGATGGCAGAAATACCCACCATATGATCGAAGCCTTGTTCAAGGCGTTCGCCTATGCTATGAAAATGGCTGTGGCAGTGACAGGAAAGGAGCTGCCATCGACGAAAGGTGCGCTATAGCGGCAATCGCCTTTCGGACACATAGCTGAAAAAGGCTGCAGGGAATACCCTGCAGCCTTTTTCAGCTATGTGTCTCCTGTCCGGATTTTGCGCCGCTCGTGTCTGTCGCGAGCATGCACGGAACATTACTTTGCGTATGCTATCGACCGTCTCTCCCGTACGATGGATACCCTGATCTGACCGGGATACTGCGCCTCGGACTCGATCTTGCGGGCGATGTCGTGCGCGAGCACATCGGCCTGGGAATCGCTGACGTTATCGCCTTCTACGATAACCCTGATTTCTCGTCCAGCCTGCAGTGCATAGGTTTTCAGAACGCCGGGAAATCCTTTGGCTATCTCTTCGAGGCTTTCGAGTCGTTTGACGTTGCCGTCGGCGGTTATTGCTCCGCGTGCTCCTGGCCGCGCAAGCGAAATAACATTGGCTGCATCGATAAGATCGGCCATTGGTGATTCTTTTTCGACATCTCCGTGATGGGCCGCAACTGCATTGATAACTATTGGAGATTCGTTGAATTTCTTAAGAAAAGCGCTTCCGGTGATAGCGTGAGGCTCATTGCTTTCCGGAAGCACGAGTCCGATATCGTGCAGCAGACCTGCTCGCTTTGCCAAACGGGCATCGAGCTTAAGTTCGGCTGCCATAAGACCTGCGAGCATTGCCACTTCGCGGCTGTGCTGGAGGAGGTTCTGGCCATAGACAGTATGGAACTTCATATTTCCGATCAGTCTGACCAGCTCGGAGGGCATGTCGGGCAACTGCAGCGAAACGAGGGCCTCTTCACCTGCGGTCATAATAACGTCGTCGATCTCTTTTTTAGCATCCTGGTATGCTTTTTCGATCGCTACGGGGTGAATAATGCCGTCAACGAGCAGTTTTTGCAAGGTGAGCTTGGCAAGTTCGCGGCGAAGCGGATCGAAGCAGGAAAGGATCACCACTTCCGGGGTATCGTCAACGATGATATCGACGCCGGTGGCATTTTCGAACGCCTTGATATTGCGCCCTTCGCGGCCGATGATGCGGCCTTTGAGTTCATCGCTCTGGATATGCACGACGGAAAGTGCATTTTCAGTGGCCTGCTCAAATGAAATTCTCTGGATTGCCGTAAGCAGCGTCTTTTCGGCAAGCCGTTCCGCTTCCTGTTCGGCATCCTCGTGAATCCGGTGAATCGTTTCAGTAGCCTCTTCGCGAGCTTTGGAAACCATATTGTCGACGAGCATCTGACGGGCTTCGTCGGCTTGCAGGTTACTGATACTCTCAAGGCGCTGATTCTGCTCGGCAATGATCCGTTCGAGCTCAGATGAACGAGACCGGATATTTTCCCTTGACTGCTCGATCTCCTTACGCTGTTCCTGAAGTTTGCGTTCGGCATCACGCAAATCCTGACTCTGCTTTTTGAGCTGGCCTTCTTTCTGCTGAACCTGTTTCTGAAGCTGGGTAAATTTGTTGTTCTTGATGACTACTTCCTGATCGAACTCCCTCCTCTTCTTCTTCCACTCCTGATTGACTTCGGTTACTTTGAGATCCTTGTACTCATTGGCCTCCTTCTGAGCCTCCTGAACGATCTGCACCGCCCGCTCTTCGGCTTCGAGCACTTTTGTCGTACCAATACGTTCAAGGAAATATCGTCCAAGAAAAAAACCTATGAGAAAAAACAAAACTGCCGCCAATACAATCAGAAACAGGTTTATAACAATCCCCATTACCGTTTACCTCCTTTTACATGCTCCGCCTCTCAGGGATGGATGCATCGTTTTAAACAAAAAAAATCCGCACAAGGCGGGATGTGTAAGATTCAAGAACCCGTGTAAAACGGTGGGCGCCTCCTTCAGGTTTTTTGCTTCCAATGCGACAGCTTCATCGGCTGACGATGAATTCCGGAAAGCCCGGATAATCACTTAAGGCCTGCAATCAAAAAGAAGAGCTCGGCTCCCGTCTGAATAGTGTTAGTTCTTTTACTTACAAACACCCCTATACCTGGTGCGGATATTTCTACTACTCTAATGTAAATCTTTCCTACAAATTTTGCCCAATAAAAACATTGAGCCGATTGATTTTCTGCTGAAGCGCTTCAAGTTCCGCTTCGAGTTCGATTTTTTTTTCAGCAAACGAAACAGCAGAAAGCACAGCGAGTTTTACCGGTTCAAAAGCAGGTGCCTTTTCCGCAAACAGCCGCATAACCCGATCAACGTCCTGAGCCGCCTTTTCGGTCAGCTCCCGGCTTTCGACCCGCAGCGGATAACTGTCGCCATAGACATTTACATCGATCTTTTCCATACGGCATTCCCTACAAATTCCGGTTTGTTCTGAGCTCCATTTCGATTTTCTGCAATATCAGAACAAGCTTCTGTTTCACCCGAAGTTTATCGGCATGAGTCAGTTCGGCTCCCTGACCCGACATGGATACGGAACCGGTGCCAGGCAGCTTGCATGATCTCAGAATATTCTGGAGGGTTGCAAGCTCTGAGCGCAACAGATCGTTTTCTTTCCGGCACTCTTCGAGCCGGGAAACGAGGGTTCCTACATGTTCTTCAAGCAGGCCGAATTCAGCCGCAATGCTCCGATCAACCTCTTCATGCATGGAACAATGACCGTATCATACTTGTCGAATTACCGCACCAAGTTGTTTGCCGGCTTCGCTGCCGGCTTTATCAAGAATATCGCTGATTCTCTCATCCTGCAGTGTTCTGTCGTAATCGACAATGTCCAGCGAAAGCGCCACACTGTTTTCCTTGCCGTTCAGGGAAGTGCGCTCGAACTGGTCAAAAACGCTGACATTCCTGATCATGGGATCGCTTGATCGAACCACATCGACAAGTTTCCGGACGGCAATTCCTTCGGGGAGAATAAACGATAAATCTCTCTGTACAACAGGAAACCTCGACGGAGGCTCGTAGGTAACGGCGGCAGTGAACGCTGACTGCAGCACGGCAACGTCAAGTTCCGCAAGAAATACTTCCTGACCTATATCGAACTCCCTGAGCATAGCCGCGTCGATCATCCGCACCGTACCTGCACTGCAGGCGTGGCTTCCTTTCTTTCCGGGCAGTATCACATCAATACCGACCGTATTTTCATTATAGACAATCAGTGATGATTTTTCAAGCAAATTCAGTTTCTCAAGCAGCATCTCCACTGCTCCGGTCATATCGTAAACATCGCTCTTCACCGACAGCTGATTCCAGAGCCGCGGATGGCGGGCTCCGCTCAGCGCCATAACGAGGTATTCCCGCTCGTGAAAGACGTCGAGAGGCGATGCTTCATCATCTTCTCCTTTTAATTCATTACCTGTAAATCCTCGCGCAACCTCGAAAAACCTGAGATCCCTGTTTCCGTGACGGAGGTTGTGGGCAATAACCTTGAGAAATGCAGGCACAAGCGAAGGACGAAGCACTTCGAGGCCTTCGCTGATAGGATTGAGCGCCGCAACGACCCTTTGGTCGAAGAGTTCGGCTTCCGATCTTCTGATCAGCGGGTTTGTGAGTATCTCCCTGAAATTCAATCCGGCTACGATACCTCTGAGATGGTCGGGAAAGTACTCGGGTACCGTCCGCGAGGCCGGATAGGACGTCACCATACGCTCGGCGGGCACGATATTATCGTAACCGTAGACCCTTGCAATCTCTTCGATTAGATCGATTTCGGCGATCGCGTCAACCCTCCATGAGGGAACCCGAAATACCATTGATCCTTCCTCTGTCGTTTCTTCGCAACGAAAACCGAGACGAACGAGAATCTCTTTCATGGCTTCGGGACCTATGGCGCTGCCGAGTATAGCGTTCACGCGTTCAGTTCGCAGGGTAATCGGAGCGCCTTCAGCCGGAACCACACCGCTCTCCTGAGCTGAGGCAATCTCGCCTCCGGCAAGTTCGAGAATGAGAGCAACGGCGCATTCTGCGGCGCGCCTGACGTTCATGGGATCCACTCCTCGCTCGAAACGGTAGGAGGAATCGGATGCGATGCCGGCCTGTTTTGCGGATTTCCTGATGCGCGAAGGCGAAAAATATGCGGACTCGAGCAGGATGTCCGTGGTTTCCGAAGTCACGGACGAATCTGATCCGCCCATAACGCCGGCAAGCGCTACGGGTTTTTCGGCATCGCAGATGACCGGCATCCCGGTTCTGATTGTGCAGGTCTCCTGATTAAGCAAGGTAAACGATGCCGCACTGTCGCTTCGGATGATTACCCGACCGCCCGCAAGCTTCGCGAGATCGAACGCATGCAGCGGCTGGCCCAGCGCATGAAGAATGTAGTTGGTGATATCGACGATATTGTTTTTTGGCTTCAGCCCGATACTTTCGAGTCGTTCTTTCAGCCATGCGGGCGATTCCCTGACGGTAACTCCCCTGATCACTACAACTGTATAGTAAGGACAGGCTTCGGGGTCCATGATCTCGACGATGTTTTCAGTAACCGCGAAATCGACCGCGTGCCGTGCCGGAAGCACAAGCTCTTCGGGTGGAGCGAGTTCCCTTGAAAGGCCAAGATGCGAAAGCACATCTGGCCGGTTCGGCGTTACCGCTATATCGAGCATAACATCGCCTTTCAGTACCGTAGAAACCGGAATTCCCGGCGCAAGTGAAGCATCGAGCTCCATGACGCCGGAGTGGTCTTCTGATAGACCGAGCTCATCAGCGGCGCAAATCATGCCGAACGAATGCACGCCGCGGATTTTCGATTTTCTGATAGCGAAAACCTCCCCGTCAGGCTGGATGAGTCTGGCGCCTACGGTAGCGACAGAAACGATCATCCCCTGCCTGACGTTAGGCGCGCCGCAGACGATCTGAAGCGGATCGCTCCCGCCGGTATCGACCCGGCAAACCGTCAGACGATCGGCATCCGGATGGCGCTCGACCGATTCGATCCTGCCAACGACGACATAGTCGTCGGGAAGCTGACGGGCGCAAACCTCTTCGACTTCGAAGCCGAGAAAGGTAAGCTTGTCAACCAGGGATTGAATATCGGGATTGAACGAGGGAAGGAAGTCCTGAAGCCAGCTGACAGATATTTTCATAAGAAAGGAAAATCTGCAATTGCAATGGAAAAAGCCCTGAACTGGAGAGGTGCAGAGCTTTAGAAACCGATAAACGGAAGGTTGCGCTGTTTTGTGCGCTGTTTCTGACTGCAAGAACCGGAAAAACCCGGTGCAGGCAGGAAAACTTTGTGACCCCAACGGGATTCGAACCCGTGCTACCACCTTGAAAGGGTGATGACCTAACCACTAGTCGATGGGGCCTTCTCCGGGTGAATGAGGGGACTCGAACCCCCGACCTCCAGGGCCACAACCTGGCGCTCTAACCAACTGAGCTACAATCACCATATAAACTCTATGGATCTACCTTGTATGCCCGACTGGACTCGAACCAGTAACCCTCAGCTTAGAAGGCTGATGCTCTATCCATTGAGCTACGGGCACAGCTCACTTCTCAACGAACCAACCTGTCGGGGCACCGAGACTCGAACTCGGGACCTCCTGCTCCCAAAGCAGGCACGCTACCAACTGCGCCATGCCCCGTTCCTTAATGGAAGGCTCATAATATAAGACAAGGAACAACATTACCAAACAAAATAATCCTCTGAAAGTAAAATAATTCACCGGAGCCTGAACAGAGGAACTTCAGCGAGGAGTATCGTTCGGGAGTATCATTCGCTTTGCGAATGGAAGTATCGCGCTCCGCGTGGCAGAAGAATTTTTCTTCCGTCAGACGATTGCCGGATAGCGAGATGGCTGGATGGCTGGATGGCTGGATGGCTGGATGGCTGGATGGCTGGATGGCTGGATGGCTGGATGGCAAGAAAGCATAACCCATAGCACTTAACCAAATCTCGCCCTTCTTAAATCCGTGCCAATCCGTGGGCAAAAAACTTCCTCTTACGGCCCACCGCTAACGGCTAACGATCTTCTCCGTCTCCTGCTTCAGCAAAGTCCCCGCGAGTCTCATGATCTGGAGTTCAAGCATTTTCGATTCGTAACGGGCCGCCGCTATGGACTTTCTTGCGTTGACGAGATTAAGCTGGGCTTCCCTGAAAGTGGTGCCGGTTGCCTGACCGAGAACATAGAGTTCTTTGGTGCGACGAAAGTTCAGTTCCGCTGATTCGATATTGCTCTCTTTGAAACGCAGTATTTCGCGGCTGTTCCGATAAGCGTGAAAAAGATCGGATGTTTTTTTATCGATAAGGTCCGATGCTTTCTGCAGATAGATGTTGCGGTTCAGTAATGCTATTCGGGCGTTTTCAACAGTAATTGCCGTCTGAAACCCGTTGAACAGGTTATAGCTCAGGGTAAGCGCTGCTGATACGCCGGGTTCGGTATCGGCAAGCCCAACGTCAATCCCTTCGGTTGTCCTGCTCAGTCCGTAACCTGCCTGAAGCTCGATGCGTGGAAAAAAACCGGAACGGGCCTGCAGCATTTCAAATTTCGACTGCTCGACTGTTTTTTTGGCAATCAGGTAGTCTGCGCTTCCCCTGATAGCTGCCACCTTGAGGGAGTCGTAACCCATGACCGGCTGAAAGGTCACTGCCGTAACGACCGAACCGGGCGTATCGGATGAGCGTCCGAGCAGCAGGTTCAGCATCCGTTCGGCATTCTCTTTCTGCAGCCGCGCCTGAAGCCAGCCGACGCTGTCGTTGTTGGCATCAACCATTGCAGAGAGCACCTCCTGAGTGTTGGCCTGTCCGTACTCCGAACGCAGTTTCGCCCTGCGGAGTCGCTCTGCGGAAATTTCAACCGCATCTCCGGCTACCCTCAACTGCTCCTGGGCATTGGCAAGGTCGTAATAGGCCTTGCTGACGTCGATAATGATCTGTTCTATAGCGTTACGAGCCTGCAGCGTACCGATCTCTCCGGCAGTTTTCAGCTTTCTGAATGCGTAGATATTGCCAAATCCATTGAAAAGGGTGTAGGTGGCCTGCAGCTGCGCCGAGCTGGTGGTAGTTTCGATAGCCGATGGCATCGCGCTTCCGGAATTTTCCGTATAAGCGGCTTTCGCGACGAAGTCGATTTTCGGCAGAAGCCCGGCGTTGCCTATATGGACCTTGTTTCTGGCGATACGCTCATCGTTACGCGCGACCCTGATATCCGGGTTTTTTTCAAGCGCAAGCATAATGGCGTCTTCAAGAGTCAGGGCCTGAGCCGGAGCGTCCTTTCCCGATACTTCATGCGACGGCATAAGCATGAGAAACAGACTCGAAACGCAGAACAACTTCAGCAATCGGTTCATGGCTGTACGCAACAATACGTTATACGGATGAGTGGGCATCCGAAAATAGTTCCTCACGCAGCGCGGGTTCGACATCTTCGGCTGTAACCTTGCGTCTTTCGATAAGACCGATGACGCGCTGTTTTACGCGGTTGAAAAGCACCAGAAGAGCCGGAAGCATGATCAGTGTCAGCGTCGTACCGAACAGCAGCCCGTAAGCTACGGAGATCGCCATCGGCGAGAGAAACTGCGCCTGACGGCTCTGCTCGAAAATCAGCGGTCCGAGTCCTGCGACCGTGGTCAGGGAAGTAAGGATAATCGGACGAAACCTGCTGATGCCCGTTTCATAAAGCGCGCCGAGAAAATCCCCCCCCTCTTTGAGCCTTGCGTTCATGGTGCTGATAAAAACCAGCGAATCGTTGACGACGATACCGATCAGGGCAATCACCCCGTAAAGCGAAAGCATGCTGAGAATGTAGCCCTGAATGAAATGGCCCCAGGCCACCCCGACAAGACTGAACGGTATGAGAATCAGCACGATGAAGGCCTGCAGGAAGGAACGGAATGTAACGACGATAATAAGATACATGATAAGAAAAAGCACTGGAAAGGCGATTTTCATCGACCCGGTGGTTTTACTGCTTTCCCGGCTTTGCCCTTCAAAATTAAAACTGACGTCCGGAAATCCTGCCAGAACACCCGGCATGATATCGGTGCGAATGGTTTCCAGCAGATCGGGGACAGCAGTGTTCGGATCGGAGATATTGGCCTCGATTTTCACGACTCGCTGGGCGTCGATATGGTTGATCGTAGAGACCCCGCGCGATATGGTAATCCCGGCAATCTCCCCGAGGGGCACCGTACGCCCGTCAGCAAGCCGGATGCGCATCGCTTCAAGTGCCCGAAGCGATGCGCGCTCATGTTCGCGATAACGAATCCACACCTTGACTTCGTCTATGCCTTTCTGCAGTCGTTGCGCTTCCTGACCGAAATAAGCGCTTCGTACCTGGCTCATAACATCCGATGTCGTCAGACCAAGTCCGTATGCCCTTGTGTTCAGGGTTATGGAAACCTCTTCGAGACCGGGCGGATCGTTATCGGAGACATCTTTCAGGTCTGCCATACCCTTGAGCGCTATTTCCAGGTTCTCCTTCGCCGACCTGAGCTGTTCGAGATTATCGCTTTTCAGGGCAATGGAAACCGGCATGCCCCAGAATCCCGGTCCCCCTATAAGAAGCTTGCTCGCGCCGGAAATCCGGCCGGTTTTGCTCCGTATCCGATCGGCAATCTCCTGGCTGTCGATCCCCCGCTGGCGGCTCTCGACCAGAGATATCCGCAAACCGCCCTGATGTCCTTTCGGCCCTATGGTCCTGCCGATAGCGGTTACCAGTCCGACTCCGCCTCCCTGCTCGCGCCTGTACTCGTCGTTCACCTGCCATACCTTCCTTTCGATATCTGAAAGCACCCGGCCCGTTACGGAATCCCTTATGCCTGCCTGCATTTCGAGAGTCACCGGAATGTTATCCTGCTCGATAACCGGGAAAAACGTCGTTTTGATTATCCCTCCCTGCATAGCCCCGAAAGTAATGAAGAACAGGGCGACAGGAATTGCTGCAGTTACAAGAGGATTATGAATACTGAACTTCAGTACCGGCGCGTAAAGCAAATCCCGCTGGATGTGCAGAAACTGCTCCGACTTCTGCAGGAGCCAGTTTTTTCCGCCCGGATCTTCATGAAGCGCTTTGGAGTGCGCAATGTGAGCCGGAAGAATAAAAATGCCCTCCACGAGTGAGATAAGCAGGGTCGTTACCGCAACAAAAGCGATATCCTTGACCCGTTTGCCAAGATCGCCGTCGAGAAAAAGAAAGAGCAGAAAGAGCACCACAGTCGTCATGATGGCCGCAGTTATTGCCGGCAGAACCTCAAGCGTCCCGGCAATGGCCGCCTGCAGCGGCTTCTCCCCTTTTTCGTAACGCTGATAGATGCTCTCGGCAATAACGATGCCGTCATCGACAAGAATACCGACCACGAGGATCATGGCGAGCAGAGAAACCACGTTGATGGTCAGGCCGTACATCGAGCCGAGAATGAACATGCCGGCAAACGAAAAAGGAATGCCTGCTGCGACCCAAAGGGCGAGCCGAGGGTTGAGCGAAAACGAGAGGAACAGCACCACGAGAATCATGCCCACCATACCGTTGCTGCTGAGGATATCGGCGCGCTCCTTGACGATTGCCGATCCGTCACGCAGCACTTCCGCCCGCACATCGGCATGCCGGGCATCGAACTCCATCATATAGGCTCTCACCCCTTCGGCAATCTCGAACATATCCTCGTCAGCGCTTTTCTCGATATCGATGGTAACCGACGGTTTTCCGTCGAACCAGGTACGGTCGGGCACTTCCGACCACCGATCGCGCACGGAGGCAACATCACGAAGACGAACCACGGAACCTGCAGAGGCAGCGCGCACAACAATATTTTCAAGCTCGGCAGCCTTGTATCCCTTGTTATCTGCCCTGATAAGCAACTCCTCTTTCGGTCCGCGAATCGTACCTCCGGTAATCTTGAGATTGGTACGGTTCACCGCTGACGCAATTTCGGCAAAAGAAATGCCAAAAGAACGCATGGCCGCTTCGCTGACGCTTATTTCGATCTCCTCCTCGGGAAACCCGCTCAGGGTGACTTTAGAGGCAATACCAGCATTACGAAGGTCCCGTTCGACGCGTCTGGCATAGGTTTTCAGGGTCAGAAGATCGACGTCGCCGTAAAGCGCATAGGCCACGACGAAATCTCTTCGCTCCTGCTTGTAGATCTGCATTTTTTCAAGCCCTGCCGGAAAGGAACCGATCTGATCTACCGCGTTGGTCACCTCCTGCAGCAGTTCGTTCGGGTCGGCGCCTTTTTTGAGTTCCACCGAAACCGTAGCGACATTTTCCGCTGAAACCGAGGTAACCCGATCGATGCCGGTCAAACCCTTGAGCTTGTCTTCGATTTTCAGGGTCACCCCCTCCTCAAGCTCTTCGGGAGAAGCTCCTGGCCAGGTTGCTGTAACGTATATAAAATTCGGTGGAATATCGGGAAAGAAGGTCGTCTTGATCTGACTGAACGCAAGCAGACCGAAAAGCATTACAGCAAGGTAAATGGCGTTGCTGAGCACCGGGTATTTCACGAAATGCCTGATGACTGCTTTCAAGGACGCCTCCGGTCTTCTTTATTATGTTCACTCAATCGCATATACTTTATCATCAGGGCTTCAGATATGGCGCGGCATCCATACCGTCGAACATGCCGGGAACCATCTCGACAGGAAGCCGGACGCCATCGGACAATCCTGCAATGACGGCCCTGTCGTCATATTTTGCGAGCACATCAACCTGCTTCAGCACAAAACGGGATTTTTCGATCACATAAACACGGTTATCATCCAGCACCATCCTTCTGGGGATGCTGAAAGCTCCCCTTACGGTTACCGGAAAACGCGCGGTAAGATACATGCCATCCCTGAGCCTTGGATCGGCAACCTCGATATAGACCGATACCGATTGCGTACTTGGCGAAATATTGGAATTGATACGCTTTATAACCCCCTGCACGCTTCCGCTGAAATCCTCCGAAACAACCGATACCGCTGTGCCGGTTTTGAGATATCCTGCGTCCCGTATGCCGACAGCTGCCTGCAGCTCATAGCTGCCGGCAGCCGCAAATTCCCCGATTTTCTGTCCGGTACGAATCAGTGCGCCGGGATTGACTTCCGAGAGGGTAACCACACCATCGAAAGGAGCCGCGATGCGATATTTGCCGAGCGTCGCTTCCATACTTCGGATAGCGTAAAATCTGTTATAGACGTTGCGGGCAGCAAGGTAGTTCCGTTCACGATCGGATGCCGGCTCGGGGAGTGCTCGCAACGGCGCCTCGATTCTGAAAGACTCGGTATAGCGCTTCCATTTGGCCGACTCTTCGGGAAAATCGATAATAATATCGGGCAATACCAGCGTAAGCAGATTGAGAAAACTGCTCTTCTCGGCAAACACACTGTTGCGGTAAACGCTATCCTCGATAACAAGCAGTGTTTCGCCCTGACGAAAAGAATTCCCCTCCCTGAACGATTTTAATCCGTCTCGGAACACCCCCGATACCTCGGCATAGATTTCGATTTTCTTCACAGATTCAACCGTACCGCTTATCTCAAACGGCATGGAAACCAGCCCGTTCCGTACCGTCAGTATCTGCAAGGGCGCCGATAAGGCCGATTTTCTTTCCTGAACCTTCGCCGGCTCCTGCCGTCCCAGCAATCCGCCGAGTAAAATACCGCCCAGAATGATTGCTCCGGCAATGGCGAATGAGAGATGTTTTTTTCGAACCTCCATATGGCATATATCATTTACGTACGCCCGCTGTTGAGAGTATCAAGGCGCAGATTATGGGCGCCTGACACCAAAAAAACCGGATATGATCGATTTCAGTTCATCGTGATACAGCATTTCGAACGCCTCCTCAGGAGTAACGAGCCTGCGCTGCCTCAGGTGCATCTCGTCCCATTCGTCAAGCATACGCTCTATATAAAACGGAAACACTTTCACGGAAAACTGCCTGCCGAACTTGCTGTACCGGTACTCTCCGACATGTTTATGACGAACAGCACCGATAAGACCGGCTTCTTCGTATGCCTCCTTAGCTGCCGAATCCGCAGCAGTCAGACCCCGTTCGACATACCCTTTAGGAATGATCCATCGATCGGATTTTCTTGCCGTAATCAGCACCAGCCTGTCTTCGATCAGCGGGAGAACCCCGGATTGTTTAAAAAGACCTTTCAATGTCGCTGCCTTACATTTCTCTATTTGTCTTGTTTCACGCGGATAAAATACGATTGATTTTCATTTTTCCGATATCCATGAAACAATGCTTGCGGCGCTTCGGAATTACCCTGAATTTCATTAAAATAATAGTAATGGCATAGTTTTTATAACCCCATACAGAAACACTCCATCATGAAAGCCATCATCCCGGTTGCCGGCGTAGGTACTCGACTGAGGCCACACACCTTCTCCCATCCGAAAGTACTGCTGAACGTGGCAGGAAAACCCATCATCGGCCACATCATGGACAAACTCATCTCGGCAGGCATCGACGAAGCCATTGTTATCGTAGGCTATCTGGGCAACATGGTCGAGGATTGGCTCAGAAAAAACTATTCGATCAAGCTCACCTTCGTTACCCAGGCTGAAATGCTGGGTCTGGCTCACGCCATCTGGATGTGCAAACCTTATGTGAATCCGGATGAACCGGTATTCATCATCCTCGGTGATACGATCTTCGATGTAGACCTGCAGCCGGTCCTGCAAAGCACGATATCGACCCTCGGAGTGCACGAAGTCGTGGATCCCCGACGGTTCGGCGTCGCGGTAACGAAAAACGGCAGAATCGTTAAACTGATTGAAAAACCCGATCAGCCGATAAGCAACCTCGCCATTGTCGGGCTCTATTTCCTCAGCAACGCCGGATCGCTTTTTTCATCGATTGATCATATTATCGACAATGAAATCCGTACCAAAGGAGAGTACCAGCTTACCGATGCGCTGCAGCTTATGATTGAACATAACGAACCCTTCACAACCTTCCCTGTCGTCGGATGGTACGATTGCGGAAAACCGGAAACGCTACTCTCTACCAACGAAACTCTCCTGCAAAATAATCCTGTAACAAAAGCGTACCCCGGCTGCATCATCAACGATCCTGTGTTCATTGCCGAAAACGCATCGATCGAAAATGCCATTATCGGGCCGAACGCAACCATCGGCGAACATGCCGTTATCACGGACGCAATCATAAAGGACTCCATTATCGGCAATAGCGCAAAGGTAAGCAGTATCATGATCGATAACTCCATCATCGGTAACAGCGCTTCGATCAGCGGCAGTCCGCAGCAAATCAATATCGGCGACTGTTCCGAAATACGTCTGCGATAAGAGAGATGTTGCATGAATGATGGCGATTGCTTACATTTTTGCTTTGTCAAGCAACGGCATCCCCATTACCTATGGACACGGTGCCGCAAGCTCTCAGGAAAAACCCTTTTCTGAAAGAGCCTGCAGGAAAGGTTTTCCGTGTCCAGTCGTTTCCCGATGAAATCCCGCTCGCCCGGAAATCCTCTTGCTGATTGTGTTTTTTCATTTGTTCCTGTTGAGCGCATCTGTTTACTGTGAGATACCTGATGCAAGGCTGACGAAGCCGGAGAAACCGGAGTGCCCCGTAATGTCGGGACATGTGAATTTCGAAACGGACTTCTCGGGACCAACCCTGCAATCGGGCTTCGGGACAGATAAATCGATGTGCCCTGTTGTTCGTTTAACCAAAACATTACCAGAATCATGTCACAGTCAAGGTATTTCTTTACCTCCGAATCCGTTTCTGAAGGACATCCGGACAAAGTATCCGATCAGATTTCCGATGCCGTTCTTGACGATCTTCTTCGCCAGGATCCTAATTCAAGAGTAGCTTGCGAAACCTTCGTCACCACCGGTCAGGTAATCGTCGGTGGCGAAGTCACCACAAAGGGTATCGCCGATATCCAGAAAATCGCCCGCAGAGTCGTCACCGAAATCGGTTATACCAAAGGCGAATATATGTTTGAAGCGAACTCATGCGGCGTACTCTCCGCACTGCACAGCCAGTCGCCTGACATCAACCGCGGCGTTGACCGTAAGGAAGAGATCGCCGACGAGTTCGACCGTGTCGGAGCCGGCGACCAGGGCATGATGTTCGGGTATGCCTGCACAGAAACTCCCGAACTGATGCCCGCAGCTATCCAGTTCGCCCAACAGCTCGTCAAGAAACTTGCCGAAATCCGCAAGGAAGGCAAAATCATGACCTACCTCCGCCCCGACTCTAAAAGCCAGGTGACCCTCGAATATATCGATGACAAAGTTGCCCGCGTCGATGCCGTTGTCGTTTCGACTCAGCACGACCCGGAACCTGCAGGCATGAGCGAGGCCGAGTTCCAGGCCGTCATCAAAAAGGACATTATCGAAAATGTCATCAAGGTTGTTATTCCTGCCGAACTTCTCGATGAAAACACCAAATTCCACATCAATCCCACAGGGCGCTTTGAAATCGGCGGACCTCACGGCGATACCGGTCTGACCGGACGCAAGATCATTGTCGATACCTATGGCGGCGCAGCTCCTCACGGTGGCGGCGCATTCAGCGGTAAAGACCCGTCGAAAGTAGACCGCAGCGCGGCTTACGCTTCTCGTCACGTTGCCAAAAACATCGTTGCCGCAGGACTTGCCGACAAATGCACCGTTCAAGTCTCCTACGCTATCGGTGTAGCCCGTCCGGTGTCGATTTACATCAACACCCATGGAACCGGCAAAAACGGCCTCAGCGACGCACAGATCCAGGAAAAAGCCGAAAAGATCTTCGATCTTCGTCCGGCAGCCATCATAAGAAGATTCAACCTCGACAGGCCTCACGGCTGGTGCTACCAGGAAACAGCCGCATACGGCCATTTCGGCCGCGAGAACTTCCCCTGGGAAAAAACAGACAAGGTCGAAGAGCTGAAAAAAGCATTCAATCTTGCCTGATCCGCAACAAATCCGCGTTCATCTCTTTACACAGACGCAACAACAAGTGTGCGACGCAAGAGATGAACGCGGGTACCTTTACCAGAACATATTTATTAAAAACAATCGAATCCTATGACAACTGAAGCAGCAGTGCTCGATTATAAAGTGGCTGATATCACCCTTGCTGAATGGGGGCGCAAGGAAATTGAGATCGCAGAAAAAGAGATGCCGGGCCTTATGGCCACAAGGCGGAAATACACCGGACAGAAACCCCTCAAAGGCGCCCGCATCACCGGTTCACTGCACATGACCATCCAGACGGCGGTTCTGATTGAAACGCTCGTCGATCTCGGAGCAGAAGTACGGTGGGCAAGCTGCAACATTTTCTCCACGCAGGACCACGCCGCCGCTGCCATCGCTGCCGCTGGCATCCCGGTATTTGCATGGAAAGGCGAAACCCTCGACGAATACTGGTGGTGTACCCGCCAGATCCTTGAATTCGAAGGCGGCAAAGGACCGAACCTTATCGTCGACGACGGCGGGGATGCGACACTCATGATCCATCTCGGCTACAAAATCGAGAACAATCCCGAACTGCTTGAAAAAATCCCCGGCAACGCTGAGGAAAAAGCTCTATTCCAGCAGCTTCGCGAGGTCTACGAAGAAGATTCGCAACGCTGGCACAAGGTGGCGGAAGAGATGAAGGGCGTCTCCGAAGAAACCACCACGGGTGTGCACCGCCTCTACCAGATGATGGAAAAAGGCGAATTGCTCTTCCCTGCCATCAATGTCAACGATTCAGTCACCAAATCAAAATTCGACAACCTCTACGGTTGCCGCGAATCGCTCGCCGACGGCATCAAGCGGGCAACGGACGTCATGATTGCCGGAAAAGTAGTAGTCGTTCTCGGTTATGGCGATGTAGGCAAAGGGTGCGCGCATTCCATGCGCTCTTACGGTGCCCGGGTGATCGTAACAGAAATCGATCCGATCTGTGCGCTGCAGGCATCGATGGAAGGCTTTGAAGTAACCACCATGGAAGATGCCGTGGGAGAAGGCAACATTTTTGTCACCACCACCGGCAACAAAGACGTCATAACCCTCGAGCATATGAAGCTGATGCGGGACGAAGCCATCGTCTGCAACATCGGCCATTTCGACAACGAGATCCAGGTGGATGCGCTCAACAACTTCAAGGGAGCGACAAAACTCAACATCAAACCTCAGGTCGACAAGTACACCTTCGAAAACGGCAACTCAATCTACATGCTTGCTGAAGGACGGCTGGTTAACCTCGGCTGCGCAACTGGCCATCCGTCATTCGTGATGAGCAACTCCTTCACCAACCAGACCCTCGCGCAAATTGAGCTCTGGACGAAAGAATATGCTATCGACGTCTATCGTCTGCCGAAAGAGCTTGACGAGGAGGTTGCAAGACTGCACCTCGGACAGCTTGGCGTCAAACTCACGACACTTTCAAAGGAACAGGCCGACTATCTCGGCATTCCGGTAGAAGGGCCTTACAAACCGGATCACTACCGCTACTGATTTACTGGCAAATCCGAAAAACAACAAAAGGCAGCTCGAATGGCTGCCTTTTGTTGTTTTCTTTCTGATCAGTCCGATCGATCAAAACAGTCGGATCAGACTGATCTTGCAGATTATATGATGCTGGGGCGGCAGGATTCGAACCTGCGAATGTCGGCTCCAAAGGCCGATGCCTTACCACTTGGCGACGCCCCAATCTCTTGAATTGGTCTTGATAATACGGATATTTAATGAAAAAACACAATCAAACGCAACTGATCGAACTGCTTGATCCTTGCGAAGTCAGCACTGTGATGTATCGACAGAGCTGGCGTATATTGCGACAACATTTTATACGAAAAAAACGATGACTAAAACCAAGATCTGCGGCATCACCCGGCTCGAGGATGCCCTTGCGGCCTGCAATGCCGGGGCCGACGCTCTCGGCTTCAATTTCAGCAAAAATAGTCTTCGATGTACGACGCCCGAAAACGCGGCGGCCATCATTGCCGAACTCCCTCCGTTTATCGCATGCACGGGCATTTTCGTCGAACATTCCCCTGCAGAAATCAACACTATCTGTAAAGCATGCAGACTGCAAACTGCCCAGCTGCACTCAGAGAACTATACGGCAGAATCGGTCCGATCTATCGAACAAGTGCGAATCATTCGGGTATTTCGACCACAAGAACGCTTTGATACCGAGCAGGTAAGAGCATTCGCAAGGGAGAGCGGAGTAAACTGTTTTCTTTTCGATGCCTATCGGCCGGAGATGGATGGAGGAACAGGAGAGCGCATTGAAAACCGCCTTGCATCGAGAATTTTCGATGAACTCCAGGGAATAGGCTACGGCATCCTTGCTGGCGGCCTGAATCCGGAAAACGTAGCCGAGGCAGTACGACAGATCAACCCATGGGCTGTTGATACGGCAAGCGGAGTAGAAACCTCTCCGGGTATTAAATGCCCGGAAAAAATCAGGGCATTCATTTCAGCTGTAAAACAAACCTGAAAGAAAAAAATCAGTTAGCCATGACTTGACCAAGAATAAGTTCGGAGGTAGTATCGGGAAGCTCTACCGTGATGAGATGGCCGCAATCAGGTACGCAGACATAACTCCCTTTTTCGGTAAACTCCTGCAATTTTCTGGTATTGTCGCAGGTCATGATGGCGTCACCTTCACCTGCCACAAACAGGATCGGCATGTCGGCAGCCCGAACCATCTCCGGAACCGATTCGGTGGTTTCAAGTGCTGTGATCTGGCTGGTCGTCTGTTCGATAGCCTGAGGTGCGCACAAACCGAGGCTTTTAAACCCGATAAGAATATCGTGGAGCATGACGGTGTTCTTCGAAAGCACAAGGCGTGCGAACATATATGCCGGAAGCCACCAGGTAAGACCCCGGAGCAGGTTATTGAAAATGAAATTGATCGAAGCGGGAGCAACTGCTGAAACAAATGCGTTGTTCGGCAGGTACCCAAAATTGAAAAACGTCATCGATGCGATTCGTCCGGGAGCTGTTCGAGCATAATCAAGTGCCACGAAAGGCCCGAACGAAAACGCCGCGATATGGAAACGCCCGAGACCGAGCTGCTTGACCAGCGCACCGAGATCCTGTGCGAAAAAATCGATATGATAGCGGTTGCCTGGATCGTTATCAGACCAGCCGTGCCCCCTCATGTCGTAAGCGATGGTCCTGATACCTTGCCCATTGAGGGCTTTGATGACATGGTGCCACCACATCCACCAGCAATCCCATCCATGAATCAGCACGACAACCCTTTCCGCATCCGCCGGCCCCGAATCGTGGTAGTGATGCACGATCCCGTTGAGCTCGATAAAACGGCTTTTCTCTATGAGTTCAAGCTCGTACGTCGCCCGCTTGACCTCGGAAGTGTTAGCTGCCTTGACCTGTTCAAGAAGCTGGTTTCGGTAGTTTTTGAATTTGGCGGTCGCCAGCGGCGGGACAGTCTTCTCCATAATCATGCGGTGCTGATGTTACGAGGAACTGCAAAAAGCAAATTATAATATACAAAAGGATTTCGTTGATCTTTACTGATATCTTCATGCACACAAAAGAGCTGCCGGTCACGACAGTTTTGACGGAAGTATCGGAGGTGTCTGAAAAAATATTTTCTCGCACTCGCGCCGGATGATTGCCTGCTGTTCGAGAATCAGCTCAGGATCGACGGTAAAGTGGTTGAGCAGCTGTGAAAAAATCTGTATGGATGTTTCGAATTTCTCGGTCACAACCACATCGGCTCCTGCCTTGTAGAGGCCCTCGACTTCATCGAGCGTCCGTGCCCGAACGATCACGAATGCCTTGGGATTAAGATCCCGGATGGCGGGAATGCATTTGCGGATCGCGCCGCCATCTGAAATACCAAGAACAACGGCCCTTGCATGGTCGATTCCTGCCCGAAGCAACGACTTCGTTTCAGTGCAGTCACCGGCATAAATCGGTTCTCCTTTACGACGCATGGTCCTCACGATTTCCCGATCGATTTCAAGCACGGTGTAAGAAATATTGGTTGCGTGCAGCACCGCAGCCACGTTACGGCCGTTCACACCGAAGCCTATGATTGCCGCATGGATCTCGCCGGCACAGATAATGGTGCTGTCGGCTGGGCGAGCCGGCTGCCCCCCAGAATCCCGCTTCGGCAAGGGAATGAACCCAAGTGCCGGCACCACCTGATCGGCAACCTTGGGCGCAATGGCAATCATGGCCGGCGTCACGATCATGGTAACCACGATGATGGCCAGCATGGCCTGAAACACCTCGCCGGTAATAATCCGGTTGTTCAGCCCTGACTCTGCCAGCACAAAAGAGAATTCTCCTATTTGCGCCAACGCCATACCGGCCATCATGCTCACTCTCGGTGAATAGCCAAGAATAAGAGACACCCCGGTAACAAGCAAACCCTTGACCAGCAATACCGCTATAGCAATGCCGATAAAAAGCGGCAGATTTATCATCTTGACATCGAGCAGGAGACCTACCGAAACAAAAAAGATACTGGTAAATGCTTCACGGAAGGGATCGATGGTCACGCTGATCTGATGACTCTCGTCAGTACTGGCAATCACCATACCGGCCACGAAAGAGCCGAGAGCAAGTGAAAGTCCTGCAAGCGATGTAAGATATGCCGCACCGAAACAGATCACCAGCGCCCCTATCACCAGCACCTCGCGCGCATGCAGGGAGGTAATCAACCGAACCATCCTTGGCATGAGCAACCTGAAGCCGGCAAAAATAGCCGCACCGAACAACACGATAAAACCGACTTTCCTGGCGACATTGACGGTCGAGAGAACCGCATCGGGACTGAGAAAATTCAGGCCGATCATAAGGGGCACAATGGCGATGTCCTGAAAAATCAGAATACCGAGCGCGATCTTTCCATGAGGCAACCCCAACTCGTTCCGGTCGGTCAGAATTTTCAGACAAATAGCCGTACTGCTGACAGCAAATGCAAAACCAAGAAAAATTGCGGCCTCTACAGATATATTTTTTCCTATACCATACAACATCCAGTAAGCAATACAGCTGATGGCGAGACCTGTCACGAGAATCTGCACCAAACCGCCAACCAGTACGATTTTCTTGAGCTTCTTCAGATCATCAAGGGAAAATTCAAGCCCAATGGTAAAAAGAAGCAGAATGACGCCTAGCTCGGCAAGCGTCGCAATGAGCTTTTCGTCGTAAACCGCGCCGATACCCGAAGGCCCAAGCAGAATACCTGTAAAGATAAGGCCTATCACCGGCGGAATCCTCAGGCGCTGAAAAATAAGAATAATGGCAATAGCCAGTGCGCCGATCAGCACCAGCTCGCCGAGAAAATCAAATTCATGCATACGATACTACAGCTTCAGGTCGTCGAGCAAGAACCAGAATCAAACATAAACCCTATATCTTGTTATTACGAAAAATACCGAATCTTAAAAAACGAAAAGGCGGCTATACAAGCCGCCTTTTCATAAAGATTTTTTAATACTTCTTACACCTGAACGTAAATCGACGATTTCGCGCCACAGATCGGGCATTTATCCGGGGGATTGACCAGTTCGATATGTCCGCAGATCGGGCAGAGCCAGACTTCCGTAGCTGTGATATCCTGTCCGTTCTGCACCGCCTCCATAGCCTTTTTATAGAGTTCGGCATGAACCTGCTCGGCCTTAACTGCGAAAGCGAACATACGCTTGGCCGGATGACCTTCAACTATGGCCTGTTCGAGCATCGGCGGATACATTTCGGTAAACTCGTCAGTTTCACCATTGATTGCGGTCTGTAGATTTTCAGCGGTGGATCCGATACCACCGAGCGCGCCGAGATGACCTTCGGCATGGATAAGTTCGGCCTGAGCGGTAGTGCGAAACAGTTTTGCGACGTTCACGAAGCCTTCTCGTTCAGCCTCTTTCGCAAACGCGAGATATTTCTGGTTTGCCTGGCTCTCGCCGGCGAATGCTTCTTTCAGATTCTCTTTTGTTGTAGGCATGATTATGCTGATGGTTTGTTGTTCTGAAATTGTGCCATGGGAGATAACATTCAAAAAGAGTAGTAATGATTCGCAAATAATCCAAACAGAAGAACCTACTGCCGGGACTTTTTATAAAACCCTTTCGAGCGGACAAGGCTGAACCACTCTCTGGCCTGCGTCTCCGGCGTTTTATCTGTCGGCCAGTGGATGAAGTTGACGATATCGCGTACAGCCGCTCTGCCGGAACCCGGAAGATCGATCAGTCTTGCGTCGCCAAGTTGCCATATCTGCGGCTGTCTTACATTGCCTTTTTCAGGGTGTTCATATTCGAGAGGTGGAAAAGCAGCATCGAGAGAACGACCTCGCCACTCCTCTTCGGTAACAGTAATTCGAGCCGCGTAATCCCCGTGAGGCTTCAATGCCGCACATGCCGCGGCAAGCACAAGCGGACGACCGAATATATCAGCCACATACTCCCCAGGGGAACCGGTAAACCCCGCGACGACAGTTCCGCTTGCAATCCCTATAGCTGGCCTGAACCCAGGCTCGTCGTTTTCACCAAGTATCCTCGCTGCCCGGAGTGCATCGAGAAAAGGATCTGCAGCGCCGAACGAGCATGAAAACAGCATGGTATGCGTATGTCCGAAAAACCGTTCAACGACACAGAACCGCTCTTTTTCGAGTTGCCTGTGGATCCAGCCGATAAACATGTTCTGATAGATCAACAGCTCCGCCGGATCGAGTTCAAGAGAAAGTCCGGCATATCCGGGAATACTCATGTAAAGAACCGAACCATCAACTTCGAGACCTTTAACGGAAAGCTGTCCCGCATGCTTGTCCTCGATTTCTACATCGACCGTCAGGGGCTGCGAAAGCAACAGATCGGCTGCAGCATTGAATGTGTGCGGTGTTTTCAATCGTGCGCAGGAAACAGGTTAAATAATATTTTTTTCAGGTTGGCCCCCTCGGGGCTTGCCAGACAACCTGTGAAAGAGTATATAGAAAATAGCTTATTAACCATGCAAAAACCAAAGTATTACCTGTTCATTCCATTCACCGCTCCCGAGCCATGTTCAAACCAAAGTTCTTCAGCGTTCTTTCCGAAATCACTCCTCAACAATTTTCCAGAGATCTTAACGCCGGCATCCTGGTCGGCATCGTCGCACTCCCTCTTGCCATAGCTTTTGCAATCGCTTCAGGAGTCTCACCTGAAAAAGGACTTATTACCGCCGTCATCGGCGGTTTTCTGGTATCGTTCCTCGGCGGCAGCCGGGTACAGATCGGCGGACCGACGGGAGCTTTCATCGTTATTCTTTACGGCATCGTAGAACAGTATGGCGTAAATGGGCTCATGATCGCCACCATGATGGCCGGGGTTATCCTTATGCTGATGGGATTCGCCCAGTTCGGTTCGCTTATCAAGTTCATTCCCTACCCTGTCGTGGTAGGATTCACCAGCGGCATAGCGGTCATCATCTTTTCAAGCCAGATAAGCGATTTTCTCGGTCTTTCGATTGAAAAGGTTCCCGCCGACTTCATTGAAAAATGGATAACCTACGCGACGCATCTCACCTCAATCAACCCGGAAAGCTTTCTGATCGGCATGTTGTCGCTTATCATCATCATCTTCTGGCCGAAAATATCGAGGAAAATCCCGGGTTCGATTATTTCCCTGATCGCGGCAACCCTGATCGTAAAGTTTGCGGGGCTTGACGTCGCCACAATCGAGTCCCGCTTCGGAGAAATTCCCTCAACGATTCCCGCCCCCTCCATACCGGTATTCGATTTCGCCACCGTAAAAGAACTCATCATGCCGGCAACGACCATTGCCCTGCTCGGAGCCATTGAAGCCCTGCTTTCGGCTGTTGTTTCCGACGGCATGATAGGAAGCCGGCACAAATCGAACATGGAGCTGGTAGCTCAGGGAGCGGCAAACATCATCACCCCGCTTTTCGGCGGCATTCCGGTCACGGGAGCCATCGCTCGCACGGCGACCAACGTTAAAAACGGCGGGAGAACGCCTGTCGCAGGCATGGTACACGCCATAACGCTGCTCGCCATCATGCTGCTTTTCGGCGGATGGGCAAAACTCATTCCCATGCCGACTCTTGCCGCCATCCTGATCGTGGTAGCATGGAACATGAGCGAACACCGGGTATTCCGCCAGCTGCTCAAAAGCCCGCGAGGAGACGTCATCGTACTCCTGACGACATTCGGGCTGACGGTTGTTTTCGATCTTACTATTGCAATCGAAATCGGCATGCTGCTCGCCGTTCTGCTTTTCATGCAGCATATGGCCGGAATCACCAACATCGGAATGGTAACCGGCGAACTCAAAGACCGAGAAGAAGAAGACGATCCCAACACGATCAGGACCCGATCCATTCCTGACGGGGTTGAAGTATTCGAAATCAGCGGAGCAATGTTCTTCGGAGCCGCATCGAAGTTCAAGGATGCCATGCACATTGTCGAAAAGAAACCATTGATCCGCATTATCCGCATGAGAAAAGTACTCTCCATTGATGCAACCGGCCTCAATATGCTCCGCGAACTGCTCGTCGACTCCAGAAAAACCGGCATCCAGCTTGTCCTCTCGGGAGTCCACGCACACCCGCTTTTCGCCATGCAGCAATACGGCATCTACGACGAAATCGGCGAGGAGAACATTTTCGGCAATATAGACGACGCCCTCGACCGATCAAGAGAACTCCTCGGCCTGCCGAAAACCGGAAGAACAGAAAACTTCGTACCTTCGGTAGAACGGGAAAAGTAAACGCGAAAGACATATCCGACGCTCCTCGTCCGGGAGCAGCTTTTGCTGACGCATCAAGGGAGTATTATTCGCTCCGCTTACGGTTTTATCGCACTCCACTCGGCGTAAAATTTTTCTCTTTCTTCAGTCTCTCACTTGACGGCTGGATAGCAAAGAAAAGAATCGAGCAAAGAGAAGCAAGCAATCTTCCCCTCCTTACTCCCGGGTAGCAACCCGTCCGACACCCCTGCGCGAACCGCGCCGGTTCATCCGTGCTAATCCGATTTCAATCAGCGGAAACCGCGTTCTTCCTCTTATTGCTGGATAGCCTGACAGGTCGATAACTCAATAAATGAAAAGCTTAACACAACCACCCGGTCAACGCTCTTCCATAAATCTGTGCCAATCCGTGTTAATCCGTGGGCAACATCTCCCTCCTCAATCCCCCGGTACACCGACAAATCGAGGACTGAAACCCATATTATGGGGGCGGACTCATCTTTCCCGAGGTTTGCACCCCGGGCTACAAACAGGTCGCTCCTCCGGAGCGTTCATCCAACGCTCATCAGTCCGTGAAAATCCGTGGATAAAAATCCTCCTCTTTTCTTCAACTCCTCACTCCCGGGCGGCATCCTGCCCGATACTCCCGCAATGCGAAGCAAGCGATACTCCCTCTTCCAACTCAAGGCTCACCGCCCACATCTTCAATCTTTACTGCTATAGGTCCTGATGCTCGCTATTGCTTTCATGTCATAGTAGGTATTCACCGCAGCGCCTTCAGCGCCATCCTCTGTCACCCGCAGGAAAAGGTCGCTGATAAACAGGACAGCATCCTCATAAATCTTGCCCTCGTTGATCTGCAGCTTTACCCCCTTTCGGATTTTACGCGACATGGTCCCGTGCAGAGGAACCGAAGCATACTCAAGAACTTTTTCCCATGCCTGCACATTGCTTTCGGCCATCGAACCCTCCTCCTTCTATTATTATTGCAAAATTGAAACTATTGCTTAGTATATATTGTAATATATAATATTATTCTTAATTTTTTATTTAATTTTACCAATTATCCTTCTTTTTTTAACATATAATACAAAACCATGGAACAGACATTAAAACCACTCGGAAACGTCATGCAGCTGCTTGAAGAACTTGGACATGAGGTAACCTATGCCTATGAAGACCTGGTATTCGTCAACCATAGCGACTTTCTACTCCAGTTCGGCGAAACCGGCTCAGTATTACACCTTTTTTTCAATAACGATTGCACAAAAAAAGAAGCCGATGCAATAGAAGAAAGCCTTATTCCTGCCGCAGACAAAAAAGGGTTGTCCATAACTACCAAGGGACGTTACAGCCTCAGCGAACAACCTGATGAAAACCTGCAGATCCGATTTTTCAACATCTGAAGCCTGATAACCACCTTGTCGAAAACGGGATAAACAAATGCTGTAAAAGTATTCTTAAATAACAGGAACCATTTCGAGCCGGAAATCCTTGTATCAAAAAGAAGTGAAGGTTTCATCAACCGATTTTAGCGTAAAAGCTTTTTAATGCAGTTTCCGGCTTATGGCAACTTGGTACGACACACTAAGAAAACCCGCGTTCACACCACCGAAAAATGTTTTCGATCCGGTTTGGACTGCCCTTTACGTATTTATTTTTTCAGCACTTGCAGTTTACTATCTTTCGCCGGCAAAAGGCAACATCATTACTGTCAGTGTTTTATTGCTGATCCATTTTACCGCAAGTTTCAGTTGGACAATGCTTTTTTTCAAGCAAAAAAAAATCCTGGCGGCGCTGCTCGACCTCCTCGTTATAGACATAACGCTGTTGGCGGTCATCATCCTGTTTTTTCAGGTCAGTACTCTGGCTGGTTTTCTTCTTATCCCCTATTTCGGATGGGGACTTTTTGCCGCATACATCAACTGGGGCATTTACCGGTTAAACGCACAACCATAAATCAGCAACAAGCCGGATTTACATGAAATACTCTGAGGCGCGTCAAGGACGTATCTTTATTATACGTCTCGAAGACGGAGAAATCGTGCATGAACAGCTCGAGCAGTTCGCGCGCGATAATCTCATCGAACGGGCCCATCTTATAATCATCGGTGGAGCCGACAAAGGAAGCCGCCTGGTCGTAGGTCCTGAAGAAAGCCGATCCCTGCCGGTCATGCCGATGACGCATGAACTTTACGATGCGCATGAGATTACCGGAACAGGCACCATATTTCCCGATGACGAGGGAAATATGGTATTGCACCTGCATATGGCTTGCGGCCGTGAAGAAAACACCGTAACCGGATGCATTCGTAACGGCGTGAGGGTATGGCATGTCATGGAAGTAGTCCTTACTGAACTCCTCGAAAACACCGCATCGAGGCAGCCCGACCCCATTACAGGATTCAAACTGCTCATTCCATAAAAAGGGGTATAGGGTGATTCAATTGATAATTGAAAGTTGACAATGGAGAGTTGAGAGTGGGAAATGAAATCAATGCTTCAATCAGCGGGAACCGCGCTCTTTCTCTTCATGGCTGGGTAGCCAGACAGCTCGACAGCTCAATAGCAAGAAAAAATAACCCGGAGCGCTTAACCCAATAATCCGTGTCAATCCGTGAAAATCCGTGGGCAAAAAATCTTCCTCTTCTCTTCCCCAACTCCCGTCTCCTTTCCCTGGAAATTCACAGGAAAGGATTGCCGGCAAACTCCAGACCGAGCGAACCGGCAAGCGCCTTGTGCGTCAGCGTCCCGTTCCAGACGTTCAATCCGCCCGCCAGACCGGGCATCATTACCATTGCGCTCTCGAAACCGAGATCTGCGATTCTCCGTATATAGGGCAGCGTAGCGCCGCTCAGAGCCTCGGTCGACGTACGCGGATAGGCAGCAGGCATATTGCCGACGCAATAATGTATAATACCCTCGTCGACGAAAACCGGATCGTCATGCGTCGTAGGCTTCGACGTATCGAAACATCCACCCTGATCAATGGCGATATCGACAAATACCGCCCCCCTTTTAACAACGGACAACATGTCGCGCGTCACCATTCTGGGCGCCGCTGCGCCAGGAACAAGCACGGCTCCAACCAGAAGATCGACCGATGAGAGTTGATCCTCGATATGTTGTTCAGTGGAGTAGAGGGTGTGGACCTGTGGAGGCAGGGCTGATTCGAGATAGCGCATGCGTTCATGATCAAGTTCGAGCACGGTCACATCCGCGCCGAAAGCCGCAGCAGCCCGCGCTGCCTGCATACCGGCTGAACCACCGCCGAGAATCGTCACCCTGGCCGGCAGCACACCGGGAACGCCGCCAAGCAGGATGCCGGACCCTCCGTACTGATGAGCAAGAAAACAGCTTCCCATGAGCACGCTCATCTTGCCGGCAATTTCGCTCATCGGAGCAAGCAATGGCAAGCGCCCTGCATCCTCAACGGTTTCATAAGCCAAACCGGTAACCCCCGACGCAAGAAGAGCTTTGGCAAGCAAATGATTTCCGGCCAGATGCAGGTAGGTGAAGACCATCAGCTCCTTTCTGAAAAAGCCGTACTCCTCTTCGAGCGGCTCCTTCACCTTAACGACAAGATCACACCACCAGACCTCCGCAGCGCGTTTAACCATAACAGCTCCTGCCCGACGGTACTTGTCATCGCCGAAACCGCTGCTCTCCCCTGCACCGCTCTGTACAACCACGCGATGCCCGCCACTCACCAGATGCCTTACACCCGAAGGCGTACAGGCAACCCTGGTCTCTCCACACTTTATTTCTTTTGGAATTCCTATATGCATAGCTCAAACTGGATGATATTGATGAGTTTACAGTAAAAATATACGAAGATTGGACGATATCGAACCTCGTACATGAAAGCTGTTTTTTTCAACCTTACCATTGTATCTTGCTTATACACTCAATCAACAACTTGAAAATACGTTATTTCAGAATAACCATGAGCTTTTTCGGAGAACTCTCCTGGTGGCTGCTGCTTGCATTCGGAATCATTATTGCGACCCTGCCGTCGATCATCCGGCCCTTCAGGGCTGTACCTCTGTTCATAATCATACTGCTCTGGTTCGGCATGCTGGCTGCAATGTGGCTCAGGTTCGATGCTTCTGCCGCACTTACAGGATGTTTGATCTCGCTGACGGTGGGGGGGCTGGCCTTTCTTCTCGCTGTTTTTTTTACCGGCCTCGATCTGATGGCAAAGAAACGCTACCGATGAAAACGAACAATAACGAATACGTCAAACCCGTAAAACCGCCCAGACAGGAATATGGCGCGATGCGGTTTTCATCTGCATTTCGTGCAGATGCCTATCCGGATCATACGTTTCAAGCAGCCTCTTGAACGACGGAGAGTGGTTCATATGCACCGTATGACACAGCTCATGCAGCAACACTGAACGAACAAGGTGTGGAGGAAGAAAAATGAGCTTGGCATTCAGGGTTATGGTGCCGCTGCTCGAACAACTGCCCCAGCGCGACTTTTGCAGACGAATGCCGGATCTCTTGAAACTGAATCCATGAAGCATGGCAAGTCGCGTCAGTTCGGGAAACAGAAGATCTGCCGCCTTATGTTTCAGCCACATCTGCAGTACGGCTCTGCATAAACCCGTACTGCCAGTCTTGCCGGAAATATGCAGGGTCCCTCCTGGATCTATGCTATAGGCAACCCCATCATCAAACCTGCGCTCGTAGCAAATCCGAATATGTTCACCTGAAAAAAGAATCTCTATGCTTTCCGGAAGAAGATCCGGGGAAATCCGGCGTAACTCCTGATGAACACTCGCCAGTCGCTCCGCCGCAGCCCTGATCCACTCCCTATGACGCAACAGAACTTTCGTAACCGATGCCCTGTCGTACCCGGGAGGAACAACGATAACGAGTCCCTCGTGTAGCACCATCTTCAGCCGCACATACTTCGATCGGGCATGCACCCTGACGGAACAGATTATCCCGTCGATTTCCATCTTCGAAGACTCATCGTTCATGCTCCCGTGAGAGGTCTCGGCGACGGTTCGGTTCCGCCAATTACTTTCTGATATGGCTGACCGCATCAACCTGCTGCGAAAATAGATCCGTAAAAATGCTCATAACCGTCCGCTTCCTCACCTTGATGTTGAGCGTAACAGACATGCCGGACTGCAGATAGATTTTCCGTCCGTTTGCGGTAAGAAACTGCTTGTCAAGTTGGGTCTTTATAGGAAAATGATAATACTTGATGATATCGTCCGGCGGAAGCACGTCGGAACCCACCCAGATGACTTTCCCCTTGATGTCGCCGAACTCCGCATAAGGAAAGGCGTCGAGTCTGACATCCACCGGCAGATTCTCAAACACGAATCCGATATCCTGATTCGAAATATAAGCCCTTGCCGTCAACTGATCTTTCGGAACAACTTTCAGAATGATCTGCCCCTGGCTGACCACTGTACCCGGCTTAACCTGAAGATCGAAAATAGTACCGTCCACCGGAGCGGTTATGCCTTCGTACCCGGTTGCCTGATTGGCCATGTAACTCTGCTTGTTGATCTGCTCGGAAAGATCAGCAATCTGTGCCTGCAGCTTCAAAACATCGAGTTTTTTCTGCTCCACTTCGAACTCGGAAACAGCTGAACTCTGCAGGAGACTGCGCAGTTTCGAGAGCATGACCGATTCGGTAGAGTACTGCTGACGCGCATTTGATAGCGCTATCTGCAACGATTTCAGCTTCGACTCCTCGCCGACCGACAGTACGGGAACCAGTTCGAGCAGCACATCCCCTTTCTTAACCCGCTGGCCATCTTCGACATTGAGTTTGCTCACCTCGCCCTCGATGGCCGCCTGCACGCTCTTCACCTCACCTGTCGGTTCGAGCTTTCCCGTAGCTGGAATCGTAACATCGATTTTGGCAATCGAGGCCCAGACGATGAATCCGGCAAAAGCGACGACAAGTACCCAGAGAATCGCCCTGGGAACAGCGGAGGATTGGCTGAACACTTCGCCCTGACCTATCAGATCGTCGGAAAATGGATTCTTCATCATACTCCTCCCTCCAGCGCAGGAATCGAAGCTGACTGTTTCTGGAAAAGAGAATAATAACGCCCTTTCTTATCCATGAGGTCGCAATGCAAGCCAGCCTCATCGATACAGCCATCATGAAAACAGAGAATCATCGAAGCGTCTTTTACCGAATTGATCCTGTGTGTGATAAAAAGAACGGTTTTACCCCTGAATGCCCGTATGAGGTTATCGGTAAGCTTGCTTTCCGTCTGAGGATCGAGTGCGCTGGTCGCCTCGTCGAGTATTATCATGCCGGGGTTCTGCAAAATCGTACGCGCAATGGCTATACGCTGACGCTGACCGCCCGATAGCGACGAACCTTTTTCGCCAACCGGCGTATTGTAGCCTGTCGGCAGAGCCATAATAAAATCGTGAGCCTCTGCGATCTTCGCCGCACGGATGATATCGGCATCGCTGGCCTCGGGATTGGTTAGCGCGATATTCTCCTTCACAGACACGTTGAACAGCATGGGATCCTGCGGCACTATACCGATCTGGCTCCTGAGCGAGTGCAGTTCGACCTTGCCGATATCGTAATTATCGATAAATATCCGCCCCTCTTCGAGGGTGTATAACCTCTGAATAAGTTTGGCAAAAGTACTCTTGCCCGAACCGCTCTCGCCAACGATACCGACGAAAGAACCGGCAGGAATGGAAATGCTCACGTTTTTGAGTACCATAGGCGTATTCTCTCTGAACCGGAACGAAACATTCTCGCACATAATTTCGCCCTTCACGAGAGGCAGCGGAATCTGCGCAAGCTGCTCCTTGCCGCCTTCCTGCGGCGTATCGACAATGTCAGCAAGCCGTTCGAGCGACATGCCGGTCTCCTGGAAATTCTGCCAGAGCTGCGCAAGCCTCATAACCGGGCTGGTAATGTAGCCTGCGATAATGCGGAAAGCGATCAGCTGGCCAAGCGTCAGCTCGTTGTTCAGAACAAGGTAGGCGCCGGCCCAGATCACGATCAGACCGGAAAGTTTGCTGAGGAACGAGTTGGTGGAATTGGCAAGCGTACCGGTAACCACCGGTTTGAAACCGTCCCTTACATACCCGGCATATTTCTCCTGCCAGTTCCAGCGAGCCCGAAGCTCGATATTCTGCGATTTCACGGTCTGAATACCTGAAAGCACCTCGATAAGATAAGCATTGGTTTCTCCGTGACGAACGGCTTTTTCACGCAGTTGCTTGCGAATAACCGGAGAAACGATGAAAGTTACCAGGCCGATAAGAGGAATTACCGAGAGCGAAAGCAGGGCAAGTTTCCAGCTGAAGGCGAACAGCACGACGACATAGATAATCGAAAACAATGCATCGAGCACCACGCTCAGAGCCGTTCCGGTCAGGAACTGGCGGATCCGTTCAAGTTCGCCTATTCGGGAACTCAACTCACCGACCGGACGCTTTTCGAAAAAGCGCAGCGGCAGACGAAGCAGATGATCAATCACCTCGGAACCGAGAGATACGTCCATCCTGTTGGTAGTATCGACAAACAGGTAAGTCTTCAGACTCGACAAAAGCGCTTCGAGCACGGCGATTGCCAGCATGAACAGGCCAAGCACATGCAGCGTGGAGTAGCTGTTACGCACGATAACCTGATCGATGATGATCATGAACATCAGCGGATTGACGAGCGTCATGATCTGGGTAAAAAACGAAGCGATCATCACCTCGCCCAGTACGTTTCTGTGCTTTCTTATAGAAGGCAGAAACCAGTCGAAACCAAACTTTTTCTGCGGGGTATCGGCCTTGACGTCAAGCACAAGAGCTTCCCCCTTACTGGCCCATACCTCCCAGAACTCTCGCACACCGAATACTTTCACCCCGCTCTCGGAAGGAATCGCAACAGCGACCTCTTTGGCCGTAACCTGGTAAAGCACCGCAAAGCTCTCGTTCCACCGAATCAGCGCCGGCACCTTCAACCGGGATAATGCCGGCTCCTGAAAGGTCACGACCTGCGCCTTCAACCCAAGAAGTACGGCGACGCCTCCGCAATCCTGGATGGAAATCTTGCCGTTCTGCTTAAACTGGTTGCCGATGACGCTCCTGATCAGATCCTTTTTAACCGGAACGCTGAGTTGCTTGCCGAGCATGAGAAAACAGGCCATGGTCTCTTCTACGAGCGATCCCTTCGCCTTGACGAATGGAAAACCTTTCGAACGAACAGGCTCTTCTCCGGTTTCAGGGATATAGTCGAAAGAATCGGCTCTCTCTTCCTGGAATCCGGTAAACGATTGCCCGTCATCCCCTTCGGCTGCAGCATCCTGACCCGATATGAATGAGGCCTCAAAACAAGAGAGATCCAAACCGACCAGACGCATCGATGACGATGCAGGAATACCCTTTTCAGGATCTGAAAATACCGATCCTGAAGGATAGGCGTTGTTGTCGCTCCTGCTCACTAACCATTGCAGGGTGCTTTCGGGAACGCTTCTTGAAAATCCGGAATCGACCACATCGGCAGTTGCAAGAAGATGAGCCGCAAGATCCTTTATCCCAGAAAATCCTGATTTCCGGATTCGAGCATCCCTTGCAGGATCCTGAGCGAGAACCAAATCGATAAGAACGCAGATTTCCGAAAGATCGGTTAACTTCGACAACTTCTTCGACAGAGACTGTGCCGCATTGACAACGGCACTCAGCGCCGTTACCGGAATTTTCAGAAAAACGGCATCTTCGGAAGCCGTAATGATTTCGGTAGGCTGCCGACGCATCAGACTGACCCATCCGAACATCTCACCTGGACCAAGCAACCGTAAGGTCTGAACTGAGCCGGTTGCATTATCCTGATAAAGAGACCTGACGCGCCCCGAACTGATGACATACAAGCCATCCGGCATCAGACCCTTGCCGATAACCGGTTTGCCTATAGTGGCTTGCTCGACCGAACAGATACCGGCAAGCATTGCTTGCGTTTCAGGCTTCAGTCCCGAAAAGAGGTCAATACCGGCTATGATCCGGCTGACATCGACATTGGTATGTTCTGTATTAGCCAAAATCCCGTCCCGTTAATATAGATGGAAAATGGTGTCTGAATCTGGCGATACCACCGTAAATTGACGCAATATCGCCAAAATAAACAGGATATAAAAACACATAAATCCCTTTTCCGAAGTAAAACGCGTAAGCGCGCCGGTCTTCCGACCCACCGCTCACAACTAACAGTTCACCTTTTCTTCATCAGTGAAAATCCGATTTCAATCAGCGGAAACCGCGCTCTTTCTCTTTTTGCTGGATAGCGAGATAGCTGGATGGCTCAATGGCAAGAAAGCATAACCCAATCTCGCCCCTCTTCAATCCGTGCCAATCCGTAAAAATCCGTGGGCAAAAAATCTTCCTCTTCAATCCCTCCCTTCTTCCCCGTCTCCAATCTCCTGATAAAAGTACCCCGCAACCTCCTTCTTCACCCACTCGTCGAAAAGCTGGACGATGATTCTCTGCCTCATCGCATCATCAAGGCGAGCGGCAATTTTCTCGCATAAAAGAGTGATCACCCCCAATCCATCGATAACAATCGGAGCATTGAGCACCCCTGGCTGCGCGATATGAAGTTTTCTTGCCAGAACAGGATTCAACTGCTTCAGTTCGACCGGCCCTATCTGACCGAAACTCGACGCCTCCCGGCCTTCGGAATATTTCGATGCAAGCGACGAAAAAGTCTCCTCTCCCGACTCGAGACGGAAATACACCTCCCTTATCAGCTCGTGGTTCCTGTTGCGTATCATCGAAAACACCACCTTGTCCAAACCTGTTTTCATCGACAGAAAAGCGTTTTCAACCTTGCCGGCAAACATTTCCTGCCTGAACCGTTCGAGCAGTACCGGTTTTTTCAAAAAAAAATCAAGATCCTGCTCCCCCACGCCTTCAAGCGTCATCTGCTTCTGTCTCTTTTCGAAAAAATCCGAATCTTCGGCAAGCGGCTTCCGGTAATAAGCTTCCACCTCCTCAAAAGAGCAATCGAGGGACCGTAAAACCCTGTCGATCACCATCTCCCGCATAAGTTGCGGCCATAGCCCGCTTGAAGAAAGCAATGGAAAAACCTCGTCGGCAGAAACCTCCCGCGTGCCTAACGTAGCGATAAGAGCCATAAAAAACGTTAACCCGGTAAAACATTCACGATCAAAATCCTAAAATACGAAACCATCAAGACATGAACATGTCGAGAAAATGCAAAAGATGTATCGGATGCTCCGCATCCGGGGAAATCATTTAATAATTGACAATGTAGAGTGGTGAATAGGGGGCTCGTAGCCGCACCTCTCATGCTCTTCTCCTCTTCTCTATTCACCTCATTCCTTCTTCCCTGCCTTCACAATCCGTGAAAATCCGCTCCCAATCAGCGGGAACCGCGCTCTTTCTCTTCATGGCTGGGTAGCCAGACAGCTCGACAGCTCAAGAGCAAGAAAGCATAACCCGGAGCGCTTGACCCAATAATCTGAGCCAATCCGTGTTAATCCGTGGGCAAAAAATCTTCCTCTTCCATCCCTCCCTAATCCGCTCCCAATCGGCGGGAACCGCACTTTTCATTTCCACTCAAAAAAAAACGGCGCCTGAATTGATCGGCAAAGCCGGGCAACTCAGACGCCAATCTGTGCCAATCCGTGGGCAACATCTTCCTCTTCAATCCCACGGCTCACCGCTCACGGCTAACGGCTCGCGATCTTCAATACACCGATCCCGGCGCTTCCGCCTTGGGCACATCGGCTTCCGTCACCTCCGGCGTCGGAATGTTGATGTCTTTCAGGCTCGGCATTTCACCCCGAACCACTCCCATCGTATTCATCAGCTTGCCCATTCCCGCCAGCGTCCGCGCGTTGGCTACCGTCAGGTCGAAGAACCCGTTGAAGTACGCGCGCTGCGCCTGGTAGTATTCGTTTTCCGTATCGAGCAGGTCGAGCAGCGTCCGCTTCCCGATGTTGAACTGCTGACGATAGGCTACTCGCACCCGGTCGAGGTTCTGACGGTGCTGGTCGAGGTATCTCACCTGCTCGGCTATCTTCTGCCGATCGTTATAGGCTATCGATACCGTCTGACGAAGATCCGTCGCCGCCTTGTCTTTCACGTCTACCGACCGGTAGAGCTTCTGCTTGTACTGACGTACTGCCGCTGCATCCGAGCCGCCGTTGAGGATGTTGTAGCTCAGCACCAGTTCCACTACCGCTTCGTTCCTCTG
>JAFGMZ010000021.1 GCA_016927285.1 Chlorobiaceae bacterium
TTCGCGGATTTTCGGGTGGTGACTGACCGCAGGGAGGAGGTTCCCTGGCACATCGTATCGAGAAAACAGGAGCGTCGCGAAGAGGAGATCGGGTGCCGTATGGAAAATGTGTCGACGACCCCCGAGGGCGATACCTGGATCGAACTTTTTTCACTTCGTCAGGGTACCCCCGTCAATGCCGTGCAGGTTGCTGTTGCAGGAAGCGACTATATCCGTCAGGTCGAAGTTCTGGGCAGCCAGGACGGGAAAACGTGGAATACGATTCGCAAGGACGGGATGGTGTTCGATATTCCCGGCGGTGAGAAAATGAGGAACGAGCGGATTTCATTTTCCGATGTGAGCTATCCCTTTCTTGCGCTGAAAATTCTCAATAACGCCAGCAAGCCTTTGCAGATCAGCACTGTCCGCCTGGTGCAGCGGCTCGAAGCAGATGAACGGACCTATCTCATAGCGGGATCGGTCGGCGGAGCGACTGTCGATTCCAGGCGAAAGGAGAGCAGTGTCATTGTCAGAATGAACACGGTGTTTCCGATCGACCGTCTCCTGATAGGCACGTCGGAGCGCAATTTCCAGCGCACCGTTACGGTGCAGCTGAAAAGCCCGAATGGCGAATGGACGGCGGCAAGCGAGGGAGTGATTTACAGCTTCGATCTGCCTTCAGCCCGTTCGGCGCAGCTGACGATCGATTTGCCCGGCGTTGCCGCAAGAGAGTTTCGACTGGTTTTTCGCGATTACGACAACCCGCCGCTTGCTCTTACGGGTGTCACCGGTGCAGGCTTCAGAAGGGAGCTGGTTTTCAAGACCTATCCGGGTCGCAAATTTTTTCTTTTCCTTGGTAATCCCGAGGCTGCAATGCCCGAGTATGATCTGGCTACTTCGATTTCGGCCCGTGATCTGGACAAGCTGCCGATAGCCTCGCTCAGCGAGGTTCGTCCGAACAAGGCTTTTGCAGGCGACTCCGCCCGGCGTTCATGGACAGACCGGTACTCGATCGTGCTGTATGTCGTGGTCATCGCAGCCATAGCAGGTCTGTTTTTCCTGCAGTACCGGACATTCACAGGCATGAAACAGTAAGCGCCCTTGTATGCTTTCGCAGCAGGGGACTCTGTTTTCGCAATTTCACTGCCCCTCGATATAGCATAGCGTCAGTTGTTTCAATCCGGGCAATCGGTTTCACAGATGCAAATGATTTTCTGGTCGGACTGCCGTTCTATTATGCAAATACAGGAACAGGCCTGATTATCTGCTTATGAATACGTAAAAGAGTTCTTCAGGTAACAAAGCAGAAGGACCGTTTTGATGGTTGACCGGGTATTACCGGAACAGAAAGATGTTTGACTCAGTTGGTTTTTTTCCAGAAAAGCGTCTTCATGTTGTTATCGGGGTTTCCATCCGGAATGGTTCGTATGTATTTTCTGCCGATTTGCTGAAATCCTTCAATGGTGATCCAGCCGTCAGCCATCATACCAGCAAGATCGATTATTGAGAAATTTCGGCCCGTTTCCGTGACACAGAGTACAAATTTCCTGCGCATCTTTGACCAGGATGCATGGACAAGTGTGTCTGACTTGGGGAGTATATACATCTGTATATGGCAATAGAGTCCCGTTTCATCAATTTTATAGGTATCGGGATAGGTCATGCAGCGGAAGTCCCCAAAGTCGAACTGTTTGGCGAGGTCCAGCGAGTTGCCGAGTTGCTTTAAGACCCCCCCGACAATAGTTTCAATTTTCGGCTCTAAAAATGCTTTCAGGCTTTTTTCGAAATCTTTCTCAATAAATTCCGGGAGCCACCATGGTGTATCCAGATCAATTGTAATATGATCCGGAAATATGAACAGCATCGGAGCTCCTGGAGTGTGCGATAACGGAATATCTCCTTTAAGGGTCACTTTCTGACCAGCGCCCAGTATTTCGGAGAAAAAGCGAAGCGACGTCTTGTGCATACCGAGAGACAAGCTTCCAAGAACAGGGCAGACCACACCGGTATCGGCATGCATCAGAATATTGTTGATGTAGTCGATTACCTCCTTTTTCACCCCATCCAGGAGTGCCCGGATAATATCCGGATCGATATAGAGGATTACTTCCGACGAGGAAGGGAATATATTTTCGGTTATTACCGGCTTTTCTTTGTCAATCGGAAAGTTAACGATAACCAGAACGGCATCCCTGTTTAAAAGGTTGTCGCTTTTGATGTATTTCAGATAAACGGGATATGAGCCATGCGCAGGAGGGTCGAGTTCCGGATGGTGCCGGAAATATATTTCCTGAATGGTTGAAAGTACAGGCGGCAGCACATCTATTCTGATTTTTTTGAAAATTTCAATGATATCTTCCGATATGAGCATGTTTTTAATATGCTCGTGAGCATCCTTCAGATGAAATTTTATGGCATGGACTCCCTTGTATTCTATTCCGACAAAGGGAGGTTTCATCGGGTCTTCCCTCAGCAGCGCTATACCGGTATTAAGGGATATTTCGAAAGGCTTTGTTTCCGGTTCAGTTTCAAAAGCCGGCTCCCCGTTATCTTTCAGAATCCGGGTTTTTGAAGTTCCGGTAAAAAACAGTCTTGTAACAAGTTCCTCATTCTCTTTAACCATTGCGAAACAGGGCGGATCTATCCAGAACTCGAACTTCATATTCAGTTTCATGTTGTCTGTGACTTCGACTTCCCCTGTCCACTCGAGATAATCCGGTATGATCTTGTTGATCTGGAGAGACTTGACTGTCTCGTCAATGACCTTGATCGCTATTCCGATCACTACACGGGAGTTTTGAATTTTCATCATGGTTGTATGCTTAAATTGATAAGCCTGTTACATATGAAGAACGGTTTGGAGTGAATGGCGTTTGTGGTTGGTCCTGTCGGGCAGTTGCATTTTTTTACTTTTGCAGGCATCTGCGCGGATGAAATAATGGGCATCTCGAAAAAGTGTCATGAGCGGCCTGAGTGCAAGGTGGACGGAACACGGAAACCGGGGTGTACATAGAGGACATGAGGATTTCGAGCACCACCCAACGCAGCAATCTGGACGCGCAATAAGTTTGTAGAGTCGACCGAATGTATTGTCAAAGCTGTTTTCTGAGACTTTGCTTCTGGCATCATAAACAGTATTTGTGAGCTTGTCAGATCACCTGCGGCATGTTGTATGCTACAAGCAAGCTCTCTTTTCTGTTTTTTCAGGATTACAGGAGATGGTGTGGCTTTTATATTTAATGTATATAAAATAAATACGTTATCATAGTCTGGCGAACAGACGTTGTCGATATTTGACGAGTCAGGAGCAAGGCATCAGTAATTATACTGAGTCTGATCCGTCGGTTGCGGCTGTGGATCGTCGAAGTACGCTTTAAATCCTGTTTCGTGCAGATTATGATGATATCGTCCGAGCGAGAGCAAGCTGATACCGATACCGATACGAATGGAATGGGCGTGACCGGTAATTATGAACGATTGACAAGCATTGCCATGTTTTACAAGATTTTTATCCTGCTTTTCGCAGCGTCCTTCAGTTTCAGCGCGTACGGTCGCGATAAAGCGGCATTTGTTCTCTATGACAATGCCGGTAAAAAGGCGAGCTATCATAAGTTGCTGAAGAAAGCGAAGAAAGGCGATGTCGTATTGTTTGGGGAATTGCACGACAACCCCATCGCACATTGGCTGCAGCTGGAGCTCACTAGGGACTTGCACAACACAAACAAGCTGATTCTTGGCGCCGAAATGTTCGAAGCCGACAATCAGAAGGCGCTTGACGATTACCTGTCCGGCCGGATTGATTCGGCCGGGCTGGATTCCCTTGTCCGTCTCTGGCCGAACCATAAGACGGACTACGCTCCTCTGGTGGATTTCGCCAGGGATAGGCGGATACGGTTTATCGGAACGAATATCCCGAAAAGATTTGCTCGTCTGGTCCATAAAAGCGGAGGCTTTGCCGCTCTGGACTCGCTCGGCAGCGAAGAAAAAGGGTGGATCGTGCCGTTGCCTTTTCATTTTGATCCTGAATTGTCGCAGTACCGGAAAATTCTGACGATGGAGGACGGACACGGCACTCCCGGGATGGTCAGGGCCCAGGCCATCAAAGACGCCACCATGGCGCATTTCATTCTGCTGAACCATAAACCCGGCCATACCTTTCTGCACTTCAACGGAGCCTACCATTCGGATTTTCATGAGGGAATCGTATTCTATTTACAGCGAGAGAATGGTTCGCTGCGATACATGACCATCACCACGGTGGAACAGGATGATGTTCGGCATCTGGAAGAGAAGCACAGGGATCGAGCCGATTTCATAATATGCGTGGATAGCGATATGACGAAAACTTACTGAATGATCGTATCACTTTCGAATATAACCACATAACCGCCAAGGGGCGAGCTGCCGGGCAATGTTCACGCTCTGAATCATGCCCGGCGGCAGGCTGCTACTGCTTGTTTCGATTCTGATTTCCTGTCAGTTTTTCAAGAGATTCCGAAACGGCATTGAGGATGGTCTCTGACATTTTCAGGTGATTGACCCCCAGGTTTGCGATACTTTCGAAATAGTTCCGAATAGCTGCTTCAGTATCGACAGTGTCCGTCTTGTCGTTTTTTTCCTGGTTTGCAGCAGGAGCCGGTTTTGGGCGAAGAGCCGGCGCAGTTTCCGATTTTTCGGGAGCCGCAGGGGTTGCAGGAGGTGCCGGTTTCGGTGTCGCCGCCGCTGCCTGCTGTTTTGAACCGTTATCGGCCGAAGGGGTTCCTGCCGTTTTGTTCTTTTTCATCCATGAAAACAAGCCACTCTGTTTTTTTTCGTCTGCCATGGTTTTTCCTGGTAAAATGGTTTTTACGGGTCTGCCGTCCTGGTTAAGATCAATTAAAACATAATATATAACAAAACCCCTTTTTTCATTTGCTCGGTTGAGAAGAGGAGGAAAAGAGTGCGGGTCGTGAGCCGTTGGCGGTGAGCAGAAAGAGAGGAGTATCGCTGTTTTGCAGCGCCAGGGGGTGATAAAAGGTGTTATGAGATACGCGCAAAGGGTGACGAGGGAAGAGGCTGGATAGCCCCCATGTTGATGAAACGCAGGTTCAGCAATACCGATCCGGAACCCGGCGCTCCCGGTTGAAAATGGTAAAGTCGGCTTGTATTTGCTTGTTAGAGAGCGATATATGTATAATCTTTAAATAGCTCATTTTAACCGGACAATACTGGAGGTGGAGGGAAAAGGGCAAGAGATGCTCTTGAAGAAGCGGTTTATGAATGGGCGTCCACTTTTCAATTCTCTTGCTTTTCATCAGATTATTTGCTAATTAAAGCCTCGATGTTCTTTCTTGCTATAACAGGTGCCGGTTTAAAAGCCGGAGAATAGGGAAGTACGTGAAA
>JAFGMZ010000128.1 GCA_016927285.1 Chlorobiaceae bacterium
AAACTGCTTTCCGGAGGGAAAAAGCTTTTTACTGAGAACGATATTATCCGGCAGGCGAAAAAATACGGCATCAAAACTCCTGCCGACTTTTTCAGCGCGCTTGCCAGCCAGGAGATCAACGGAGAGGAGATTTTCGAGCGGGTCAGTAACGCGCGCAAAGAACTCCCGGAATCCGTTGCCAAAACCACGGCAAGTGAAACCAGGCAGATAGAGGAGTACCTGCAGAACGCCCGTCAGGAAAAAGACGCACCTGTTGCGGGCAAAAACGAGGTCATTATCTCCGGTATGAGCAACATCGCCTACGCTTATGCGAAATGCTGCCAGCCGGTTCCTGGAGATGACGTCATCGGTTTTGTTACTACTGATGGTGTCGTGAAGATCCATCGGAAGAATTGTGTCAATGTCAGCAACGATAATTTCCTCAAAAGCGAGAGGATCGTTTCCGTTGCATGGAACCGAAAAGTAGAAACCGATTTTCTTGCAGGCATAAGAATCGTAGGCGAAGACAGGATTGGCATCACCAATCAGATAACAACCGTCATATCGCGGTTCGATACCAACATACGGAGCATCTCGCTGCATGCCAGAGACGGTATGTTTATCGGTACGCTGATGGTCTATGTCCGTAATATCGAGAAGCTCGCAACCCTGATGGACAAGCTGAAAAAAGTGCAGGGCGTCTTTACGGTTGAGCGCCTGATCAGCTGACCTGTATTGCGGAGATTGCGCCGAATCCTGTATATTGTCACAGAAAAATATTGCAGTCCGTTATCGGCTGCTGTTTGTCAACATGAAACATGAATTTGCCATGAAACCCATAGTTTTGAGATTATTCGCTTTTTTTATGCTGCTCGGATCGCTTTCGGGTTGCGGCTATAACTCTATTCAGCAGAACGACGAGGCTGTCAACAGAGCCTGGGGCGATCTTGAATCGCAGCTTCAGCGCAGGGCCGACCTTGTGCCTAATCTGGTGGCTACCGTCAAGGGTGCGGCTGATTTCGAAAAAGGAACCCTCACCGCAGTCGTCGAGGCCCGGGCGAAGGCCACGTCCATACAGCTTACTCCCGAGATGCTCAGCGATCCCGAGGCTATGAACAAATTTCAGAGCGCCCAGGGCCAGCTTTCATCAAGTCTGTCGCGTCTGCTGGTTGCTGTCGAGCGCTATCCCGACATCAAGGCAACCCAGAATTTCAGGGATCTGCAGAATCAGCTCGAAGGCACCGAAAACCGTATCAGCGTTGCGCGTCAGCGCTACAATGGCGCTGTCGAGACCTTCAACTTCTCGATCAGGCAGTTTCCCAATTCAATGACCAACAGTCTGCTGCTCAAGCTTAAGGCCAAAGAGTATTTTAAAGCTGATGCGGCAGCACAGGCCGTTCCTTCGGTGAAGTTTTAAGGCGTGCGGAGTTTTATGCATAAACGGACGACCCCGATTGTATTATTTCTGAGCCTGCTTGGCTTGCTGCTGCGGGTGTCGTCAGCCTATGCGCTTGATGTTCCGCAGCTCTCAGGTCGGATAAACGATCTTGCAGGGATGATCTCTCCAGAGGTCGAAGCTGCTCTCGACACCAGGCTTGCCCTTATCGAGAAGCAGGAGTCCACACAGATCGTCATTCTTACGGTTCCCTCTCTCGAGGGAGACCCTGTCGAGGATTTTTCCATAAAAGTTGCCGAAGCATGGAAAATCGGCCAGAAGGGCGTGGATAACGGTCTCCTGTTTCTGGTTTCCCGAGATGACCGTAAAGTTCGTATCGAGGTTGGTTATGGTCTCGAGGGCCGCATGACCGACCTGCTTGCCGGACGGATTGTCGATACCGATGTTGTTCCGCTCTTCAGGGCGGGACAGTTCGACGCCGGCTTCCAGAAAGGCGTCGAGTCGATCATCCTTGCCGTACAGGGAGAATACAAGGCGGCTCCAGCCAAAGAAAAAAGAGGAACCCCTTCCTTGGGTCTTCTGGTGCTTATTATCCTTTTTATTTACTTTATAAGCCAGATATCCCGGGGTGGAGGTCCATTTATCCACGGAGGAGGGCCGGGCGGTGGTTATTATGGCGGCGGTTCCTTTGGCAGCGGCGGCGGATTCGGCGGCGGTGGAGGGTTCAGTGGAGGCGGCGGTGGATTCGGCGGTGGCGGGGCATCGGGAAATTGGTAACGGAATACCTATAAAAGGCTATACAGAGACTATGAACGATCCGGTCAACAGCTTCCTGACGGAACAGGATAAACGGTTTATCGAGGAGCGCATTCGCGAAGCAGAGAAAACAACCTCAGGCGAGATCGTCGTCAAGGTTGTTGCTTCCAGCGACGGCTATCCGGCGGCAGGATTGCTTGGCAGTTCCATGTTTTCGCTCGCCCTTGCCATTGCCGCTATGCTTGTTGCCGGCAGTCGCGATATGTGGCTGTTTCTCATGCTCTTTGGCGTCCTGTTTATCCTGCTGAACGAGCTGTTCAAGAGAGTATCCATGCTCAAACGTCCATTCGTGTCGGCTGCCGACATGCATGAAGAGGTCGAGCAGGCAGCGGCCGCAGCATTTTATCGCCGAGGCATATACGATACGGCCGAACGAACAGGCATTCTTGTTTACATCTCGGTATTCGAACACCGGGTACGGGTCATTGCTGACAAAGGGATCAGCGCGAAGGTCGAGCACCATCTCTGGCAGGAGATCGTCGATACCATTATTGC
>JAFGMZ010000129.1 GCA_016927285.1 Chlorobiaceae bacterium
GGTTGAAACCCATCAGGGAAAACTGATATTCGGAACGCTTGCAGGAAAAAAAGTAGTCGCCATGCAGGGCCGCTTCCATTTCTATGAGGGCTACTCAATGCAGCAGATCGTCTTTCCTGTCAGGGTCATGAAACACCTTGGCGTCAAAACCCTCGGCATAACGAACGCCTGCGGGGGGCTTAACCCCGCATTCAGCAAAGGCGATATCATGCTCATCGACGACCATATCAACCTGCTCGGCGGCAATCCGCTCATCGGTCCCAACGACCCGGAAGTCGGCCCCAGATTTCCGGATATGTGCGAACCTTATTCGAAACGCATTCTTTCTATTGCAGAGAAGGTCGCTCTTGAAGCCAGAATCAAAGTTCAGCGCGGCGTTTATGTCGCACTTTCCGGTCCTTGCCTTGAAACACGCGCAGAGTACCGCATGCTGAGAACTCTCGGGGCCGATGTGGTAGGAATGTCAACCGTTCCGGAAGTAATAGCCGCCGTACACCAGGGCACTGAAGTGTTCGGCATGTCCATCATTACCGACGAATGCTTCCCCGACAGCCTTCAACCGGTCAGTATCGAAGAGATCATTGCCGTATCGAACAACGCCGAACCCAAAATGACCGCCATTTTCAAAGCAGTTGTCGAAAACATCTAACCCGCAGAAAACACGAAGAAAGCATGATAGACGCAATTTCGTTCACTAACGATACCCTGCGATACCTCGACCAGCGCTTCCTGCCGCTGCGCGAAGAGTATATCGCTACCAAAAACCACAGAGAAGCAATAGAAGCAATAAAAACGCTTGCTGTGAGAGGCGCACCCCTTATCGGAGTCGCAGCAGGATACACCGTCATTCTCGGCATCAACGAATTCCGCGGCACCAAAGATGAGTTCCCTGCCTATTTCCGACAGCTTATCGCCGATGTTGAAGCCTCAAGGCCAACAGCCGTCAACCTCTTCTTCGCAACCGCACGCATGAAGGAGGTATACGACGCTGGCTATACGTCCATGACGCTCGAATCGCTTTTCGCTGTGATGCACGAGGCCGCCCGCAAGATACATGAAGACGAGATCGCCAACTGCGATGCAATGTCGCGTCACGGGGTCGAACTAATCAAGAGCGATCTGGAAGCAACACTGAAAACCCGCAAACTGACCGTACTCACCCACTGCAACACCGGCACGCTTGCTACCGGCGGTTCGGGAACCGCGCTCGGAGTCATCAAGCTTGCCTGGCAGGAAGGACTCATTGAAAAAGTCATCACCGCTGAAAGCCGTCCGCTCCTGCAGGGACTCCGGCTGACGGCATGGGAACTCGAACAGGAAAAAATACCCTACTTTTCCATCTCCGATTCCTCATCGGCATTCCTCATGCAGCGAGAAATGATCGATTTCGGAATTGTCGGAGCGGACAGGATAGCTGCCAACGGAGACACTGCAAACAAAATCGGCACCTGTGCGCACGCCATCAGCGCGTTCCATCATAACATCCCGTTCTACATTGCAGCTCCGGTCTCAACCATAGACATCACTATCACGGACGGATCTCAAATTCCGATTGAAGAACGAAGCGAGGATGAACTGCGCACCATCTTCGGCACCCAGGTAGCCCTCCCTTCCACTCCGGTGATCAATTATGCCTTCGACGTAACCCCGGGAAAATTCCTCCGCGGCATCATCACCGATAAAAAAGCCGTTGTCGGCAACTACAGCAACGGACTCAAAGAACTATTTGAGGAGTAAAGGGAATATCTTCAGAACGAATACCAGAAAGACCGGAATATCAGAACATATCCGGTCTTTTTGGTTATAGCTGTCATGCACCTGTTCATTAACCCAGGCATCCTGCCGCCAATGCCTGTTAAAAAAAATCATCGGCAGAGTAGCTTTGTTTAAAAATTAAGACTATTTTTAGCCTGTTTATAAAACAAACTGTTGCATTATATTACTATCAGTTGCAATTTATCAATGTAACCTAAGCTGTGGAGACCCTTATGGACACCCTTCTTCTTGCACGGCTCCAGTTTGCTTTCACTTCCGTTTTCCACTTTTTCTTCGTACCGCTAACCCTTGGACTGTCCATTTTCACTGCAATCATGGAAACCGCATGGGTACGAACCGGAAACGAGAAGTACAGAAAGCTCGCGCAATTCTGGGGCAAGCTCTTCCTTATCAATTTTGCTGTAGGCGTTGTAACCGGAATCGTCATGGAATTCCAGTTTGGCATGAACTGGTCGGAGTACTCCCGCTTCGTAGGCGATATTTTCGGTGTCCCACTGGCGATAGAAGCGCTTCTTGCATTCTTTCTCGAATCGACATTCCTCGGCATATGGGTCTTCGGCCGGGACAAACTGCCTAAACCAGTCCATGCGGCATCAATCTGGCTGGTGGCCATAGGATCTAACCTGTCAGCGCTCTGGATACTCGTCGCCAACTCATTCATGCAGTCGCCGGTCGGTTACAACATGGCCGCTGACGGCTCAAGAGCCGAAATGACCGACTTCTCGGCCCTGCTCTTCAACCCTTACGTCTGGAAACAATTCCCCCATGTGATTGCCGGAGGTATAGTCACCGGTGGATTTCTGGTTATAGCCATCAGCTCCTGGCATCTTATCAGGGGAACCAGAGAACGCCAGGCGTTTCAGACATCGATGAAGTTCGGCTCCATTTACGCCTTCATCGGAACCATTCTCGTCACGCTTGCAGGTCATACCCAGATGCAGGACCTGATGAAATCGCAACCCATGAAAGTCGCAGCTGCAGAGGCGCTCTGGGAGAGCGAAAACCCGGCAAGTTTTTCCCTTTTCACGGTCGGAGACGAAAAAGAGCTAAAAGACATATTTGCCTTACGAATTCCCGGCATGCTATCGTTTCTTGCCTACAACTCCTTCGAGGGCGAAGTCAAGGGAATCAAGGAACTGCAGCTGGA
>JAFGMZ010000130.1 GCA_016927285.1 Chlorobiaceae bacterium
CTGATCCTCTACGCCCTGCGTGATATCGCAAAAGGCGAAGAGCTCTTTTACAGCTACGGTGACGATTGGTGGACTACAAGACAATAATAAAACAGTATATTGTCTTGATGAGATAAAGCTGATTCGGAAAAGAACAACCCGCAGCTTAACGATCATAATGTCACTTCTGAAAAGTCTGATGAACGGCCGGAGCGCGATACAGGTTGAGCGAAGAAAACTGAATGTTCAAATAGTCGACGAGGATTTCGTTCGCCGCCCAACGAAGCAATCGGGACGCGCAATAACTTTTCGGGGATACGAATAATGGAGAGCGCCATGAAAAATAACACCGCAATCTGGATCGACCATCGGGAAGCAGTCATCGTTTCTCTCGCAGGCGAAACTGTAACCATCGAGCATCTGCAATCGGAAGCCGAAAGCAATTTCAAGCCATCGGGAGGCTGGAAGTCCGGCGGTACAAGTGTGGCCCAGTCTGTCGTAAAGGAAAAAAGCGCCGAAGAGAGCCGGATGCACCAGTATCATGCCTTTTACCGCAGGATCATCTCGCTGCTTGAGCGCGCAGATGTCATTGCGATTTTCGGCCCCGGCGAAGCAAAAACGGAATTTGCCGGAGAAATCGGTAAAACCCATGATCTTCGGGATAAAATCAGAGCCGTCGAAACCTGCGAAAGAATGACGGAAAACCAGTTCGTCGCAAAAGCGAAAGCGTTTTTCATTTCGGAAAAGCAGGGCAAATGAAAACTACAGTCTTGCAAGCAGAATGTTTCTGAGACTTTCTGGCTGCAATTCGACGGGATTGCTTTTACTGCGCGTAACCAGCGCGAAATGTTCGATATGTTCCCTGCCGATACCGTAATGGCCAAGCAGAGGCATATCGAGCTCCTGCTGCCAGTATTCCAGCGTTTCCACCAGCATATCGCATGCATCGACATCTGAAACGTCAGGTCGCTTCGCAAGAACCCTCCCGACTGCCGCATATTTCGAAAGCGCTCTTGACCCGCTTCGGGAAAGCCGCAGTTGCCGAATATTCTCCCGCGTAGCCTCGGCCAGCAGGGTCGCGCAGAGAACGCCATGCGGTATGTCGAACGCTCCGCCGACCGACGAAGCAAATCCATGCACAATGCCAAGACCCGCATTGCAGAGCACAATTCCCGAAAGATATGCGGCATAAGCTACATCGGCACGGACAGCGGTATCCGTTCTGCCATTGGAGCAGGCGCTCAGAAACGACCGGCCGAAATACCTTATACCCTGATCAGCCAGCATGTCGGTAAACGGTGTGGCAAAAGGAGAAACATACGCCTCAAGCAGCTGGGTGAAGGCATCCATTCCTGATGCAGCCGTAAGAGACCCCGGAGCCGTGCAAACCAGTTCGGGATCGACAACGGCGACATCGGGAACAAATGCGGGATGGCGCAGCGAACGCTTGAAGCCATCAGGCCCCACGCGGCTGATAACCGCATTATTGGTCGCCTCGCTTCCTGTACCCGATGTTGTCGGAACGGCAAAAAAAGGAGCCTTTCGTCCATCATGCGACAGAAAATCCGGGCGCCCTTCTATATAGCGCTCGACAGGATGCTCCTGAAAAAGCATCGCCGAAACAGCCTTTCCTGCATCGATGACGCTCCCGCCGCCGATCGCTACGACCATATCGATTCCATCCTGTTTTCCTGCAGTCACGGCATCATCGATCATTTCCGGAGAAGGCTCTCCGTCGATCCGTATATGCCGATACCCTGAAGAAACCTGTCGCAATGCATCCAGCAACTGCGAAAGCCGTCCGGAGTCTTCAAAAGAACGACCTCCTGTCACTACCATGGGACGGTTACCGAAACCGACGACAAGTTGCGGCAAAAAAGAAAAGCTGCCGGCACCGAAATGAAGCGCCGGCAGCTTATGAAGAGAAAAAGATGATAGCGGTTCAGGCAACACTGCTGCACCTCCCTTTACGAATAAGCGGTTTGCCGCAATCGGGGCACTGCTCCATCCTGCATGGCAGGCCGTCGAGATGCGGCTTTTCGAAACCGCAATGCAGGCAGACGCAGCTGTTTTCGCCGGCCATTTCCGCCTGTCCGCAAACCTGTTCGATATTGCCGCCTTCGACGCAGATGGATTTGCCGTCGATGATCGCTTCGGCAACTTTCCGATGAGCCGATTCGATGATCCGGCCGAACGTCTGACGCGATACCTTCATCCTCGAAGCAGCATCCGACTGATAGAGTCCAAGCTTGTCGGCAAGTCGCAGCGCCTCAACCTCATCGACAGTCAGCACGACGCTCTGGAGCCTCGAAGGAGCTATACCCTCCGGCTTGAAACAGGTAAATTTCGGTATATCCTCGATACAACGGCAGCTCACCGGCCTGCCCGCTCTGTTTTGCTTCATATGCTACAAGTCTAAAAAGCCATTCAATCTTCGACGCAGATCTCTCCTTTTGCAATAGCCATAGTTGTCCTTACAAGCAGGACGGCAATGATCAGGATAAGAAAAGCAAGTTCGAATATAGCGAGATTCCTGAAAAACGGATCTTTTGTCAGAGTGAACATCAGAAGCGTTGCAAGAACCTTTGCTGCTACAGGAAACGAATAGGCCCACCATGAGAGGTAATAGTTGATTTTAGCCAGCATGGGCAGCCTGAAAAGAACAAGAATGAACATGAACAGTGAAAAATAATACAGTATGCGGGCAAACGCGTCGAGTTCGCCGCCAACAAGTTTGTTATACGCTATAAAACCGATAGCGGGAGGCGCAAACAGAATAAAAAGCGTCGGCAGAAGGCGTTCAGGTATCGATGCATGAAAAACCATCCGGTACATTACGATGGTAAAAAGCGCCATCCAGAAAATAAGACCGACGGAAAAAAAGAACCATGACACTTCGGTAAAACCATGCTTCACTCCGGCAATAGGGACAATGATGGCGCCGACGATGGGAATGAACCAGCCGGGGGTCATATGCTCGATCTTGAAATGCGTCTGAGTAATCCAGCTTGAAATAATAAAAATCGAAGCCAGGAGCTGCAGAATAACTCCCGTAACCCACATGTAGTAAGATACCTGCAGGTTACGTTCAAGATAAACGACGCTCAGCACAAGAAAAATTTTAGCGATGAGCGGAAAGAAATTGATCTTGATGGGGTGATTCCACTCATGACTGATGGTATCAGGGTTCGTCACTGCTTTTGTCAGATATGTAAGACTGACGATAACGAACAAGGCAAGCGTGAAATACAGGGAAACAGTACCAATCTGCTCAAACTGAACGAACAACGCCCCTGCTTTCTGTATTGCAAGGGTAAAACCGGCCATTCCAAGCACAATTGCGAAAAAAGTTATATGAAAATTGCGCAGCTTCGACGGCTGCCCTCCATGCAGAGCATCAGTGGTCATTGTATTATGGGTTGTTTTGTGGTTAAGAAAAAAAAACTCAGGATGCCGTTGTCGCTGTCACAACTTCAAAAACCGGGGGATCCAGAATGTGCTTTTTAACTGCACAGAGATTTGCCGCATTCACCAGGGCCGACTTGTACTTTTCGGGGAAATCAGGAGGAACTTCGATTGTCAGAACAATTTTGCCGATTCCCTTCCCGGTCTCTTTAGGAAAATGGGACTGTACGACCCTGACGCCATCGGTCGGTATTTCGCGACTCTGACAGAACGAAAAAACATAAATGCCCGCACAGGTTCCGATAGAAGCAAGAAACAGCATGAAAGGCTCGGGAGCCGAACCTTCGCCGCCAGCATATTCCGATTGGTCTGTCTCGATTGTAAACCCTTTGAATTCAGCATTTACTTTCTTGCCGCCTTCAAAAGTGATGATCATATCTCTACTCATGACTCTTCTATTAAAACGTTGATTTTTCAATATGTTGCAAACCGGCAGCACAAAAACCGCCAATGCCCGGGAAATGACTAATTATAAGCATATGCCCATATTTTAACAAGGAAATAGTAAAAAAAGAACAACGGGAGACAGAAGACTGATTGCACGGTAAGCATGAAACAGATGGGACGACTGAGCCTTATGAAACACATGGGGAATTTTCAGAACTCCTGTCTGCCGTCTTCTCGCTCGACGCCTTCCCGGCCAGCCATCCGGTGGAAAAAGCCGCCTGGAGGTTGAAACCCCCTATCTCTCCAGCGTAATCGAGAAGTTCGCCGGCAAAGAAAAGGGCAGGCACGATGCGGGACTCCATGGTTTTCGGATTCACCTCAATCAGCGATACGCCTCCCGCAGACACCTCCCCATGCTCAAGCGGTACGGCTTTGACGGTGCCGAGAGGAAACCGTTTCACTGTCTGCAGAAGCGCGATCCGGTTACAGCGGGCAAGCCCGCTCAGCTGCAGATCGGCAGAAATCTCCGCATTGCGCATAATATAAGGAATGAGGGCCGCGGGAGGGCCTGCCGGACAGTGCTGCAGGAATTTCCGGACCAGCTTCGCGCCGTTTCGCCTGGACTCCGAAAGCAGCGCATTCTGAAGCGCATCCTGATCGAGGTCGGCAAACAGGTCTGCGAAAAGCAGGCAGTTGCCATACGTTCCGAACAGTTCGGCAACCTCCCTTGAAAGAGAAAGCACCGCTGGCCCGGAAAGCCCCCGATGAGTGAAAAGCACGTCTCCCCTCCGGCTCACCTGTTTTCCTCCGGCAGAAGCGATAAACTCCGTTGAACGGAGCGATACTCCGGCGAGTTCAGCAGGCGGTTTATCCCGCGTCAGCACAGGAGCGAGCGCGGGCGAGGCTCTGACGACAGCATGGCCGAGTCGACGCGCGAAAAGATGGCCGTCTCCCCTGCTGCCGGTCGAGGGATAGGAAACTCCTCCGGTAGCAAGAACAAGCGCAGCCGACCGGAAAGTTCTCTCTCCTGCCTTAACGTCAAACGAATCACCCGTCCGAACAACCGAACTGACCGTGCAGACATACTCGACCGATACAGCGCGATCAGCGATCATGCTCTCGAACGCATGCAAGACGTCAGAAGCGGCAAGACCATCAACAGGAAAAACCTTGCCATCCGGCCTCGCTTCGCACCGGACGCCCTGTCGTGCGAGCAGGGCAAGCAGGGCGTCGCTCCCGAATGCATGGAGCGCATGGCGGAGAAAACGCTGTTCTCCCTTCTTCAGAAACCCCTTTGCAAGCAGTTCGTCTGGTTTTGCAGCATGCGTAACGTTGCACCGCCCGCCTCCCGATATCCTTATTTTTTCGCCAGGCAAACGGTTACGTTCGAGAATGACGATTGAAAAATCCTTATCCGGAATCTTGCGTTTGCGCGCGCTATCGCGTGCCGCGATAGCCGCAAGCATGCCGGCAGCCCCGCCGCCGACGATAAGGATATCGATTATGCGCATAGCACTTCCCCGACAGTTCGTTTACCGCCATCCGCCGCCAAGAGAACGGTAGAGTTCCGCCATGGCCGTCAGATACTGGCGGCGGATATCGGCCAATGCAAGTTCAGCCTGAAGATAACCGGTCTGAACAGAAATAACCTCAAGATAGGAAGCCATGCCGCTCGTAAACAGCAGATGCGAATTACCGACGGCGCTCTGCAGCGAAATGACCCTTGCTGCTGCGGCCCGCTCCTGCTCGCGAAGCTTGTCGAGACGAACCAGAGCGTCGGAAACTTCGCCGACGGCTTTGAGCAGGGACTGCTTGAAGGCGATTTCGCTCTGCTCCTTTCTGATTCGCGACTTCTCGTACCCGGTCTTCAGCTCTCCCCGCTGGAAAACCGGCTGAAGAATCGCCCCCTGAACCAGACCAAATAGCGATCCGGGCATCGTAAACCAGTTGCTCGTGCGAAAAGAGTTCAGCCCGCCCTGGGCGGTAATGGTAAGCGAAGGATACATGGCCGCCCTTGCAGAAGCCATATCGGCGTGCGCCTCCATCACGGACATCTCGGCCTCGCGCACATCGGGACGATTCTGCAGCAGCGCAACAGGAATGCCCGCCGGAAGCTTGTCGGAAAGCGGCATGGCGGCAAGGCTCTTTCCCCGCTCTACCGAACCGGGAAAACGTCCACAAAGAATGCCGAGAGCGTGTTCCTGCACGGCGATCCCCTGCTCTATCTGCGGCACCGTCTGCAACACTGCCTGCCTGGCAGCTTCCTGCTGCTCGACGGCCAGCATGGTGACCTGCCCGGCTTCGTATTGCAGTCTGATCATGCCCAGCGTGGTATCGGCCAGCGCAAGATTTCTTCTGGCTATGTCGAGTTGTGCGTCGAGCATTCTCAGATTATAATAGCCCGACGCAACATCGGCAGCGATTTTCGTCCGCACGGCTTTACCCGCTTCCACTGTTTTCAGGTATGCGGCCAGCTCCCTCTTTTTTTTACTGCGGATTCTGCTCCAGACATCGATCTCCCAGGATGTGCCAAGTGAAAGCGTATAGTCCTCTACGTAACTCTTCCCGAGAACCGACTGCAGGCTCGAACTGTTCATGCTGTTGTCCGAAGGACGGCTGACCGAACCCGATGTTCCAAGAGAAAGCGAGGGAAAAAAGCCGAGTTTAGCCTGTTTGAGACTCTGCCCGGCATAATCGATATTTTTAAGCGCTATCTGCAGATCGTAGTTCCGTACCATCGCTGTATCGATAAGCGATACCAGCACGGGATCCGTAAAAAAACTTCGGTAGGATATTTCCGAAATCGCCGGTTGCCTCTCTGGCGATTCGGACGAACCTCTGAAGGAAGCCGGAAGGTTAACCTCGACACGTTTATAGGGGGCCGTCGCACTGCATGCCGTAAGTGCCGTTATGAACAGCATGACGAAACCTGACGATCGCAGGCCTCTGAAAAAAGTCTTTACCATGAATTGCATATCGTTCTGTTTATCGATGCCGTTAAAAATCGGGGGTATCGTCCGCATCGTCGAACATCGGAGCATGAGCTACCTCGATAGGATGAGCAGGACCGGAAATACGCTCCTGCAGAGTCTGAAAAATCACGAACAGTACCGGTATAATGAAAATACCAAGCAATACTCCGCTGAGCATTCCCCCTACGGCCGCCCATCCGATAGAGTGGTTGCCGAGAGCCGAAGGACCGGATGCCCAGAGCAGCGGAAGCAGGCCCACCACGAATGCGAATGAGGTCATGAGAATCGGACGAAGCCTGGCCCTCGATCCCTCAAGCGCCGCAAGCACCAGATCCTTTCCTGCTCTGCGACGCTGAATGGAGTATTCGACGATCAGAATGGCGTTCTTCGCCAGAAGTCCGATCAGCATGACGATCGCCACCTGAACGTAGATATTGTTGTCGATTCCCGCCAGTTTGATACCAAGAAACACGCCCAGCAGTCCGGTCGGAATAGAGAGCATAACGGCAAGCGGCAGAATGTAGCTTTCGAACTGCGCTGCAAGCAAAAAATAGACAAATGCAAGGCAGAGCGCGAAGATAGCTGCCGCCTTACCTCCTGATTCCGTCTCTTCCCGGCTCATGCCTTTCCAGTCGTAACTGTAACCGGCAGGAAGCATTTCGCCGGAAACTTCCTCTATGGCCGTGATCGCCTGGCCGGTGCTGTAGCCCGGCTTGACGTTGGCGGTAATGCCGATCGCATTGAACAGATTGAAATGATCAACGGTTTCGGGACCATAGACCCTCTTGAGAGAAGCCACCGAGGTCAGGGGCACCATCGATCCTGAGCGATTTTTCACCGAAACGCCATTCAGGGAAGAGGGATCCGACCGGTCTACCGCCTCTGACTGCATGATCACCCGGTAATACCTGCCGAAACGGTTGAAGTCAGACGCCTGCATGCCGCCATACAGTCCCTGCATAACGGTCATGATATCCGCAGTGCTCACGCCGAGCTGCTCGGCACGATTAGCGTCAACGACAAGTTCATACTGCGGATAACCGGTGTTGAACGGCGTAAAGGCAAACGCAAATTCCGGCCGCTGCATGAGCGCTCCGATAAAACCATTTGCCGTATCGCCGAACTTCTGCAGGCTGCCGGCCGTACGATCCTGCAACACGAACTCAACTCCGCTTACGTTTCCGAAACCCGGCACGGTAGGCAGGGTAAGCACGTAGAACGACGCATCGGTCAGCGAAGCGAGTTTCTGGTTCATCATACCGGTAATCGCATGAATATTCTTCACCTTGCCCCGCTCGGCAATCTCGCGGAGCTGCACGAACATGATGCCGGCAGAAGGCGAGTTCGCGCCTGATATGATGTTCACTCCCGATACGGCAATCACGCGCTCGACGCTCTCCTCCCTGTGCAGCAGGGCATCGGCCTCTTTGAGCACCATATTGGTGCGTTCAAGCGACGCGCCGGGAGGAAGCGTCACCGTTATCATGGCAAAACCGTTGTCCTCGTCCGGAATAAAACCGGTCGGCGTGGTTCTGAACAGGAAAAAAGTCACTGCCGTCACCGCGCAGAGAGCGCCGATACTCATCCACTTATGATCGATGAGAAACCGCAAACTGCGGACATACTTGTCGGTCAGAGTTTTAAAAGCCGCATTGAACCCGCTGAAAAACCGCTTGCCGAAACCGCTGAAAGCAATCAGCTTTTTGCCGCCGCTCTTCTCATGAGGCGCAAGAAAAAGCGCGCAAAGCGCCGGGCTCAGCGTCAGCGCATTCACCGCCGAAATCAGGATCGCCGTTGCCAGGGTAAAGGCGAACTGCCGGTAGAACACCCCTGTCGGACCCTCCATGAAGCCGACCGGAAGAAACACGGAAGACATTACCAGCGTTATGGAGATAATCGCTCCGGTAATCTCGCTCATGGCCGAAGCCGTCGCCGGAATCGCAGCAAGACCCCGATGCTCCATCTTGGCGTGCACAGCCTCGACAACCACGATAGCGTCATCCACAACGATACCGATAGCAAGCACCAGCGCAAAAAGGGTCAGTAGATTGATGGAAAAACCAAACAGGTTCATAAAGAAAAAGGTGCCGACGATAGCGACGGGCACGGCTAAAGCCGGAATCAACGTCGATCGGAAATCCTGCAGAAAGATGAACACCACAAGAAATACGAGAGCGAACGCTTCGAGCAGGGTGTGCAAAACCTGTTCGATCGATTCGTCGAGCGATTTCTTGGTACTGTAAGGCACCGCATGGCTTATCCCTTCGGGAAAGGATGCCGAGGCCTTGTCGAGCACCTTCTGCAGCTCGGTCTGGATAGCGTTGGCATTGGAACCCGCTGCCTGGTAGATTGCCATTGTTACAGCAGGGCGACCGTCCACCTTCGAATTCACGGTATAATCGTATGAGCCCAGCTCGATACGGGCAACGTCCCGGAGCAGGAGCTGCAAGCCGTCGGAGCCGGAACGGATGACGATATTGCCAAAATCCTCCGCAGTATTGAACTTCCCGCGATACTTGATAATAAACTCCATCGCCTCAGGGCTTCCCTCGCCGAACTTGCCCGGCGCAGCCTCGATATTCTGCGACTGTATTGCCGAAGCAACTTCCGCTGGTGTAAGATTATAGGATGCGAGCAGCTGCGGCTTGAGCCAGATACGCATCGAGTAATCCTTGTTGCCGAACACGGTAGCCTGTCCGACTCCCGGAACCCTTTTTATATCAGGAATCAGGTTTATCTTTGCATAGTTCTGCAGAAAAGTCTCGTCATAATTCGGGCTCTCGCTGATGAGACTGATCACCATGATCATACTGTTCTGCTGCTTTACCGTAGTGATGCCTCGCTCGATAACCGCCGACGGGAGCTGACTCTGCGCTTGCGAAACGCGGTTCTGCACGTTCACTGCTGCCTGGTCGGCGTCGGTGCCAAGCTTGAAATAAACCGTAATGGTGAGCATGCCGTCGTTGCCCGAGGTCGAGGTCATGTAGGTCATGTTCTCGACGCCGTTGATCGCCTCTTCCAGCGAAGGAGCGACCGAACGGGCGATAGTTTCGGCGCTTGCCCCGGGATACATTGCCGTTACAACCACGCTCGGAGGCGCAATATCGGGAAACTGCGTCACCGGCAGTCTGCCCATGCCCACAATGCCGAGAATCAGCAGCACGATGGAGATGACGGTAGCAAGAACCGGGCGCGTTATAAATTTTTCAAACATGGAGTCGTAGTGTTAAGCCATCGTTAATTCCGTGCCGCTTTGCCGAAAACCGGCTTCACGGCCATACCGTCCCGCAGCCTGCCTAAACCGCTGGTCACAATCACATCGCCCGACTTCAGTTCGGGACCGGCAATATAGTTATCGCCGCTTTTTCCGTTTATCGTGAATGCAGTACGGCTCACCTTGCCTTCTTTATCGAGCCTGAACACGAAAATCTTGTCCTGCATCTCCACCGTTGCCGCCTGCGGAACCAGCAGAACTCCGTCAAAACGACTTTCAAGCCGCACCCTTCCGGTATTGCCGGTGCGGAGCAGTCCGTTTTTATTGGGGAATACCGCCCTTACGGCAATCGCCGCCGTCGATTCGTCAAACTGGCCGCCGACCATTTCCAGCGTTCCCTGCTCCGGATAGGGGCTTCCGTCGGCAAGCAAGAGCGTCACCGGTGGAACGTTAGCGATTTTCTCTTCAAGCGTCTCCCCCGCATACTGGCGCCTGAACTGCATAAAATCGGCCTCGCTCATGCTGAAATAGCCATACACTTCACGCACATCCGAAAGCATGGTCAGCGGTTTGCTGCCACTCCGCTCGATCAGGCTGCCCATACGAAACGGAATCGTGCCGATATAACC
>JAFGMZ010000131.1 GCA_016927285.1 Chlorobiaceae bacterium
CAGGAAAACAGGCCTTTTCAGGAGCTGTTGCAATACTATGCCATGGAGCGCTTTCTCTATCGTCTGTCGGTTTCCTCATGGGCAAATCGCTTCATTCTTAAGGGGGCATTGCTGCTCAGGGTCTGGCATGCTCCCCTTGCAAGTCCGACAATGGATATCGATATGCTCGGCAGAACAGAAAACGCACCGGAAAGTATCCTGAGCATTATCCGTCAGGTTTTAGCTGTTGAAAATCAAGAAGACGGAATCGTTTTCGATCCGGAATCAATCACTGTCGAGCCGATAACTGAACATGCGGATTATGAGGGATTGCGCGTGAGATTTCGCGGACATCTCGATGCCGCCCGGTTGAACATCCAGCTTGATATTGGATTTGGAGACAAGGTCTACCCTGATCCTGTTCAGGAATCGTTACCATCATTGCTGCATTTCCCTCAGGCGAAGATGTACTGTTACAGCAGAGAAAGCATGATTGCCGAAAAGTTTGAAGTGATGGTCAAGCTTGGGATACTCAACAGCAGGATGAAAGATTTCTATGCTATCTGGATGCTTTCACGCCAGTACAACTTTGACGGCAGCAAACTTGCTGAAGCTATCAAGCAGACGTTTGAGCAACGGAAAACAAAACTTGTTCACCCTCGGGAGATTTTTTCCCGAATGTTTATCGAGGAAAAGCAGGTGCAATGGACTGCTTTCAGGAAGCGTATCGGACTTGAATTCCTGCCAGGGGACTTCAATCAGATCGTGCAGCAATTGGAAAAATTTCTTTCCCCGATAGTAAAAGCATTGTTGGAAAAAGGGATCTATGGAGAGGGCTGGATTGCGCCAGACAAATGGCAGAGCAATCAGTAACAGAAAACGTAAAATGTAATTGTTCTCTCGACCATTGACCTTGGTAAATGGATCAGGAGCATCGTTATCTGCGGTATTTTCGTGCCGAAATTCGCATTGAACCTTCCTGATGAACCGGTACATCTATGACTGCTTCACACTACCGGCATCAGGTTGATCTGTTGCCAGGCGTTTGGCCTGTCGTAGTATCAGAATCGGTTTTTGCCCTGAAAGGCGGTACGGCGATCCCGATTTGGCACTTCCGGATATTGATCAGATGCGATAAAAGTAAAGCGGAATCACGCCAGTCTGATCTGCCACTCAATCGACGTATTCGACGAAGCGCTCGAAATCTTCCGGTCGAGGAAGGGTGATCGCGCCGGAGGGGCAGACCGGCTCGCAGCGGGTGCAGAGCACGATGCAGTTGAACGGGTTGGCGACGGTCATTTTCGGGCGGCATACCCCGGACGGATCTGAAGGGCCGGGCTCGAACACGCCGGGCCTGCAGAGGTCGGCGCAGGCTTCGCATCCGTTGCAGAGTTCCGCATCGATGGTGGGAAACCAGGCTATCTCTTCGCGCGGCGCAAGCAAGCGTTTTTTTTTCTTTGCAGGGGATGGTGAACCGCTCATAACTCGCTCCGTTTAGTATTCATTCTCTCAATCAACATACTCCACGTATTTCTCGAAATCCTCTTTCGGCGGGAGTTTTATGGCGCCGGAGGTGCAGATGGGCACGCAGCGGTCGCAGAGCACAAGGCAGTTGTAGGGATGGGCAACAAGGAACTTTGGCCTGTGGATCCCTTCCGGATCCGGCGGGCCGGGCTCGAAGACGCCGGGTTTGCAGAGCACCTTGCAGTCGGCGCAGCCGTTGCAGAGGTCGGGATTGATGGTGGGAAACCATGCGATCTCTTCGCGCGGGGCAAGCAGCCGTTTTTTTCGTTTTACCGACGGCTGCTTCGCTTCTGGCGCTTTGTTTGCAAGCACGCTTTCCACCTGTTTTTTCCAAACCCCTTCGGTATCGACCGATTCGTCTTCGCATTTCTGCATAGCGCGGGACTTCAGCATCAGCCGAAATGAACGCACCGGCCTGAAGATGCATCCGTCGCAAGAGGGCTTTTCGCAACGTCCGAAAAAACAATCGAAAACAAGCATATACCGACAACTCACAAATTAATCATTCCGTTACCAGTCGTTCATTACCTCGCAAGCCTCTGTTTTTTAATAACCGCTTCGGCGGCCTTGATAAGAGGATACCCGGTCGGAGGTCCGGTCAGCAGAGGATGCGTTCCGATCTGCAGGGTAAGCACCTCGTGAATGGTCATCTTGCTTTCGATGATGACGCCGATAACGTTGATCAACTCGCCCGCACTGACGCCGCCGACTACCGCTCCGCCAAGCACAAGCCCGGATTCGCGGTTGACGATGAGTTTTACGAACTGTTTGGCGGTACCGGGCAGTGTGCCGGGATGCTTGTCGATGCCTTCGGCCGATGCCGAAATGACGTCAAATCCCCGCTCAAGGGCAAGATGTTCGGTTACGCCGGCTGCCGCGAAGGTCGTACCGCCAATTGACGTTGAAAAGATCGATATGGTTCCGCTGAAGGTCCGCAGCCGCGAAAGTCCGTAGAGGTTCATTCCGGCAATGCGGGCTTCGGAACATGCTGTTGCGGCAAGCATCAGTCCTTTCACGATTCTGGTGATGAACGAGAACTTTTCAGCGCAGTCGCCAACGGCGAAGATGTCCTTGTCTTCGGTACGCATGTACTCGTCGACCCTGATTGCGCCAAGTTCGTTGATTTTAATGCCGGCCTGACGGGCAAGCTCGACGTTGGGAGCATATCCGGTCGCAAGAATGACGGCATCGGCGGGAAGCCGCTCGCCGCTCTCAAGCACAACTTCCGAAACCGACTCTTCTCCGCTGAGTTCGCTGACCTTTTCGCCGGTCTTGAGTATGACGCCGTTGCCTGAAAGAATCTGTTCCGCCTTGCAGGCGAGATCCTGGTCGAACGCTGCCTGCAACACGTGAGGCAAAACTTCCACCAGGGTAATGTGCTTGCCTTTCTTGCTGAGTTCATCGGCGATTTCGACGCCGATAAAACCTCCGCCGATGATGACGATATTTTCGCACTGCTCAAGTCTGATACGAAGGTTCTCCAGATAGTC
>JAFGMZ010000132.1 GCA_016927285.1 Chlorobiaceae bacterium
CCGGATTTTATCAATAACAATCTCTCTCAGTTCACCCCTCTCGAAATCAGCTCCGACAACAGCGCGACGGCAACGCTCGACCTTCGTCAGAAGCTCTTCGACGGTTCGGCTATTGCTGGAATCAGGGCTGCTGCTGTAGTTCGGAAAATCAGCAGCGAAGCATATCGCAACACGGAATCAGCCGTTGTTTCGGATATCAAACAGGCATATTTCGACGTCCTGATAGCTCGCGATCGGTTGCAGCTGATCCGGCAGAGCATCGAACGGTGGGAGTTGTCACAACGGGATATCCAGGCGATGTTCCGTCAGGGGGTTGCTGCCGATATCGATACCCTGCAGGCCTTTCTCTCGGTCGAAAACCTGCGCCCCGATTTGATTCAGGCAGAGAACATGGTTGGCATCACCATGACGAAGCTGAAGAACGCTATTGGAATTTCCGCCGACAGCAAGGTGACGCTCACCGGCAAACTCGAGGTGCAGCCTGCATCCTATCCGAAAGATATTGCTTCGGCATATCAGGAGGCACTTTTGTCGAGACCGGATCTCCGGCAGCTTGAGCTGCAGGTGCAGGCCGAGAACGAGAAGGTGTTTGCTTCAAGATCGGAGCGGTTTCCCGTCTTGTCCGCTTTCGGCCAGCTGCAAACCCAGACCGCGTTTAATGATGATGTGAGGCTTGCTGATTCGAACTGGCCGGTCTCCTCTTCGGTGGGGATGCAGGTCAGCATGCCGATTTTCACCGGTTTCAGAATCAGTGCAAAGGTTGAGCAGGCGAAGATTGCCCGGCTGCAGGTGATGACGAGGTACGCCGATCTCAGAGCGAATATCAGGGCCGAGATCGAGGTGCGACTGTCAGCATTCAATGAAGCCCGCAAGCGTATAGAGGTACAGTCGAAAACTATCGCGGTGGCAGAGCGCAGCTACCGGATATCGCAGCTTCGCTTTCGGGAGGGGATCGGTTCCCGTCTCGAACTCAGCGATGCGGAACTGCAACTCAACAAGGCCAGGACCAATTATCTTCAGGCGGTCTACGATTACCTGATGGCCAGCGTGCAGCTCGACCGAGCTCTCGGCCGTTCCGGTGCTCCAGTCGTCATAAAGGGATAGAGTGGTTTATTCGGACTTTCTGAAATAATAGACCAGAGTTGATGCCTGCAGCGGTCTGACGACGCTCAGGGCCATTGTTGCGGCTGTTTCTGCGAGCGCGCCTGCCAGAGCACGAACTGTGAACGTCCGTCCGGCATTCGTTGCGGCATTTTTTTCGCTGTGCCAGCAGTTGTAGATCGTATCGGGACGGTAGGGAACAATCCGGTAACATTCGAGGGCATGCAGCGAAAGAAGCGTTTTGAGAGTGGCCGGCGTGAAGTGCCAGAGGTGGCGCGGAGCGTCCCAGGCGACCCAGTGTTTGCGGTAGTGCTGCGCATCGCGGCTTGCGGGGTTGGGTAGCGCCATCACTATGGTTCCGCGCTGATCAAGTTGCTCTGCAATATTGTTCAGCAGGTCGTGCAGGTCGTGAACATGTTCGAAAGCATGCCATAGCACGATCCGGTCGAAAGCCCCCCTGTTTGCTGTTCTGCCGGTGGCGTTTCTCTCAATGGTAATTCCCGTTGCGGCCTCTGCAACGGCAGCGGCTTCAGGATCGGTTTCGATGCCGCGAAGATTATCGATGGGTATGCCTTTTACCCGATTCATATGGCGAAGAAGGTCGCCGGTGGAGCAGCCGATTTCAAGAATCCGGCAGGCATCCGCCGGTTTTTCGATGCCATGCAGCACCATTGACGCTTTCCGTCCGAGCAACAGGCTTCTGGCTGCAAGGTAGAGCCAGTTATGCAGCGATCGAGCTGCGGTGGCATGCAGATGGGGATCGTAGTCTTTTTCGTGGTAGCAGATGCCGATTTCGGAAAGTGACGGCCTTGGATTGAGCATGAGCAGTCCTGAACGGCGCGACCGGACGATCTGCCAGCATGAACCGGGATTGAAGCGGTCGGCAACCTCAAGAACGGGCTCAAACGCAGTTTCGCCGCTTATCGGGCAAACTGTTGACTCCATTTGCAACAGGACAACGGTCAGGCTTTTTTAGCCTCTGCCAGCGCTTTGATGGCTTTTTTCAGACTACGGTATGTGGTTTTCATATCGTTGCTGAGTACTTTCGCGTCGGCAAGCACAGGCATGAAATTGGTGTCGCCTTCCCAGCGGGGTACGATATGAAAATGGATGTGGGTGTCAACGCTTCCTCCGGCCACGCGACCGAGGTTCGCCCCGAAATTGAAACCCTGCGGTTTGAGGGTCTCTTTCAGCGCCTTGATGCAGAGGTCGGTGAGATCCATGATTTCCAGCTTCGTTCTGCTGTCGAGATCTGAAAAATCAGGGGTCTGCAGATAGGGAATCACCATGAGGTGCCCGCAATTGTACGGGTAGAGATTCATGATGATGAAACTGGTTTTGCCACGATACAGCACGAACCGCTCCTCATCCTGTTCGGGCGGAATGTCAGAAAAGACGGATTTCTTTTCTTTTATACCGGATTTGACGTCCTTGAAGGACTGCATGTAAACTTCACGCCATGGTGAATACATTCGCTGCATGAGAGGATCGTATGGATCGTTCGTATTGAAGCAATTGGTACCAAAGGTGGGACTCGAACCCACACGAGCTTGCGCCCACTGGATTTTGAGTCCAGCGCGTCTACCAGTTCCGCCACTTTGGCTTGTTCTCTGTGCGAGAGAAGGGACTCGAACCCTTACGCCTCACGGCACTAGTTCCTAAGACTAGCGTGTATACCAATTTCACCACTCTCGCTTACGGACAAAGAATATACGCGGTTTTTTGTATTATAAAAACTATCTTTGGAAATACTTTTTCAAAGTATTACGTAGAATTTTCTTTATCACCGACAGGTCGTGCCCATGCGTTCAGATGTTTATCGTTTGGCAGATTCTATTTCGTGGGCAATAAGTCCCGTTGTTGTGGCTCCTCTGGTCTACTGCGTCGTCGTATTGCTCGGTTATCAGGACGATCCGGCCAGATTCTCTTATCTTACGGTACTGTTTGCATCAAGCACGGTAGCCCCCATGCTGCTGATATATGGACTGAAGAAGATCGGCAAAATATCGGATTATAACATAACGTTCAGGGAACAGCGTTTTCTTCCCCTGCTTGTGCTGATTGGGGTAAACGTGCTGGGTTATGAGTTCATGCAGCAACTTGACGCGCCCAGGCTGCTCAGCGGCATTCTCCTTTTCAATGCTGTCAATACCGTGCTTATTCTTCTTATTACCCTGCAGTGGAAGATCAGCATCCACCTGTTTACGCTGACCTCCAGTATCGCTTTGCTGATTCTGCAGTTCGGAAACGCGATGCTTTTTCTTTTCGTTCTGGTTCCCCTTCTGATGTGGTCCAGAATGTATCTGAAGGCACATAATTTCATGCAGACGCTTGTGGGGGGGATTATAGGGTTTGTCTTAATGTTTGCCGAGCTGAAATGGTGGATAGGGTTATAGGAAAAAAGCGGTACGCTGTTCTGATCGTTACCTATGGCGAGGTTGAGAAGCTGACGTTGCGGAATCTGTGGCCAAGCTCAAGACGTATTCTTAAAGTGATAACAAGCCAGATTGTCAAGGTTCCGATGTTTCTTGTTTATTTTATTGCCGATTACCGCTCGACAAAGCATTTCATAAACTGGCGCCTGAATGGTTACCGTTCCTCATTGCTTTCGATCAACAGAGCCCAGACACAAGCAATATCCTGTTGTCTGGCTGAAAGTCATGAGGCGATTTTTGATTCGGTAGAGGCAGATGTGTTTGACGCATACTATTTTGTGCCGCCCTATCTTGAAGATGTGCTCAGGGAGAAGACCCCGATGTACGACGGCATTGTCGTGGTGCCGATGATTCCCGTTGAATCTGCTTTTTCGTGCGGCGTGGCATGCAGAATGATTGCCGACCAGTTCGGTGATTCGCGCTACAGCACGATACGGCTGCTCAATAAGCTCTGGAAAGATCCGGAGTTGCACCGTATCTATCTCGACCATCTCTTTGCAGGGATCGACGCTTCGCTGACCACTGAAGGGGCGGGCAAAACGGGTCTGGTTCTGGTGATTCACGGTACACTTGTCAGGGACCGGGCAGGCAATCCTCCCAGAGTGTTTACGGGTCTTGACGAGACCGGGCTGTTTTTTGATATGATGAAACAGAGAATCGTTTCCGATTCGCGAAATTGTTTCGCCGATATCCGGCAGGGATGCATGAACCATTCGGCTGGAGGGGAGTGGACATCGGAAACGGTTCAGAAGGCTCTGGCCGAATTCCGCGAAGAGGGGATCGAGAATGTCGTGATGTTCCCCTACGGTTTTTTTGCCGATAACAGCGAAACCGAATATGAGGCCCGTAAGGAGCTTGGCCGTTCGGGTTTCGCAAAGGTACAGTATATTCGGTGCATCAACGAATCCACGGATTTTGCCTGCTGGCTTGCAGACCGGATAACCGATGAGCTTGATACGCTCAGCAGGATCCAGCACACTTTCGATTACGAACTTGCACCGACAACCCGTAAAGAGCAGAACTGTGAATGAAATCGAGCAATATGAAGCTGCGCTTCATGAAAACCCTGACGATGCAGGCAGGCAGTATGATCTTGCGCTCTGCTATCTGCGGCACGAAAGGAACAGTCAGGCGCTGGAACTTCTTGACGGCATGCTTCGCACGCATAAACGCGATCCGCGGGCCTTTTATGCCAGAGCTGTTGTCTACCTCTCAATGAATAACTACAGCAAGGCAGGATGCGATTTTCTCCGCACGATCGCTCTCGATCGCGATTTTCTTGACGCCTACAAGCATCTTGGTTTTATCCAGCTTACTCTCG
>JAFGMZ010000133.1 GCA_016927285.1 Chlorobiaceae bacterium
CTGACCTTCAGCATAAATCGTATCAAATGCGAGGCTCGATTTGCCGGAACCGCTTACGCCGGTCAGTACCACGAAGCGATTTCTTGGAATACTGACGGTGATGTTTTTCAGATTGTGGGTCCGGATGCCGCGAAGCAGAATATCAGGAAGCACGATACTGCCCGGGACAGCATCGGTTGACACGGAAGTAGGCATGTGGTTGTTTGACTTTCATTGTCTCGAACAGGGCAATATACGACAACCCCGCCTGAAACAATGAATGATAAAAGGAGTGCGTCGTATTCATTCCGGACCGGATGAAGATGGCTCATATTCCCTGAGCAAGTCTGCAACCGTGGTCGATCCCATAAGGCCCTGAATGCGTTCCTGCAGCGTATGCATGTAGCCGCGATAACTGCAGTAGCCGGCTATCTCGCAGCGGTCGAGTTTGAGCTCGCATCGGGTCATGTGCGGTTTGCCTTCAATGGCTACGCCGATGTCGGCTATGGTGATCTCTTCCGGTGGCTTCCCAAGAGTGTAGCCGCCCTTCACTCCCTGAACGGAAATGACGATGCCTGCCCGTTTAAGGCTCTGCATGGCTTTTGACAGAAACTCCTGCGAAAAACCTATAGTATCTGCCATCTCTTTTACGGTAACGACTCTGCCAACTCCTCTGGTTGCAAGATAGGTGACCGCATGCAGGCCGTATTCGAATTTTCTTGATACCTGAAGCATAACGACAAAACAATTCAATTATTAAAATAACACGCTTTCGGGCAGTATAACTTCTATTAAATCTCCGGATATTGTAATTAGTTTGGTGCATTGTATATTTTTCTCTGTTACCTGTAAGGATTATAACATTCCGGCTCCCTGATCATGACACACACCTCTCCGCAAGATCACTATTTCCTTTGGGGGTTTTCCCCCGAAAACGAAGCAAAAATCCGTTACCAGGAGTACGGATGCGGCGAGCAGAGCGAAAAACCGCCGGTTCTTTTCATCCACGGTTATGGAGCGATGATTGAGCACTGGCAGGATAACATTCCGCAATTTACCGCAAGCCACAGGGTCTATGCTATGGATCTGATCGGTTTCGGAAAGTCCCAGAAACCTAACGTCCGGTACAGCCTTGAGCTTTTTGCTGCACAGATCGAAGCGTTCATGCATCTGAAGCAAATCGATGAGATCATTCTTGTCGGCCATTCAATGGGTGCGGCAGGCAGTATCTATTATGCCAACCTGCGCCCTGAGAAAGTACGCGCGCTGGTGCTGGCGAACCCATCAGGGCTTTATGGCGACAGCATGGATGGTATGGCGAAGGTGTTTTTCGGGCTGGTCGGTTCGCCGATGATCGGCGAGGTGCTCTTTACGGCGTTCGCGAATCCTGTTGGCGTCAGCCAGAGCCTGGTTCCTACCTACTATAACCAGAGCAAGGTCGATCTTAAGCTGATCAACCAGTTCACCCGGCCTCTGCAGGATAAAGGCGCAATCTGGTCGTATCTGTCGCCATCACGGCGACCCCAGGATTTTACGCTTGATCATCTGACGAAACCCTGCCGGTTCAAGGGGCAGGCGTTCCTCGTATGGGGCGCCGAAGACAGCGCGCTTCCTCCTCACAAAATCATTCCGGAATTTCAGCAGCTGCTGCCTCAGGCGGGTGCGTTCATCATTCCGAAAGCCGCACATTGCATTCACCACGACGCACCGGATGCGTTTAACGAACGGCTCGGCGCCATCCTTGATGCGATAGGCTGAACAGTTCGATCAGTCGCTGTATCCCCTCGTCCTGCCGCCGGTACGAAACCGGATATCCTGAAGCTGGGGGGCCTTGAGGCCGATCTGAAAATAGTAGCTGTTGTACTCGCCCGATGGTACCCACTGGAACCCCACCTGCCAGCAGTGGAGGTCGCGGTAGAGCTGCAGCATAGGAAATATGAATTCGTTTCGTTCGATTTCGTAACCGGTGTTGATGCCGATCTGCCAGTTTCTCGAAAGAGCGACTTTCGCAGACATGTTGAGCAGCGTGGTCGTTTCCGCTTCTGCAAGGGGGTCGGTCCTGTCGGAAAGCAGATAGAGCGACATGCGCAGTCGCCATGGAATGCCGAAGTCGATATCGCTGAAATCGCCGGCATTGAACCGTTCGCGGAATATCGCCTGCTCGGCACGCATTGCCTCCGGCCTACCTGCGCTTCCGTTCCTGTTCTTTCCCTCGATGTTCAGGCTCATGTTCAGGTACCCTTTCACGAATCGCAGCAGGCCACCCCGGTCTGCTGCGTCGATCTGATCCGACCGGTCTCCGGTCAGCGGGTCATAACCATAGAAATCATAGAGCGCTCCTGCGTTCATGAGAAAATTCGGGGAAACAGCACTGCTCGTGGCCGTGATGAGCAGTGGGGACCAGCGGCAGGTTTCGGCGGCAAAATTGTATGCAGCGGAGGCGGTGAGCGAAAGAAGGTGGAGTGTACGGTGGCTTCCGTCAGCATTCCTTTCCGGAGAGCCCAGCCTGCCGTGTATAAGATTTTTCAGGGTCAGCCCAACGGTGTTCTGGCCTGAGGGTATGTCGGTATATGCCGAATGTTCGAACCGACTGTATCTTTCATAGCCGATACCATTGAACACCGTGCTGTAATAGTCGAAATCCGTACCGGTGAAATCGGGGTTCCAGGTCCAGGATATGACAGGTATCAGGGTATGGCGCAGGGCTGTCAGGCCGGTCAGAGATTCCAGAAAGGGCGTTTCAGCGCTTGCGTAAAGCCGGGCGGAAACATCGGCGCTTGCGTGCCAGGTCGAAAAGCCCCGGGCGCCTGTCCGTTCTGCAGTGATGACCTCCGTTCCATCGAAGCTTTTCAGGAGATCGTTGCCGACGAGATAGCGGCTGAAATAGACCCCGGCATTGATATTGAAACGCTGAAAAAGCGTCGATTGCATGCGAAACGGGAGCTGCAACCGCATGCCGTAACGGTTGTCGCCATAGATGTCGTCGTCGAGTAACCTGCCCTGAAGAGAAAGTCCTTGCGTGAAGAGGGCCTTGCTGCCTTCGGAATACTGCGTAAAATATCCGGCTTCGAATCCGGCATCGGCAACGTATTGCCATGACCGGCTTCCTTCCTCCGATTCATACAGCCCCCTGAGTGCGGCTCCGGAGGTGATTGACAGCCGATCGCGCCAGTCATCGAGACTGCCGAGTCTGCCGGAACGGAACGGATAATAACGGTTCTGGTAAAATCCTGCGGAAGCAAGCTGGCTTTCGTCGCTGCTTCTCAGATCATCGGTGCGCTGATAGCTGACCGTAGCGATACTGTTCTCGTCATCGAATGTTTTCGCATAGGATGCATAGGATTCGGCTTGCTCGTTGATGATGGTTTCGGCGTCAATGGCGTTCAGGTCGTAGCTGCGATCTCCGCCCTGAAATCGAAGCTTTGCGTCAAGGGCTGTAGCGGGATCGAAATCCTGATGGTGTTCGAAGCGCACGTACCAGCTGTTGTATTCCTCGTAATCGGCATCGCCGGAATCTCCTTTGAAATATCGTTCATACTCCCCTTCGAGCAGACCGGAAAATGCGTACCGGCTGTTGTATCGAAAGCGCTCGGCAAGCCTCCAGCTGCCGTTGAATGCGATGTCGCCCTCTATCTTCAGGTCGATATGATCGTTGATCGCCCAGAAATATCCCAGATCGGTCAATACAAGGCCCCTGTCGCTGTCGTGACTGAGGCGGGGAATCACCACGCCTGAAGAACGGGCACCCTGGAGTGGAAACACCATAAACGGCAGGGGCAGGATGGGAATTGCCGGCAGCCGTTTCGAAAAAAGTTCCGGCCTGATGTACATGATGAATGGCCTGGCGATAATCCGACTGCCGGGAATAACTCGCATGTAGTCAGACGATATCCAGTAGTGGGGCTCAGGATCGTCACATGTGGTGAAAGTTCCGTCCCGAATGACAAGTTCGCCGTTTTCAAGCCGGTTCACCTGCCTTCCGCCGATGATAACTCCGGCTGAACTCGATGTAAGATTGGTGGTTTCTCCGCTGCCCGAATCGATGGTATAGGTAATCCTGTCCGAATTGAAACTTCCCTCGGGGTTACTGAACATCGCAGGCTCGGCTTGCCCTGAAGTCCCAACCGAACCTCCGTATGCGTTGATGGTCGATGTCGCGAAATCCACCAGTATTTTCGGGGCAGTTACGAGGGTTGCCTTGTTTTCGATGCGGGCCTTGCCCCGCAGTTCCATGGTTTTATCGCCGAAATGGTAGATAAGGGAATCTCGTGCGGAAAAAGAGGTAATGCTCTCCCCTGCTCC
>JAFGMZ010000134.1 GCA_016927285.1 Chlorobiaceae bacterium
TATCCGGTTATCATCAAACCTACCGCTGGTGGCGGCGGAAAAGGTATGCGGGTAGTTCATGAAGATAGCCAACTTGACAAGGCCCTTAAGACTGCGCGAAGCGAAGCTGAACAAGCCTTCGGGAACAGCGGCGTCTATATTGAAAAATACCTTGAAAACCCTCGCCATGTAGAAATACAGATTATTTCGGATCAGCATGGCAATACCATCCATCTCGGTGAACGCGACTGCACGGTTCAGCGACGCCATCAGAAACTCATCGAGGAAACGCCTTCGCCGGCAGTGGACGACGTGCTTCGCAAGAAAATGGGGGATGCTGCTATTGCAGCCGCAAAAGCCATCAATTACGAAGGCGCCGGCACCATCGAATTCCTCCTTGACCGGCATAAAAACTTCTATTTCATGGAAATGAACACCCGTATCCAGGTTGAGCATCCGGTTACGGAAGAGCGGTATGATGTTGATATCGTCAAGGAACAGATAGTGATCGCTGCAGGCGGGTCCATTGCCGGACGTACTTTCACCCCGAAAGGACACTCAATCGAGTGCCGGATCAATGCGGAGGATCCAGAGCACCTCTTCAGACCCTCTCCCGGAAAACTTAAGGTATTCCATACGCCCGGCGGCCACGGAGTACGTGTCGATTCCCATGCATATGCGAGTTATGTCGTTCCCCCGTACTATGATTCAATGATCGCCAAACTCATCGTTACAGCCCAGAGTCGCGATGAGGCCATTGCAAGAATGTCAAGAGCTCTTGATGAATTCATCGTTGCCGGCGTGAAAACAACCATTCCTTTTCACAAGCAGGTCATGCATTCTCCGGTTTTCCAGAGTGGCGATTACGACACAGGGTTTCTCGACGCTTTCAGATACGAAAAAAAATAACCTCTTATCGAAGAAGAAAGGAAACAATTTTTTCTCCGAATAGTGAAGGATAAACGTCAAAGGGCTAATATAACGGTAGCCCTTTGACGTTTATGCGCTACTGACTGTAAACAAAACGCCACGATGTCCCGTTACGATCTGGTACGGTACATCGTGGCGTTGATCTGTTCGTGCTCTCTCCTGGGAGAAATACCTGCAGAAAGATTGCGGCAGGTATTAGATCACTGGCGTCTCTCCCTCCTTGTCAGGGGTCACTGCAGGTTGCTCGACACGCTCGACTGCTTTCTGAGCTTCACCGTTCAACCTGATGCTCCGATATCGTTTCAGGCCGGTTCCGGCAGGAATGAGCTTACCGACAATAACGTTTTCCTTGAGTCCCAGAAGGTTATCGATTTTTCCTGCTACAGCCGCATCCGTAAGCACTTTGGTGGTCTCCTGGAATGATGCGGCAGAAATCACGCTCTCGGTCTGCAATGCGGCACTGGTAATACCAAGCAGCACCGGATGAGAGGTCGCCTGAAGCGCTGCTTCGATCACCACGAGTTTCTTGCTGTTTTTACGCAGTTCCCGGTTAAGCTTGGTAATGTCGCGCATCTTGTAAAGCTCCCCGTCCTGTATCCTGGCCGGAGCGTCTCCCCGGTCGGTTACCCTGACCTTCTCAGCAACACTTTCGTTGGCCTCCATAAACATACTTCTGTCAATCAGGTCACCGGGGAGCAGATAGGTATCGCCCGGTTCTTCAACGCGGACTTTCTGCAGCATCTGGCGAACGATCACCTCGAGATGCTTATCGTTGATCTCGACACCGGCGTTGATCTGGTATACCTTCTGTATCTCGTTAACAAGATACTGCTGAACGGCATTCGGTCCCTGAATACGAAGAATATCCTGCGGAGAAATAGCTCCATCCGTCATCGGATCGCCGGCCTTGACCTCATCGCCTTCATTGGCAAGCACATGCTTTCCAACCTGGACGTAATAGATCTTCTCTTCCCCGAAATCGTTTTTGACTTTTATCTCTTTACTGCTCCTGCGCTGGGAACCGAAACTCACATAACCGTCGATTTCCGAAACAATCGCAGGATCAGATGGAATACGCGCTTCGAACAATTCGGTCACTTTAGGCAGACCTGCCGTAATGTCACCGCCGACACGGTCGAGGTTTCTTGGAACCTTGGCTACGATATCACCCGGAAGTACCTTCTGACCGTCTTCGACATAGAGGTTCGACTTGATCGGAACCGGGTAGGTTTTTCTGATCTCGCCGGCCGCATCGATAATCATGATGCGCGGCTCGCGTGTTTCGTTCGCACGCAGCTTAGAACGCCAGTTGATGATGGTGTGCTGCGAAAATCCGGTCTGCGGATCAACCTCCTCCTTGTAGGTCACGCCCTTTTCAATATCGGCAAACCGGACGGTTCCCGGTATTTCAGCAATGATCTGGGTATTGTTCGGCTCGCTGCTGAAAAGCACCTGGTCCTTTCTCACCACATCTCCATGCTTGCAGGCAAGATGGGCGCCATGCGGAATCACGTATCGCTTCAGAATCTTGCCGGAATCAGGATCGACGATATTGATCTTGCCGTTCTTCTGGATCACGATGGTCCGCATCTCTTCGATGCCATCCTCGTTGATGCTGCTGTGCTCGATCGTTTTGACATCCTCGAATTCAAGCACGCCTTCATTAAAGGCTTTGGTTTCGGTTTCGGAAATACCGCCCTGCGCCGTACCGCCCTGGTGAAAGGTACGAAGGGTCAGCTGCGTACCCGGCTCACCGATGGACTGTGCGGCAATAACGCCTACAGCTTCACCGATTTCAACAAGCTTGTGTACTGAAAGGTTTGTCCCGTAGCATCTTGAACAGATGCCGACCTTCGATTCACAGGTAAGTACCGAACGGATTTCCGCCTCTTCGACTCCAGCCGTATCCTGTATGAGATCGGCAAGTTCATCGGTAATGATTTCGCCAGCTTTGACGACTACCGTATTGTTAAGAGAATCGTAAATATCGCGTGCAGCCACACGTCCCCTGATCTTCTCGCGAAACTTGATCTGGCCGCTGGTCTCTTCCTCGATATTACGATAAATATGCAATCCTCTGGTAGTCCCGCAGTCATCTATCGTGACGATGACATCCTGAGCTACGTCGTGGAGCCTTCTGGTAAGGTAACCTGCATCCGCCGTTTTCAGCGATGTATCTGAAAGGCCTTTTCGGGCACCGTGTGTCGAAATAAAGTATTCGAGCACGGTAAGCCCCTCTTTCAGGTTCGAGATAATCGGGTTTTCAATGATCTCGCCTGGCTGGCCCGACATGGATTTTTGCGGACGGGCTATAAGGCCTCTCATGCCTGTCAGCTGGCGAACCTGCTCTCTGGAGCCTCGAGCGCCGGAATCAAGCATCATATAGAGCGGGTTGAAGCCTTCACGATCCCGCTTGAGTTTCTGATAAGATTCTTCGGCCACGATATTGGAGGTTTTCTGCCAGACATCGACGATCTGGTTGTAACGTTCGTTATCGGTCAGCGTACCCCTGTTGTACTCCTTGACGACCTTCGTGCTGTCTTTCTGGGCGCTCTTGATATGCCTGACCTTTGTTTCGGGAACGATGGCATCCGAAAGACCGACCGATAGGCCGCCTTTCATGGCATAATGGAATCCGACTTCCTTGATGTTGTCAAGGAATCGTGCGGTCTCGACGTTGCCGACTTCGCTGCTCAATCGACCGATCAGCTCCTTTGCCACCTTTTTATCAATAACCCGGTTGATGAAACCGATGGATGCCGGGACATTCTGATTGAAAATAACCCTGCCTACTGTAGTAAGCAGGATGGTTTTCTTTTCGAGCTGCGAACGCAGCCATGCGTATTTTTCGCTCTTCGGATCAATAACGGTATCGAGTACCCTGAGAGGATCGAACTTCTGGTCTATAAGACCCTCGTAACTGACGAATATCTGTGTATGAAGACCAACACGGGCTTCGTTGTAGGCGATCAGTACATCCTCCGGGCTATAGAACAGCCTTCCCTCTCCCTCTTCGCCTGAACGCGACTTGGTGAGGTAATACATCCCGAGAACCATGTCCTGCGAGGGAACCGTTACCGGTTTTCCTGACTGTGGAAGAATGAGGTTATGCGACGACAGCATGAGAAGCGACGCTTCGAGCTGCGCTTCCTGTGATAGCGGCACATGGACAGCCATCTGATCACCGTCGAAATCTGCGTTGAAAGCGGTACAGACCAGCGGATGAATCTGGATCGCCTTTCCTTCGATCAGTACCGGCTGGAAAGCTTGTATGCCGAGACGGTGCAGGGTCGGAGCACGGTTCAGAAGAACGGGCCGCCCATCGATAACCTTCTCGAGTACATCCCAGACGACCGGGTCTTTTTTGTCAATAAGTTTTTTGGCTGATTTCACCGATTTTGCTATGCCTCTCTCGACAAGGCGACGAATAACGAAAGGCTGAAACAGCTCGATAGCCATGCTTTTCGGAAGTCCGCATTCATGCAACTTCAGCTCCGGCCCGACAACGATAACCGAACGTCCGGAGTAATCAACCCTTTTGCCAAGCAGGTTCTGACGAAAACGGCCCTGTTTTCCTTTAAGCGCATCAGAAAGCGACTTCAATGGCCTGTTCGATTCACCAGTCTTGACCGCGTTGGCTTTTCTTGAATTATCAAACAGCGCATCAACGGCCTCCTGCAACATGCGCTTCTCGTTGCGGAGAATAACTTCCGGAGCGCGGATATCTATGAGCTTTTTCAGGCGATTGTTGCGAATAATAACCCTGCGATAGAGATCGTTGAGATCCGATGTGGCGAAACGTCCTCCCTCAAGCGGCACAAGAGGCCTCAGTTCGGGGGGAATGACCGGAACCACCTCCATGACCATGTATTCGGGCTTGTTTCCTTCGTATACATAGGGTTCCGGCAGCTCATCTTCGGGAAACAGCGCAACGCTCTTCTTTCGGGTCTTCTTCTGCGGTTCATAACTTTTCCTGAAGGCCTCGACAACCTTGAGTCGTTTGAGCGCATCTGTCCGCTTCTGCTCGGAACTGCTTTCGCGGAGCACCTTGCGCAGCGTCACTGCAGTCTCGTCCAGATTGATATTTTTCAGAAGCAGATGAATGGCCTCGCCGCCCATCTTGGCGACAAATTTGGCCGAATCGGAATCTTCGAGATCCTGATTGTCTTCGTACTCGGTGATGATCTGGAAATACTGTTCTTCCGTGAGACGATCGAGCTTTTTGATTCCCTGTTTTTCGCCTGGTTCGCCGGGATTGATGACCACGTAGACCTCGTAATAAATAATCCGCTCAAGCTCTTTTGTAGAAAGATCAAGCAACGCGCCGATCTTGCTTGGCACAGACCGAAAGAACCAGGTATGAACAACCGGGACTGCAAGTGAAATGTGTCCCATACGCTCGCGTCTGACGCTTTTAGTGGTAACCTCAACGCCGCAACGGTCGCAGATGATTCCTTTATAGCGAACGCGTTTGTATTTACCGCAGTAACACTCCCA
>JAFGMZ010000135.1 GCA_016927285.1 Chlorobiaceae bacterium
CGGATGATGCCGATAAGTCTGACGATGGTGACAGGATCGATTTCGGCAATGAAGGGCAGCCTGAATTTTTCGATCGTGAATCTGTCTGCGATGTTCGGCTCGCGGTATGCAAGAAATGTATTGTAATCCCGGGCAAGTGTTTGAGCGGCAAGCATGGTCCATTTTTCGTTCCCGCCCCAGCCGCGTCGGGTAGAATTCAGAAAGAGGATGTTCATCGTTCAGGAGACTCCTTGTGCGGGTTTACAGCGCAAAACGGGCGACCGGGATTGATTTGCCACAGTAGAAATTACAAAAAAATCAGTTGTTTTTGGACCGGGCTTTTCCTGAGCAATTGTTGGCACATGCTTGAATGGAAGCGCTTTTTTTGTTACGATTATGTTAAATAAGTTTTAGTGCGGAATATTTTGCATGTTTGTAACAAAGATTGGCAATAGATGATCGATCTTTCTCGGGCACATCTTCTCGGCAAAGGCTCTTCAAGGGCGTGCTATCTGCATCCGTATGATGACCGTAAATGCGTCAAGGTGACCTTTTCTTCGAGGAGCGATATTACCTGCGAGGAGATGAAGCATTACCGACGGTTCATGAAGCGGGGAATATCCTGGGATATGCTTGCCAGGGCATATGGCTATGTCAGTACGAATTATGGGGAGGGGGCAGTATTCAGCCTTGCGCGGGATTTTACCGGCGAAATTTCACGTCCACTTGAGTATTATCTTCGTCCTGACGGCTTGCACTTGCTTTCCGCAGATGAGTTGCTCGATGCGCTGAATACATTTCGCATGTATCTGTTCAGGGAGCGGATTGTCGTTCGGGAGCTGAAAGCCGATAATCTCATTTATCAGCGGCTCAGCTCGCTTGAAGGCAAGCTGATTCTGATCGATGGCGTCGGCAATAACGAATTTCTTCCGGTTGCGAATTATTCGGTACGGTTTGCCTAGAGAACGCTCAAACGGAAATGGAAAAAGTTCGAACACACCTTGCAGCAGGCTTATCCGGGTAATATGGCGGTGCAGCGGCTCATCAAAGAGCTGCAGCGGGAGTTATGACTGTTTTTGCCGTTGACAGAACGCTGTAATCTGGCGTTGCATGACGTCGAGCGTAAAATGTTCTGTTATGCGTTTTTTTGCCGTTCGGGCAATGATGCGGCGCTTTTCGGGGTCTGAGGCAAGATGAGCGAGAAGCCCGGCAAGTTTGCCGGTATTGCCGTATTCCACGAGAAAGCCGTTTTCGCCATTGCGAATCAGTTCGCCCGTTCCTCCTGCAGCGGTGCTGATCGGAACATTTCCGAGGTAGATGGCTTCAAGCAGGGCGTTCGGGATTCCTTCGTTTTTCGATGTCATGGCGAACACGTCGCTTGACGCCATAGTTCGCCAGGGATTGTCAAGGAATCCGGTGAAAATGACCCGGTTTTCAATGCCGAGTGAGCAGGCAAGGCGCTGCAGATCAACTTTTTTCGGCCCCTCTCCCATGATGACGAGACCGGCATAAACTGTGGGGGTAAGCGCAAGGAATGCGGCAAAACCTTCCAGAAGAAATTCGTGACCTTTCCGGTTTGTCAGAACGCCGGCTGTGGCTATGGTGAAGGGAAAGGGTTTGTCGACAGGAGGCTGGCTGAGACGATCGAGCGATTTGGTATCGACGCCGTTGTAGATCACTTTTATGATATCATTTTTCATGAATGGCGAGAGCAGCAGCGTCTGTTTTATCTTTTCTGCGTTGACGATGATGCCGTCGGCAAGAGTATGGTAAATCAGCTTGTGTATAACCGGAATGCGGAGCCTTCTTTCGATGCCGAGGCGAAGGATGTTGGTGGTGCCGCACATTTTTGCGGCAAGGCCCGCCAGCAGGTAGTCTTTTCGCTTGGTTGGTATGATGATGTCGATGCGTTCTTTTCGGATAATCCGTATCAGTCCGATGATGGTTGCCGGATCGATATGGCTCAGGCAGGGGAGCTGGTATTTTGTAATGCTGAATTTTTTCCCTACGATTTCCCGCCGATAGGCAAGAAACATCGTGTGTTCCGCTGAAAGGGATTCCGCTGCCATGCGGGTCCATTTTTCCGTTCCGCCCCAGGTTCTTGCGGAGTTCATCAGGAGAATTCTCATGGAGAAATCATAGGGTTTAAAATCCGCCAGCCAGTGACATCATTGGCCTTTTTCAGGCGCTTTGCGGCAACTATTTCGTATACTAAGCTTCTGTTTGTTTGCCTCGTGTTTTCGGAGATCAGATGAATTTACAATTATTCACCGGACATTCCGGTCATTGGCATGGTGCTTCTGCAAGATAACAGGCCGTCGTTTCTTTTCAGCGTTTTTGTGCTGCTAGCCCTTATGGCGTTATATGCCGTTGCAGGCAGCGTTCTGCTGATGGTTATACCTGGCGGCATGACTGCGTTTTATGACCCTATGGAGGGTAGCTCTCAGGTGGTTTCGGCAATGCGTTTTTCTCAGGTTGCCGCACAGGTGCTTGTGCTTGGGTTGCCTGTATTGCTGCTTGCCGCCATGCATACGAGGGAGCTTGTGCCGTTATCCTGGAAGTCGCTGGAATTTCTTGGGGTCAGCAGATCGGTTTCATGGCGGCAGCTCGTATTTGGCGTGCTTGGCATGATTTCGCTGCAGCCGCTGCTTTATTCCGTTATCGAGCTTCAGGATCTTTTTTTATGGCCGGCTCTTGGTGCTGCCGGGGCCGAGGTGATCGAGAGCAGGAAGTTGCTCGATGTTATGATTGACCGGCTCGCGGGCGTGCACTCAATCGGGGAGGCAGCCGTTGTTTCCGTTGTGCTTGCCCTGACTCCGGCCTTGTGCGAGGAGCTGCTGTTTCGGGGGTATCTGCAGCAGAACTGGTACAGATCGCTTTCTCCTTCGGGTTCCGTCCTCTTTACCGGATTTGTTTTTGCAGTTTTTCATCTCAGTGTCGCCAATCTTGTTCCGCTTATGATTCTGGGTTGGTATATTGGTTATATTTTCATGAAAAGCGGTAATCTTGCTGTGCCGTTTTTCGTACATCTCTTCAACAATCTTGCGGCTCTTGTTGTGCTTCATGCTTTCGGGTCGTCGCCGGAAGAACCTTATGGATTGATATTTTCATTCTGGTGGTGGTCTGCCGTTGCTGGCGGATTGCTTCTGTTTTTGTTTTTCATTAGACGGTTCAGGACTGCGTGTTCATGAATCGGCAAGTTGTTTTTCCCCTTATTTAGTCTATGGGTAAGCTTCTGAGCATAAATCTTCTGCAGCGGGTTCTCGTGGCCGTCGTCGGTATTCCGTTTCTGATATGGGTTGTCAAACTCGGCGGGTTGCCTTTTTTTCTGCTGCTTCTGGTCTTGTCGCTGGCGGCTACCTATGAGTTTTTCCGTCTTGTCTTGCACAAGGCGGCGCCTCCTCCGCTTTGGCTCGCATTGTTTCTGACGGTTATCCTGCAGCTGAATTTCTATACGGGAACGGTCGATACCTGGGAGCTGGTGCTTGGGGTTGTTCTGCTGCTTTTTGTGATCGAACTGTTTCGAAAAGAGGGTTCCGCCCTGCTCAATCTCGGTTCCCTTCTGACCGCGCTCCTGTATGTGAATCTCTGTTTCGGAGCGCTGCTGCAATTGCGGCGGCATGGACATGACGGCGAGGGCGAAGCGTTGGTTCTGTTGCTGTTCGTCTGTGTCTGGGCTGCCGATATTTTGGCTTATTTCGGGGGAAGCATGCTTGGGGGGAGGTTCATCAGGAGGAAGCTGTTCGAGCGGCTCAGTCCGCACAAGACCTGGGAGGGTTATCTTGCCGGGCTTTCAGGCAGCGTTGCGGCTTCAGCGATCTGCCTGCAGCTGATGCCCCAGCTTTCTCCCGCAGCAGTATTGTCAGCAGGCGTTATGATCGGGGTTGTGAGCCCTGCAGGCGATCTGATCGAATCGATGTTCAAGCGCGATGCCGGGGTCAAGGACTCTTCGGCGCTCATTCCCGGTCATGGCGGCGTTCTCGACCGGTTCGATACCATTATGTTCGTTTCGCCGATTGTGTATTTTTTGTCTTCCCTGTTGTAATCTGCCGTTGATAGAGCGCGTTTTGCCAGTGCACAAGCAATTTTTTTTATATTACCACCTTCTTTTCTCGAGGCTGCGGAGCAGTCCCGACTCTTACAGACCGGATCTTAATCGCAAGGTTGTGTGACAATGAAAATAGAAAGTCTTCTTTCTGCCGGCTATATCGCCCTGAATCTCGAACTGGAAACAAAAAGCCAGGTCATTGATGCCATGCTTTCGATCGTTGCCGGCCATCCCGGCGTGAAGGATGCCGCACGGTTGCGCATGGATGTGCTTCGCCGGGAACAGGAAATGTCCACAGGGATCGGTAAAAATATTGCGTTGCCGCATGCCAAGACTCCGGCGGTTACGCAGCCGGTGCTTGCGCTTGCAACCCTGAAGCAGGATCTCAATTTTGATGCGATAGATAATGAGCCGGTCCGGATTGTTTTTATGCTTGCTACGCCTGAAACGATGCTGGCCGAGCATCTGAAACTGCTTGGTCGCATCACGAGACTTGCCGGGCGCAGCGATTTCAGGGATCGACTCATTGCCGAGGTTTCTCCCGACGGGGTGCTTGCGCTGTTCCGTGAGGAAGAGAAGGACTTTCCGCAGATATGAGGGGGGGAGTCAGGGGTTAGGAATTAGGGGTTGGGAGTGTGAGTTGGATTTTTGTTTTTGATGTTCCTGATGTCATTAAGTGGAGATCAGGAAGCGAGGAAATAGCGGAAGAAAGATTGCTTGCTTGCTTGCTGGAAGTGAAAGGGGTTTAACTGAAGAGGTTCACGATAGAATTGTATGTCGCATTATCAGGTTGTCAAGGGAGCTCGGGATATTTTTCCCGATGAGATGGTTCAATGGAAGCATGTCGAGGATGTGATGCATTGGCTTGCCCGCATTTACGGTTTCAGCGAAATCCGGACTCCTGTTTTTGAATATACCGAGTTGTTTCAGCGAAGCATCGGTTCCGCTACAGATATCGTTGGAAAGGAGATGTTCACTTTCTTTCCCGATGGATCGGGCCGATCGATTACCCTGAGGCCGGAGATGACCGCCGGCGTTATGCGGGCGGCGCTGCAGAAGAATCTGCTTGCTTCGGCTCCGGTCCAGAAACTTTACTATATCAGCGAATTGTTCAGAAAGGAGCGCCCGCAGGCCGGTCGTCAGCGACAGTTTTCGCAGTTCGGAGCGGAACTGCTCGGTGCCTCTTCTCCTGCGGCAGTTGCCGAGGTCATCATGTTCATGATGCATGTATTCGACGAGCTTGGTCTCAGCGGACTGCGGCTGCGAATCAATTCGTTGGGAAGCATCGACGACCGACGGCGGTACAGGGAGGCGTTGCGGGCATATCTTGCGCCGCATTACGACCGGCTTGACGATGCTTCCAGGGAGCGGTTCGAAAAGAATCCGCTGAGAATACTCGATTCCAAAAATCCTGATATGCAGGAGATCGTTGCCGGAGCGCCGAGATTGCACGAGCATCTGGGGGATGAGGCCCGCCGGGATTTCGATCTGGTGCTCGGTTATCTTTCCGGAAGGGGGATTGATTATCGGATCGATCATCTGCTGGTTCGCGGGCTTGATTATTACAGTTATACGGCATTTGAAGTTACGAGTACGGCGCTGGGCGCGCAGGATGCGCTCGGCGGCGGAGGGCGGTATGATTCGCTTGCTCTTGAACTTGGCAGTCCGAAAGAGGTTCCTGCGGCAGGGTTCGCCGTCGGAATGGAGCGACTGCTGATCGCCATGCAGAAGCAGGGGCTTTTGCCCGAGGCAGTGCCTGCGGGGCCGGAGGTCTGTATTATCGTGCCGCAACAGGAGTTTTTCGACCAGGCGTTTGCTCTCGCTGCCAGGCTCAGGGATGAGGGTATCAGCACAGCGATCGATCTTGCAGGCAGAAGCATGAAAGCTCAGTTGCGCGAAGCCGGCAGGATGCGTGCGGCATCAGCTCTCTTTGTCGGTGGCGACGAACTTTCGAGCGGGATGTTTCCGCTCAAGGATCTCGATGCTTCGTTTCAGGAGACCCTGCCGCTTGAAGGGGCGATTGCCCGGATGCGTGAACGATCGATAACAAAACAGGATCAGCCATGAGTCGACTGCATACGGTAACGCTCTACGGAAAGCCGGATTGCTGTCTTTGTGATCAGGCGATGGCGGTGCTGTACAAGGTTCAGGCGGTTGAGCCTTTCGTTCTGGAGAAAGTCGATATCTCATCCCGGCCTGATCTTCTTGAGCGCTATGGTACCGCGATTCCGGTTATTGCTGTCGACGGCGTGGAAATATTTCGTTACCGCGTCAGTGAAGAGCGGCTTGCCGAAATTCTTGCCGGTATCGTTCCCTTTACAGGGAGTCGCGGAGGCGCTCTCTTCTGAATGTTATGATTACTATCCGAGATGCTTAAATTTATTCTGCTTGTTCTGGTGTTTTTCCTCCTGTTCCGCATGGTGCTGGCCCTGTTCAGGCGGAGCTTTTTTTTTCGGTATCGGGGTGATGCTTCACGTTCAGGCGGAGCCGCGCCGCATCAGGATTTTCGGAAAATGGTTGAAGAGGCTGATTATGAAGTGATCGGAACGCAGTTAAAAGAGAACGATCCCGCTTCACGCGACGATGCTTGACTATTGAGCCTTTTTTTGCTACATTACGTTTCAGGGTTCGAACAGGCGTATACGATCGAAAGAAGTGATAAGTGGGGCTTACCCCACTTTTTTGTTTTCAGATAAAACGAGAGAGGTGAAGGGGGCTGATGCACGGGATGGAAGAAAAAATAAAACGTTGTATCCTTCAGGTATTGGAGTCGTCTGCAGGTACCAGAGGCGAGGGGGTCTATCTTGTCCGGCTGCAGGTGAAAGGGGCTGCCAGCCACAGAAAAATCGGGGTGCTGCTTGACAGCGATGCAGGTATTCGTATTGACCAGTGTTCCTTTTTCAGTCGAAGGATACGAGAGCAGATCGAGACCGACGGCGAGCCGCCTGAGCTTGCCGGCGAAGATTTCGATATAGAAGTCTCTTCGCCCGGGCTTGGCGAACCGATTATCATGCCCAGGCAGTATATCCGGCATGTCGGCAGATTGCTGCTGGTTGTGTTTACCGGAGATCAGGGAGATGAGGAGACTATGACGTTCCGGCTGATCAGTGTCCTGAAATCAGGAGACACCGTAACGGCGCTGGAACTTGTTCCGTTGAAAAACAGAAAAAAAAAGACAGGAGGCGAGCCGCAGCCCTTCGTGCTTGCGCTTGAGCGCATTGTCAGGGCTGTTCCGGAAGTGGAGTGGTAAACGGTAAGGGCATCCAGAGAGTTTTTCTTTTTAAAAAGCACAATCAGCAAATGAGATGGCGAGAAAACAGGTAAAAGCGGAAGGTCAGGACAGGAGGGCGCAGATTGCAAGTGCGTTCGGCGAGATCGAACAGTCGAAGATTTTTCTTGACAAGAAAACGGAGAGCGCGGCTGTCAAGATGGATATTGCTGATCTTCTGAAGGATGTTATTCAGAAACAGCTCCGCAAGGATTATGACCCGGAAGTAGAGGCAAATATTTTCATCAATCCGGAACGGGGTGATTTCGAGGTGTATATTCTCAGAAAGATTGTCGCCGAGGTTGATATTCCTGCAATCGAGATCAGTCTGGACGAGGTCAGGAAAATTGACGATTCGCTCGATATCGGAGATTTCTATGAGGAAGGGCCCATCCGGCTTGAAGATTATCTGAGCAGGAAGTCAATACAGATCATCAAGCAGTCCGTGCAGAAGAAGGTGCGTGATCTCGAACGGCTTGTCGTTTACGAGGAGTGCCTTGAAAAAGTTGGAGAGGTGGTTGCCGGAGAGGTTTATCAGGTTCGCTCCAATGAGGTTATCTTTACCTATAATACCTCCAAGGACCACCGGGTCGAGTTGGTGCTGCCCAAATCGGAAATGATGAGGAAGGATAATCCTCGCCGTACGCCTCGTATGAAGCTGTACGTGAAGCGGATCGAGCGGGAACGGGTCAAGGTTCGACTCGATGACGGCGAGGTCGTTGAACGGGAAAAGGCGGATGGAGGTATGAAAGTCATTGTTTCAAGGGTTGATGACAGATTTCTGTATAAATTGTTCGAACATGAGGTTCCCGAGATTCTCGACGGTCTTATCGTTATCAAAGGGATTGCCCGGGTGCCGGGAGAACGCGCGAAGGTTTCCGTGGAGTCAACCAGTGCCCGCATTGATCCAGTCGGGGCAAGCGTCGGGTACCGGGGGAAGCGCATCCAGAGCATCGTCAAGGAGCTCAATAACGAAAATATCGATGTGATCTACTATACGGATGAGCCGCAGATTTATATTGCTCGTGCGCTGCAGCCGGCCAAGATAGATCCGCTTACGGTGCATGCAGACATAAAAACGCGTAAGGCGAGGGTGATGCTCAAACCTGACCAGATCAAGTATGCTATCGGCAAGAATGGCAATAATATCCATCTGGCCGAAAAACTTACCGGTTACGAGATCGATGTCTACAGGGATGTTATCGACAAGTCGATGGAAGATCCTACCGATATCGATATCATCGAATTCCGGGAGGAGTTCGGCGACGATATGATCTATCAGCTTCTGGACGCGGGTCTCGATACCGCAAAAAAAGTATTGAAAGCCGGCCCTGAAGAGATCGAACAGGCGCTTGTGGGTCCGGTGAAGCCAGAGGAGGTGCTTGTGTTCGGGAAAACCCGGAAATCGCCGGTCAGACCAAGAGAGCGTAAGGTTACCGACGATGAGAAGCGATACTGGAGGAAGATCGCGGATAATATCTATCGTACGGTCAAGGATCAGTTCACTGATGCGGATCTTCGCGACCTGTTCGATGAAAAGGAATCCTTTTTTCCGGATACGGAAGAATGATCGGAGCGGGACCCCGGAGATAACAGAGAAGGATAAAGATCTATAAAATCGACAGGAGGATGTAATGGCCATTGAGGAGATGGAAAAACGATATCGTATAAGCGACATAGCGCGGGAACTTGAGGTCAGTCCCCAGGAAGTCCTGCAGTTCGTCAAACAGGAAGGGGGTCGGGTGGCATCTACATCCTCCATGGTTGATCAGGTTACGCGGGGGTTGATTTTCGGTCATTTCAGCATTGAGAAGAAGATGGTCGATGAGACGCTGAAAATCAGGCAGGAAAAACAGCGTCGTCTTTCGAGGCTTGAGGAGCAGTCGCGTAAAACCATTGAAAAGGAGCGTCATCTGAAGGAAACTCTCAGCAGCGGATCGACTGTGTCGGGATCTCAGGAGGTCAGCAAGGAGGGCGTGGTTTCTCCGGTCAAACAGGTTGTGCCCGAACCGGTCAGAGCGGATGAACTGGATGCTCTTGCTGCAGCGATGTTTTATCCGGCAAGGGAGGAGGAGATTTCGCATGAAGATCCGGTAGATCTGGTAGAGCCTGTAGAGCCGAAAGCGGACGAAGTCGTCGTCGTGGAGGAGATTGTCGAGGAGCGGCCGGTTGCGCAAGTGGTTCCGGTTCCGGAGCCTCCTCCGGTCAACGAACAGCTTGTTTCTTTTGCTACTCCCAAGAATATCGGCGGTCTGACGGTGATCGGTACGCTCGACATGCAGTCCTCTTTCGATCGCAGCAGTGAATCCGAAAGGAAAAAGAAGGGGCGCAAAAAGAATTTTCAGGAACAGGCCGATGAGCTCAAGAGCGAGTTTGAAAAGGTCGGCACTGAAGATGGTGCGGCAATAAAGAAGGCGGCTGTCAAGCCGGCAGGCGGAGAGAGCACAGCGGCGGCAGCCGATGACGCCGCGAAAAAGAAGAAGGGCAAGAAGAAGAAAAAGCCGGAGGTTGATGACAAGGTTATTTCGGCAAATATCAAGACGACCATCAGCGGTATGGATGACAGCGGAAGTTCCGCTTCCCGCCAGAAATTCCGTAAGATGCGCAAAATCGAACGCGAACGCGAACATGAAGCAGCAGAGGCGTTTCGCGAATCGCAGCAGGTTATTGTCAGGGTTACCGAGTTCGCTTCTCCGCATGAGCTTGCAGAACTGATGGGCGTGACGGCAAAGGATATCATCCAGAAATGTTTTACGCTTGGCAAATTCGTGACTATCAACCAGCGGCTCGACAAAGAGTCGATCGAGCTTATTGCGCTCGAGTTTGGTTTCGAAGCGGAATTTATTTCCGAAGTGGAGGCCACTGCAGTCATCGCAGATGCCGATGAGCCGGAAGATCTGGAGATACGTCCGCCTGTCGTGACGATTATGGGTCATGTCGATCACGGTAAAACCTCGCTGCTCGATTATATCCGCAACAGTAATGTCGTTGCCGGTGAATCGGGCGGTATTACCCAGCATATCGGCGCGTATGAGGTTACGGTCGAGGGGCGCAGGAAGATTACTTTTCTCGATACGCCAGGACATGAAGCATTTACGGCCATGCGAGCCAGAGGCGCGCAGGTTACCGATATCGTCATTCTTGTCGTGGCGGCAGATGACAGCGTTATGCCTCAGACCATAGAGGCTATCAACCATGCCAAGGCTGCCGGGGTGCCGATTGTGGTGGCCATCAACAAGATGGACAAACCTGAAGCCAATCCTGACAAAATAAAGACCCAGCTTTCGGAGGCTGGCGTCCTTGTCGAAGAGTGGGGCGGCGAGCATCAGTGTCAGGAGATTTCGGCGAAAAAAGGTCTCGGTATTTCCGAGTTGATGGAGAAGGTGCTGACCGAGGCCGAAATACGGGAGTTGAGGGGGAATTTCTCGCGCGAGGTGAATGCGAGCGGTATTATTGTGGAGTCCGAGCTTGATAAGGGTAAGGGCGTTATTTCCACGGTACTGGTACAGCGCGGTTTTCTGAAGGTCGGCGATCCTTTCGTTGCCGGCAATACGATGGGCAAGGTTCGTGCGCTCATGGATGAACGGGGCAAACGCATTCTTTTTGCTGGTCCTTCCCAGCCGGTAAGGGTTCTTGGTTTCGAAGATCTTCCGCAGTCCGGTGATGTGCTGACCGTCATGGCTTCTGATCGCGATGCCCGCGATCTTGCCCAGAAACGCCAGATTATCCGTCGCGAGCATGAGTTCCGCCGCAGTACCCGCGTTAAACTTGACAGTATTGCCCGCCAGATCAAGGAGGGTCTCATGAAAGAGCTGAACGTGATCATAAAGGCCGATACTGACGGCTCGATTCAGGCTCTGGCTGACGGTCTTATGAAGATCCAGAACGAAGAGGTGAAGGTTCAGATTATCCATCAGGGGGTAGGCCAGATCACCGAAACCGACGTCCTGCTTGCTGCGGCTTCTGATGCTATCATCATCGGCTTCAGGGTTCGTCCCAATGTCAATGCCAAGAAGCTTGCCGAAAAAGAGGACCTCGATGTTCGTTTCTACAGCGTTATCTATCATGTGCTCGAGGATGTCGAGAAAGCGCTCGAGGGCATGCTTTCTCCGGAACTTCATGAGGAGAGTCTTGGTTCGCTGGAAATCCGCCAGGTTTTCCGGGTCCCGAAAGTCGGTAATGTCGGTGGCTGTTATGTACTCGAAGGTAAAATCTTCCGGGATTCGAAAGTCAGGCTGCTGCGCGAAGGTGTGCAGATTTACGATGGTCAGCTCGATACGCTCAAGCGTTTCAAGGATGATGTCAAGGAGGTCGATGCCGGTTATGAGTGCGGCGTCTCGCTGAAGAATTATGACGATATCAAGAACGGTGATATTGTCGAAGCATATAAGATTGTCGAAAAGAAGCGCAAACTCTGAATATCGGGACACGGCTCATGTCGATACGAACTGAAAAAGTAGCATCATTGCTCCAGCATGAACTTGGTGCGATACTGGAAAAAGAACTTCCAAGGAGCGGCGCGCTTCTGACGATTGTGGATGTCAAGGTTACGGCGGATATCGGTATTGCCCGGTTTTACGTTTCCATTATCGGATCGGAGACGCAGCGGGCGGATATTATGGCCTGGCTGGATGAAGAGAACTGGAGTATCAGAAAACTGCTCTCGGCGCGTATTCGCCATCAGTTCAGAAGAATACCCGAGATAGAGTTCTATGAA
>JAFGMZ010000022.1 GCA_016927285.1 Chlorobiaceae bacterium
TCAGCCTCCTTAACCTTCACTCCTCCTCCTCTCTCCTTTCAAGATGCTTTTTATCTGATTCGTGCGATGAAACCCTCAGCCACAACTCGTCTTTCAGCTCCTTGAGGCCCGTGCCGACCACGCTCGATATGGCAAGCACCATGGACTCGTCTCCCGGAGAAGGAAGTTCGAAATCTTCAGGCGCGATATCCATTTTCGTAATGACCACGACTCTTGGCTTGTCAAGCAGCGCAGGGTCGAATCGCTCCATCTCGCCAAGCAGGGTACGGTAGACCTCAGCGATATCCTCCTCGTCGGACGCAATCAGGAGCGCAAGCACTTTCGTGCGCTCGATATGGCGAAGGAACTGCAATCCAAGTCCCCGTCCTTCGGCTGCCCCTTCGATGATGCCCGGAATATCGGCCATCACGAACGATTTGTACTCTTCATAGCGAACAATGCCGAGATTCGGAACCAGCGTTGTGAAGGGGTAATCGGCAATTTTCGGTTTTGCCGCGCTCATCACCGATATCAGCGTCGATTTGCCCGCATTGGGGAATCCCACGAGCCCGACGTCAGCCATCAGTTTCAGCTCGAACTCCAGCTCAAGCGCCTCTCCCTTTCCCGGCGGTTCGGCGAACCTCGGGGCCTGGCGCGTCGGCGTGGCGAAATGCTGGTTACCGCGACCGCCTCTGCCTCCTGTCGCGACAAGCATCTTCTCATCGTCAACGGTCAGATCGGCAATGATCTCTCCGGTTGCAACATTGCGTACCAGCGTGCCGCAAGGCACTTCTATCACGATATCGGCGCCATCCTTGCCTGACTTGCGCGAACCCTGGCCATGAGCGCCCCGTCCGGCGGTGTAATGGCGTTTATATTTGAAATCGAGCAGCGTGGTCAGCTGACTGTTTGTCTTCAGCCAGACATGGCCTCCTCTGCCTCCGTCGCCGCCGTCAGGGCCGCCCTTGGGCACGAACTTTTCCCTCCGGAAACTGACACATCCTCTCCCGCCGTCCCCTGCGCTTACAGAGATAACCGCACTATCAACAAACTTCACTCATGCACCTGCCTTTTTGAATAATCTCTCTCATTATGTATCGTTAGTAAAGGGGGCTACAAGGTAGTCGTTTCGTCTCACGACCATCATCACTTCTCCCCTTGACTCGTAAACCAATCATTGCAATCGATGGCAAAAACCGCTGCCGCAGAACAAAACCGGAAAAACCTTTCGATCGAGGAGCTTATGGCCCGCCTCGAAGAGATCACCCGAAACATCGAGAATCCCGATACCGGCATCGAACGCTCGATAGCGCTCTATGAAGAGGGTCTCGCCATCGCCGGACAGTGCAAGGAGCGGCTCCAGGAAGCGAGGAAAAAAATCGAGACGATCAACCCCGACATTGCAAAAACCTGGCCCGACAACGCCCGTACCAGAGATCTTTTCGACTCCTGATCTGCCCTCAGGCGTCGAGACGGCTTTTCAGCACTTCGTTGACGACCTGGGGATTGGCCTTTCCCTTCATGCGGGCCATGCACTGGCCCACGAAAAATCCGAACAGCTTCGTTTTGCCCTCGCGGTAGTCGGCAAGCTGTTTCGGGTTCGCAGCGAGAATTTCGTCGACCGTCGCCTTGATGGCCCCGGTATCGGATACCTGGGCAAGCCCTTCCTTCAAAACAATGTCCTCTGCGCTTGCGGCATCGGCCTGCATAAGCTCGAACACCTGCTTGGCAATGGTATTGCTGATAGTCCCCTTTGCGATAAGCGCAATCAGTCCGCCAAGACGCTCCGGGGAAATCGCGAACTCCGAAATATCGAGATATTTCTCCTTGAGGGTGCGCATCACCTCGCCCATCACCCAGTTCGAAGCGGTTTTTCCGTCATCGCATGCAGCAACGGCACATTCGAAATAGTCGGCTACTTCGCGCTCGACGGTCAGCACTCCGGCGTCGTATGCGGGAATGCCGTACTCGCGGACAAAGCGTTCAGCGCGGGCTTCGGGAAACTCGGGCAACTCCTGACGCATTCTTTCGAGCATCTCCTGGTCTACCAGAACAGGCACCAGGTCGGGATCGGGGAAGTAGCGGTAGTCGTGCGCGAACTCTTTGCCTCGCATGGATCGGGTCTCGCCCTTGTCGGCATCCCAGAGCCTCGTCTCCTGCACGATAGCTCCGCCAGCCTCGATAACGTCGATATGGCGCTGCATTTCAAACTCGATCGCTTTCTCGACGTTCTTGAAGGAGTTCATATTTTTGATCTCGGTGCGGGTACCGTACTCTTCGTCGCCGAACAGCCTGACGGAGACGTTTGCGTCGCAGCGCAGGCTGCCCTCCTCCATATTACCATCGGAAATACCGAGATACTTCACGATCTGGCGCATCTTCTGCAGGTATGCCGACGCTTCTTTCGAGATACGGATGTCGGGATAACTGACAATCTCGAGCAGCGGGACGCCGCAACGGTTGACGTCGATATAGGTGTCGTCGCCGATATCGTGGATCGACTTGCCGGCATCCTCTTCGATATGGATCCTGATGAGGCGAATATCGCGGATGCCTTCACCGGCATCGATCTGCAGCATGCCTTCGGTACAGATCGGCTCCTCGAACTGCGATATCTGGTACCCTTTGGGAAGGTCGGGATAGAAATAGTTCTTGCGGGCAAGGATGGAGTATGGCGCAATGGCGCATCCCGTCGCAAGGCCGAGCTTGACGGCATCCTCGACAACCCGGCGGTTCAACACCGGCAGGGCGCCAGGCAGAGCCAGGCAGACCGGACAGACGTTGGAGTTGGCCGGATTGCCGAAACGGGTTGAACAGCCGCAGAACGCCTTGCTGTTGGTATTGAGCTGACAATGGACCTCGAGGCCCACCACTAATTCGTATTTCATTCGAAGATTAAACTCGTTATTGATAAACCTCGATCCTGCCCGCCTGAACGTTAACTGCGATGCTCAGAGCGGCTTGTAGCTGAACTTCTGCCCGCCGATGGTCGCATCCGCCATAACACCTGCTTTGGGAATGGCAAAAACCGCCACGCCGTTTGAGTAATCGGTATTGGTGGCCATACCGGAGGTAACCAGTACGGCCGTCGCCTGGGCGTTCAACTCGAAATTGCCTTTTTTGAAATTGTCAAGGTCGCCCTTGCTCTTGAAAAACACGATCTCAGCAAACGACTGGCCACCAAGCTGGGGACCGACGTTCAACTGGGTTATTTTCGACGTGCCGATCAGCGTGTTCAGCTCGTAGACATAGCCGCTGCCGTGAGCGCCGCCGAGCAGGATAAGCCCGCCCTTGTAAACATCGTAGAAGACCGCATAGCCATAGGCATGCTGGAAAAAGCGGTCAAGCTGCGGAGCGTTTTTTCTGAAAAACTCCACTGATTCCCTTGCGTTGTCCTCAATCCTGGGATCCCATCCGGCAAATGCACTCTGCATGGCCATTCCGGCCAGCATGAACACAAGCACAACTATCTTCATCATCTTCATCGCATTGCTCCGTTTTTTGTTGCGTAAATAAAATCAAACCATAGAAAAGATGCAATGTCATGCAACCTACAATGTATGATTTTTCTTTAAGAAAACAGCAGGCGGCAAAAGAGGGACGTCGCGGGAGATGAGCCGGAAGAACGAAGTATCGCTCGCTGTCGATTTACGGGAGAAGCTCAGCTTCGCTGCTGCACAGGAAGAACGCGGGTTACGGGTACTTCAGAAACAATCGGGGCGGTACCCGGCCGCCCCTTTTCTGGTATTGTGCTATCCGGCTGACAAGCCGTCTCGCCATCAAGCACTTTTTTCAATTCCCCCCGTTTTCGAGCTCGCGTTTAAGTGCTTCTCGCTCGATTTCGAGACGGCGAATTTCGCGGTTGAGGCGGTCGAGCTCTTCGGGGCTGCTGTCGATTTCGAGCCGAAGCCGTGAGGATGCCTCGTCGATGAGATCAATCGCCTTGTCGGGCAGGAATCGGTCGGAAATATAGCGGTTCGACAACTCCGCGGCTGCAACGATGGCCGCATCCTTGATGCGCACGCCGTGATGGATCTCATATTTCTCCTTCAGCCCGCGCAGTATGGAGACCGTATCCTCCACGCTCGGCTGATCGACAAGTACGGTCTGGAAACGCCGCTCGAGGGCTGCGTCCTTTTCGATATGCTTGCGGTACTCGTCGAGCGTGGTAGCTCCGATACAGCGCAGCTCGCCGCGTGCGAGCGCGGGTTTGAGAATATTGGCGGCATCCATGGACCCTTCGGCGGAACCTGCGCCGACCAGCAAATGGATCTCGTCGATGAAGAGAATCACTTCTCCGTCAGCCGACTGTACCTCCTTGATGACGGCTTTCAGACGCTCCTCAAACTCGCCGCGGAACTTCGCTCCGGCTACGAGCTGCGCGATATCGAGCGCTGCTATCTGCTTTGTTTTGAGGTTCTCGGGCACGTCTCCTCCAACGATCCGCTGCGCGATACCTTCAACAAGCGCGGTCTTTCCCACGCCGGGATCGCCGATCAGCACCGGATTATTTTTGGTTCGCCGACTGAGAATCTGCAGTACGCGCCGGATTTCGTCATCCCTGCCGATCACAGGATCGAGCTTGCCCCGACGGGCTTCGTCGTTGAGGTTGCGCGAGTACTTTTTCAGCGAGTTGTAGGTCTCCTCGGCGTTCTGACTGGTCACCCGCTGGGAACCTCTGATCGTGGCGAGCACCTTGAGAATGGCGTCGCGGTTGACACCCGCATCCTGCAGCATGCGCGAAACCTTCACCCCGGCCTCGCTCATGGCGATGAAGAGGTGCTCGGAGCTGATGTACTCGTCCTTGAGCTGCTCGGCTTCCTTGAGGGCTGCGTCGAAGACCTTTCCGAGATTCTGTGAAACATACTGGCCGGAAGCCGATGAACCGGTAACTTTCGGAATCCGCTCGATTTCGCGGTCCACTGCGGCCGAGAGATTATCCGGCGAAGCTTCGAGCTTGCGGATTATCTGGGCTGCGATGCTGGTACGATCGCCGAGCATGACGGAAAGCAGGTGATCGGGTTCGATCTGCTGATGCTGAAGACTTCCTGCAAGAGTTGCTGCCGACTGGAGAGCCTCCTGCGCCTTGACGGTGAATTTATTGGGGTCGAATTGCATGGTTCGTTCCGTTTTTTCTGTTCGTGTCTTCCTGAAACCGTTGAAAACAGGGTGTTCCGGTTGATGCCGTTCCTCTGAAGCGCACCGCGTTTACAGGGTAACGTTTTTTCTTATAACCAGCTCGAACTGAAAAAAGTTAACGTCGAATGGCAAACAGAAAAACAAAAGCATAAAAAAAACCGCGGAAGCATCCATGTCCCGCGGCTTTCAGACAGTTCCCTCGGGAAAGAAACGGAAGAAACGTTCAGGCTCCTGGCGTATTGCCTGCCGGGGGTTTCGGCAGGTTTTTTATAAAGGCATTGGCGACAAGCCGCACGATCTCTCCGCCGGTAGCAAGAAGTTCTGCGCTTTTTTCCTGGATATGGCGCTGTGTTGCCACCTGATCCTTGAAGTATGCGAGACCTTCGGCGTCATAATTCTTGCCGCTCACGTACTCGTCGATCACTTTTTCGGCTTCTGAAAACGGCATATTGAACACCTTGACGCCGAGTTTCGCCCGTTCGATCGGGTCGAGAAGTTTCTGACCGGTATGCTGCTGCTCCATAGGTAATGATGTTAACGTGTTAACGTCCTGAATAACTGTACCTCTAACTAACAAGCAATGTAAGAATCTTTTCCGGAACATACCATATCAGCCGCCCCCTCTCCTCCATCCTGCGTCCATTATCCTCTCGACCAGCAGCAAGAAGAGAGCGACGCCGAGCAGGCAGGGGGAGAGCGGCGTACCACCCCCGGCAGGTACTGCCACCGGACGGGAGGCCGCCACGATGCTGCCTATCCGTTGCGCGACCGCTTCGACCGGAGCTTCGCTCCCCCCAATGTCGATATAGACGCCTCCCGCCGCCGCCGCAAGCCGCCGAAGCGTTTCGGGATCGAAGCGGGTGAGAACCGCGCTGCCTGCCGCATCGCGCTTCACCTGGCCCGGATGCTGCGGATCAGGAATAACTGATTTTCCCGGACTCCCGACGCCAAGTACGAAGAGCTGGATACCTGCCCGTCCAAGCCGCTTTGCCGCCGCCTCGGCGCCGCCTTCGTGATCCTCGCCGTCGCTCAGCATAACGACAATCCGTTCCGTATCAATTCTGCCTGAACCCACGGGTGCCCTGGTGGGAGAAAACAGCGCAATCGCCTGCCCGAAGGATTTGCCGAAAGAAGTTCCCTGCTCTTCGATGAGCGCCGGAGATGCCATGCCGAGCAGGGCTTCGAATGCTTCGCGATCACTGGTAAGCGGACACTGTACCAGAGGTTTCGCAGCAAAAAGCAGCAAAGCGCGCCGGCTTTCCGGCATGAGGACGCTGATGCGCCGCACGCCCTCCCGTGCACGTTCGAGTCGGGTGGGTACAACATCGCCGGCGAGCATGCTGTTGGAAATATCGAGCATAAATACCACATCGGCGCTTTGACGCAAAACCATCCGGGTGCCGTGGCAGAGTCGGGGCCCGGCAAGGGAAATCAGCAGGAGGGCTATACCGGTATAGTGCAGTACCATGCGCACAAGCAGCATGCGTCGGATAGTATCGTCAGCCCGGGGTCCTCCCTGGAACAGTGACTGCGCTTCTTTGCGGCGCATGAACCCATAGCCGAAGAGCACGGCAAGCGGTATCAGCAGCAGCAGGTAAACGAAGTTGTCAGGCCAGGCGAAGCACATGGGCGGTTTGTTGAAATATTGTAACGACCGAAATCAGGGAATCCTGACCAGTCTGGTGTTTGCGAGAACGGCCTCGCCGAGCAGCATCACGACCGCAGGAACGAGCAAATACAAAAACAGTTCCGATTTTCGCCTTGCGACAGGACTTGTAATACGGCTTTTTTCAAGCCGGTCTATTTCCCTGAAACTATCGGAAAGCGAGGTCATGCCATCGGCGAGGAAATAACGTCCCCCAGAAGCTCCGGCAATCTGCCGGAGTTCGGTCTCGTGCAATCCTGATAGTCCCCCTTTCCGGGTACCGGCTCCGACCGTATGGATGGTTATTCCCTGCCCTGCGGCAATACCTGCCGCAGTCAGCGGTTCGATCCCTCCTGCATTCGATGCTCCGTCGGTAAGAAGGATCATGACCTTTCCTGCGGATTGCGATGCCTTGAGCCGGTTGACGGCAATCAGAATGGCGCTTCCAACTGCCGTACCTTCATCGCGAACAGCTTCGGGAGTGACCGTATCGAGCAGCCTGCCGGCGATGCGATGGTCGAGCGTGAGAGGACAGAGCGTATAGCCGTTCCCCCGGAACACCACAATGCCGATCCGGTCGTTTCCTCGCCGGGCTATAAACTCCCTGGCCACTTTTTTCACTGCGGCAAGACGACTTATGCGCCCGACATCTTCCTGCAGCATGGATTCGGAAATATCGAGCACAAGCACGACATCGATGCCGCGAGATTCGGCAACGCTTTCTTCAAAAACAAGGTATGGACGAGCCATGGCAATAATGACGAGCGTCATTCCGCTCCAGCGCAGCCACCGTACGACCATCCTTGCGAACAGCGGCGCTTCGAATCCTTCGTCGCGAAGCCGGTCCACGCCGGGAAAGAGCAGCGCAGCGCTCTGCCCCTGCCGATCGCGCCGGCGCAGCAGCCAGGCTGAAAGGAGAAGCGCCGGAAGCAAAAGCAGCAAGCCGGGCTCCTCGAAGGCGATGCCGGGTATATGAGAGAACCATTCCTGCATGGGCGCGACAGTGACAATAAATCGGCAGGTTATCTACGTTTTCAGGTAAAATGCAAAAAGAATCACCCCTTCCCGCCGCTTTCCAAGGATCGCACGATCTCGCCTGCCTTGCGGATGGAGTTACGGGACTCATCAGCGGTGGGGCGACTGTCGGCAAACTTGACGAGGTCGGCCTGGCGCAGAAGGGTCATGATAGTTTCAAACGACGAGACGCCAAGCTTACGGAGGTCGCGCTCGATCTCCTGCGTCACGGCTTCGAGCGCCTGGATATGGTAGTGCCGTTCGAGATACTCCCGTATGATGGTGCTGAGTTCGGCATAGCACTCCGAAGGCTGCATGCCGGAGGAGAGACGACCCTCGAGCCTTCGGAGCTTCCTGCCGGCAACCTGCGATGGATCGACGGTTTCAGCGAAAAGCCTCACTTTGCGCTTTACGAGAAAGAGCGCAAGCAGTACGGCTGCGGCAAGGCCGAGCATGCCGAACAGAATGGGCAGAAGCAGCCGAAACGGAAATCCGGGCCGCTCAGGCGGTTTCAACGGCCGAAAGTCGAGCATATCCGGCGACGTAAGGGTTTTCACGATGACCTGTGCGTCAGTCCGGTGCTCCTGCCTGCCGATCATCAGGCCATCGGCATCGAAAAACGCCAGCGTAAAGGCCGGAAACTGCTGCGATCCGGAACCGAAAACCGCAAGTTCCAGCTCGACCCGCACTTCAGTCATCGACGCCGAAAACGGTTTGGTCGTATTCGTTCTCCCGATGAGTATAAACGGGCTGAGCGCTAGTGAATCCGGAAGTTCCACCGCAACTGTCGTACCGAGGCGATGCTGAACCAGAATGGTGCCGGAGATGCGTTCTCCGGCATAGACAGTGTCAGGAGAGACCCTTACCATCACTTTCGCTCCCTCTGCATTTGCGGCGAGCGGGGCTGCAATGACGAAAAACGTCAGGAGCAGCGCCGCAATCGCGAGGATCATGCTGCTGTGCCGTTCAATACCTCTTTTCACGGTACCGGAAAAAGGTGTTGAGTTCGCCGATGAACGACCGACCGGTCTCAAGGCGCACAGTATCGATTTTCATGCGCATGAGTTTCCGGCTGAGATCGTCTGCATGCCTGAGTTGCTTGTTGCGATAGCTTTCGAGAGCCTTCTGGCTGCCGGCATCGATGGTGATGCGACTGCCGGTTTCCGGATCCTGAAGATCAAGCAGACCGGTTCGGAGCAGTTCACGTTCAAGCGGATCGCTGATGTGTATGAGTACGAAATCGTGACGGGCGTTGAGCAGCTTCATGCCCCGCTCATATCTGCAGTCGAGCAGATCGCTCAGCAGAAAAACGATAGCCTGACGTTTCCGGATATGGCTCACGAAAGAAAGCGCCGCATCGATATCTGTTTTCGTGTGTTGCGGCTGCATCCCGAAAAGAGCTTCGAGTATCTGCAGTACCTGCTGTCGTCCTTTTCCGGGGGAAATGTAGGTTTCGACGCGGTCGGTAAAGATCACGAGGCCGACCTTGTCGTTATTCTGGACCGCACTGAAAGCCAGTACGGCACCGACTTCCGCCGAGAGAAGCCGCTTGCTCCCGGCTCCGCCGCCGAAAAGCATGGATGCCGAAGCGTCAACAAGCAGGAGCATACTGCGTTCCCGCTCTTCGATGAACTGCTTGACATAGAGCTCGTGTTTACGGGCCGAAGTATTCCAGTCAATGGTGCGAACATCGTCGCCATACTGGTATTCTCGTACGCTGCTGAACTCGATCCCCCTTCCCTTGAAGGAAGAGTGGTATTCGCCGCCGAAGAGTTCGGAAGCGAGGCGCCGCGACCGGATTTCGATACGGCGGATGCTTTCCGGCGATTCCGGGAAACCATGAACTTTTCTCTGTTTTTCATGCATATCGGCTCATCTCGTTTTATGCTGAGAGTCCTCTCTCCAGCCGGATCCTTACGGCACTTGCACATGCTGCAGGATATCGCGGATGAAATCATCGGTGCTGACGTTATCGACTTCGGCTTCGTAACCGGGTATGATGCGGTGACGCAGGGTGTCGAAGGCAAGCTCCTTGACGTCCTCAGGCGTAATGTAGGCCCTGTGCTGCAGAAATGCATTCGCCTTTGCGGCCAGCAGCAGAAAAATTGAAGCTCTCGGGGATGCCCCGTATTCTATCATCGGTTCGAGTAAGGGAAGACCGTAAGCTGCGGGGTTTCTCGTTGCGACCACGAGATCGACGATGTAGCGCTGAACACGCGGATCGACATAGATGCGATCAATAAGATTGCGGGCCAGGGCAATGTCGCCAGATTCGACAACCGCACGAATTTCAGGCAGGGGGCCTGAAGCCGATGCGAGCTGCATGATTTCTAGCTCCTCATCGTAAGTGGGGTAATCGACAATAATTTTCATCATGAACCGGTCAACCTGCGCTTCAGGCAAAAGGTAGGTCCCCTCATGCTCGATAGGGTTCTGTGTAGCAAGCACCATGAAGGGTGATGGCAGCTGAAAGGTATTGCTGCCGATGGTGACCTGCTTTTCCTGCATGGCTTCGAGCAGAGCCGACTGAACTTTAGCGGGAGAACGGTTGATCTCGTCGGCAAGGATGACGTTGGCGAACAGCGGACCCTGGCGGGGATGAAACTCCATGTCTTTGGGATTGTAAACCATGGTGCCGACGAGATCTGCCGGAAGCATGTCCGGAGTGAACTGGATACGGCGGAAGCGGAGGTTCATGGCTGCAGCGAACGACCGCACAATAAGGGTCTTGGCCAGTCCCGGCACCCCTTCGAGCAGGATGTGCCCGCCGGAAAGCATCGCGATGAATACCCGGCGAATGACCTGCTTCTGACCGATGATGCAGGACGATATCTGCTCCTCGGCGCGATCGAGAAATTCCGATGCAGCCGCTATTTCGCGACCAAGTTCCTCAAGACCTTCGGCATGCTGCATAGTCGATCTCCCTTTACAGAGGACTTCTGAATGTTAATATTGCGCATTATTGCGCGGCTCTCTCCCTTCCTCTATCCGTTCACGGCTTTTTGTAGAGTCTCCTGAAACCAAAGACAAGCAGCGCAACTCCCGCAACCAGCGCTGGCCATGTATAGATGTCCGGAATGTAGAAGCCGCTGTTGAGAATGCCGACTTCAGGAGCCATCAGCAGAATGAGATCGGCGCCGACAAGAATCATGAGCACCCCGATAAAGCTCACTTTGGCCCTCGGTTTGCTATTGTTTACCGGTTTGTTAGCTTTTGCCATACGTCCAGAGAAAATGATACCATGAATATATTAGGAATAGAAACCAGCTGCGATGAAACCTCCGCAGCAGTTCTGCTCGATGGCAGAGTAGTATCGAACGTCATCAGTTCGCAACGATGCCACGCCGGTTTCGGAGGAGTCGTGCCGGAACTTGCTTCGAGAGAACATGAACGGATGATCGTTTCCATTGTCGAGAGTGCCGTAACAGAGGCCAATATAACGAAAAATGAACTCGATTGCATAGCTGCCACCGCCGGTCCCGGTCTTATCGGTGCCGTGATGGTCGGCCTCTGCTTTGCAGAGGGCATGGCGCTTGCTCTCTGTATTCCGTTCGTTCCGGTCAACCATATCGAAGCACACATGTTCTCTGCTTTCATCCCGGAATCGGCCGATCACCGCGTCCCTGATGGGCCATTCATCTCCCTTACGGTATCAGGGGGCCATACGCTGCTTTCGCTCGTACATGAAGATCTGTCCTACGAGGTGATCGGCAGAACGCTTGACGACGCAGCCGGAGAGGCTTTCGATAAAACCGGCAAGATGCTCGGTCTGTCCTATCCGGCAGGACCGGTTATCGACCGGCTCGCAGCTGACGGCGACCCGCACTTTCATGCATTTCCCAAAGCCCTGACGGCACAGTCGCAGACCAGCAAAAACTACCGGGGCAATTTCGATTTCAGCTTTTCGGGCCTGAAAACCTCGGTACTGACCTGGCTGCAGAAACACCCTGCGGAGTTTGTTGCGGCTCATCTGAACGATGTCGCCGCATCGATCCAGCATGCCATCGTGAGCGTTCTTGTTGAAAAAACCATCGCTGCCGCTCGGCATTACCGGGTCAAGGCGATTTCCGTGGCTGGCGGAGTGAGCGCAAACTCGGCATTGCGTCGCGCAATGCGGAATGCCTGCGTGCGCCACGGCATCGAAGTCTACATTCCGGAAACGATCTATGCAACGGACAATGCGGCCATGATTGCCTCGCTTGCAGGCCTCATGATCTCAAAGGGCAAGGTCCGTGAAAACCGTTATGATGTCGCTCCGTTCGCAAGCTTCAGCGCTGGCTCCGGAAAGGCGTCATTGACATAGTCACCTGAATACCGTACATTACGGTTCGTACGTCCATTTTTCACTCTTGACCAAAAATCATGCACGAACTTATTTCAGCACTGCTGCTTTTCGCGCCACCGGCCGGGGGCCAGAATCCTAACCCGTTTATTCAGCTCGTTCCCCTTGTCCTTATTTTCGTCGTCTTCTATTTTTTCATGATCCGTCCCCAGCAGAAAAAACAGAAGGAACGGGAAAAGGTGCTTGACAGTTTAAAACGAGGCGACCGGGTGGTTACCATCGGCGGCATTCACGGCACCGTAGCCGGTATCGATACGGAAAAGAAAACCGTACTCGTGCAGGTAGGCGATAACGTGAAACTGAAGTTCGACCGTACGGCGGTCGCCAATGTTGACAGACAGGAATCGGGAGATAAACTTTCTACTACGAAGGAATAACGAACAAGTATGCAAGAGACACAGGCTCTACTGGTTTTGGAAAACGGATCCGTCTACAGGGGGACGGCATTCGGCCACATCGGCGAAGCGGCAGGCGAAGTTGTCTTCAACACCTCTCATACCGGCTATCAGGAGATACTTACCGATCCGTCCTATGCCGGACAGATGGTGGTTATGACCTATCCGCTGATCGGCAATTACGGCATCACCCCCGACGACAATGAGTCGTCGAAAATATGGGCTTCGGCTTTTATCGTGCGCGAAGTATCGCATATCAACAGCAATTTCGAATCGTCCGGAAGCCTCGATGCCTACCTCAAGCAGGCTAAAGTGACTGGACTGGCCGGTATAGACACGAGAAAACTGGTAAGGGAGATCCGCGTAAAAGGCGCAATGCGCGGCGTAATCTCAACGGTGGATCTCAACGAGGAAAACCTGAAAGCCAAAGCGCTCGCCATCCCGGAAATGACCGGGCAGGATCTGGTGAAAACCGTCACCTCTTCGGAAAACTATGTACTCGAAAAACCGGAAGCTCGCTACCATGTAGCGGCATTCGACTACGGCATCAAAACCAACATCCTGCGCATCCTGCAGAACTGCGGCTGCAAGGTTACGGTACTCAATGCCGCGACGCCGGTTGAAGAGGTGCTGAAACTCAAGCCCGACGGCGTTTTTCTCTCCAACGGCCCGGGCGATCCGTCGGCTGTCGGCTACGCCATAGAAACCATCAAAGCGCTCGCCGAATACAACCGTACGACAAGACATCTGCCGGTGTTCGGCATCTGCCTCGGCCACCAGCTGCTTTCGCTGGCTTTGGGAGCGGAAACCTACAAACTGAAGTTCGGCCATCACGGCAGCAACCATCCGGTCAAGAACATCAAGAGCAGCAAAATCGAAATCACCTCGCAGAATCACGGTTTTGCCGTAAAAATGGATTCTTTGCCCGAAGATCTCGAAATGACCCATCTCAATCTTTACGACCAGACGGTAGAGGGCGTCAGACACCGTTCGCTGCCCTGCTTCTCGGTGCAATACCATCCCGAAGCGGCACCGGGTCCTCACGATTCTCATTATCTGTTCGACCAGTTCACCGAGATGATGGAGAGTGCGAAAAACTGAATGCAGGAAGTCTTTATAACCAAACAACCTTTCTGAAGAGATGAAAAAAAGACTGTTCACCCCGGGACCAACCCCTGTGCCTGAAAATGTGATGCTTCGCATGGCGGCCCCAATCATTCATCACAGGAACCCCGAGTTCATGGAGATTCTGGCCCGTGTGCACGAAGATCTCAAATATCTCTTCAGAACGACACAGCCGGTCGTGGTACTCAGCTGTTCAGGAACAGGTGGCATGGAAGCGGCTGTTTCGAGCCTCTTCAAGCAGGGAGAGAAAGTCATTGCCGTCAATGCAGGAAAATTCGGCGAGCGGTGGGGACAGCTCGTGCGTACCTTCACCGGAAACTGCATCGAGGAAAAGGTGCAGTGGGGCTCCGCCATCCAGCCCGAACGCATGGCTGAACTGCTGGTGCAGCATCCCGATGTGAGAGGCATCTGCCTTACCCACTCTGAAACCTCTACAGGTACCGCTGCAGACATTCAGGCTCTGTGCGCTCTTATCCGCGAAAAATCGGATGCGCTCATCCTTGTTGACGGCATTACGGCTATTGGCGCCCACGAATTCCATTTCGACGACTGGGGTGCGGATATCTGCATTACCGGATCCCAGAAAGGGCTGATGATGCCTCCCGGTCTTGCGCTTGTCGCTATTTCGGAACGGGCCCAGGACGTCATCAATGCGCACACCCATACCCAGCAATTTTATCTGAGCCTGAAAAAAGCACTGAAAGCCCATTCCGCTGAAGACACCCCGTTCACCCCTGCGGTTTCTCTTGTCATCGGGCTTGACGAAGCGCTGCAGATGATCAGGGCGGAAGGCATCGAAAACATCTGGAAACGCCATGAAAGCCTTGCAGCCGCATGCCGACAGGGTTGCAGCGCACTCGGCATGAAGCTCTTCAGCAACTCCCCTTCTTTTGCCGTAACCCCGGTCTGGCTGCCTGAAGGCGTCGACTGGTCGGCATTCAACAAAGCGCTGAAACAGAAAAATGGCATCACGGTCGCTGCAGGTCAGGACGAGTACAAAGGAAAGATTTTCCGCATTTCGCACCTCGGGTTCTACGACGAACTCGATATGCTGACCGTCATCGGCGGCCTGGAACGCGCACTGAAAGAGATCGGCTACTCTTTCGAAACCGGAGCCGGAGTCAGCGCGGTACAGAAAGCCTTCCTCGACTGACCTGCCGCTTACAAAATACCGCTCTTTGCGAAAAAGCCGCCCCTGAGATCACGGGCGGTTTTTTTGTTTCCGCAACCCCTTCCGACTTCGCCTTTTACACCCTATCTTGCAGTAAAGAACCTTGCGGATTATGATGCAACTGCTCCTGCCCTTCCTCCTGCTTGCCTCATCATGGAACCTGCCCCAGGAGTACCGGGCCTACCGGACGCAACAGCAGGCTTACACCTTGTACCGCAGCGGGAATTACTCAGGCGCGGAACAACGCTGCCGGGAAGCCCTTTCCGGAAAAGCCGGTCATACAGACAGAAGCGGCGTTGCCATACGTTTTAATCTTGCAGGAGCCCTTGCCATGCAGGGAAAGCATCTACAGGCCCGACATATCTACCGGAACCTCGCAATGAACCCTGGTGACGAAAAAATCCGCATTGCCTCGTGGTATAATGAAGGTACCTCGTTTGCGATGGAAGCTCTCGCGACTGAAAAAAAAGTACAGAAAAAGGCTTTGCTTGAACAGGCGCTTGGGCGCTATACCACCCTGCTCCTCAAAAAACCAAGGGATATCGATACGCGCATCAATTATGAAATTGTACTCAGGATGCTCGAAAAGCTGAAAAACGGTTCCGCGAAGCATCGGGGCAAACGCAATGAGCAGAAAAATACCGGCTCTTCGAACGAGGAAATGGCAAACACAGCCAAACGCATCCTCCAACAGGCGCAGATGAAGGAAAACCAGCTGATGCGACAGCTTCCCCGTGCTTCGAGCTCAGGAAAAACAGAAAAAACAAACCGTAAAGACTGGTAGCAAAGCGTATCATGGCATTTCCGAAAAAAGTTCTGCTGGTCTTTCTTCCATCCGACAGCGGCGTCGATGGAGCCAGGTCTCTGTATGACGAACCGGAAACCGGCTCCGTACGGCAATGGTTCGACCGCTCCGTCAGAACCATCATTAAAAAAAGCCAGTTTGCCATTCCGCCCTTATCGCTCATGATCCTTGGCTCGATAGAGGTCCCAGGCGTGGAACAGCAGCTCTGCGATATGCGGTTCGAGGAATTTCCGGCAGAAAAAAAGTGGGATCTCGTGGGCATCAGCGTACAGACCGGCATGGCTCGCAAGGCGTTCGAACTGGCCGACATGGTGAGAAAAAAACGCATTCCCGTGGCGCTCGGCGGCGCGCATGTCACGCTTTTTCCTGATTCCTGTCGTCCCCATGCAGACGTGCTGGTGCATGGGGAGGCCGATGATCTCTGGAAAGAGGCGCTTGAAGACCTTAGAAGCGAATCGCTGAAGCAGGATTACCGCACGAAGGGATTTCCGGATCTCTCCCTGTCCCGCCCGGTGAATAAACGAATGCTTATAAAAAACCGCTACTTTACCACAAACCTCATACAGACGGGACGAGGGTGTCCCTATAATTGCGACTTCTGCAACGTCCATGTGCTGAACGGGCGATCTCTGAGAAGACGATCGGTCGGAGATATCGTTGCCGAAATCGAACGGTTTCTGGAGCACGACCGCCGTATCTTCTTTTTCGTGGACGACTCCATCAATGCCGATCCGGCTTATGCCGAAGAACTGTTCGGAAGGCTGATTCCTTACCGTATAAGCTGGTTCGGACAGGCAACGACGACGCTCGGACAGCAGTCTCGCCTTCTTGACGTATTCGCGCAATCGGGATGCCGTGCGCTGCTCGTCGGCATAGAAAGCGTCGAACCGGCAAGCCGCTCAGCTCACCGCAAAAACCAGAATAAGGCGACGGAACTCGTTGCGGCAATAAAAAACATCCGGCACGCCGGCATAAGCCTCTACGGCAGCTTCATCTATGGGCTCGATGGCGACACGCTCGATACTCCGTCGGCAATTCTCGACTTCGTCAGGGAAACAAAGCTCGATGTGCCGGGCATCAACATCCTCAGACCTACTCCAGGGACAAGGGTATTCGAGAGGCTCCGGGAAGAAGGCCGTCTGCTCTTCGACCCCGATGACTGCACCGCCTTCCGGTACACCTTCGGCCAGGAAATGCTCTACAAACCCAAACGCATACCTCTCGACGCATTTGTCGATAGCTACTCAACGCTTACCCGCGAACTGTTCACATCGGCACAATCCTTCAGAAGAGGCCTCGGCGCACCGAGCGCAAAAACAGCCGTGCTTTTTTTCAACCTCTTTTATACCCATCTCTATGGGTTGTCGAGGAACGATCTCCGAAAGCAGGTTCTGACCCATATCTGAAAAAAAACCATTTTGCCATACGGTAAATTATTCATAAAATTATAGTCAACGCTTTTTTGTACCTGTTAAAACCACACAACTCATAATAACGGAGAACGCTATGAAACGCTTTTTGCCTGTTTTCGCTGTAGGCATGCTCTTCCTCGGCGCATGCGGCCTTGAAAAACCTCCGGCCAAGCTCGAATTCCCGGAATCAAAAGAAGAGGCTGCCGCTCCGGCTGAAGCTGCCGCGCCAGCCGAAACTCCCGCAGCGGAAACTCCTGCAGATCCGAAACTCGCTGCCGGAAAGATCATTTATGAAACGAAAGGGTGTAACGGCTGCCACGATGCCGGCATGATGGGCGCGCCGAAACCGGGCGACAAAGCGGCATGGAAAGACCGTATCGCGCAGGGCGTGGATGTGATGACAAAGAAATCGATCGACGGCTTCACCGGACCTGCCGGCATGATGCCTGCTAAAGGAGGTAACGCCGACCTGACCGACGAAGAAGTCGAAAACGCTGTAACCTACCTCGCTGAAATTTCGAAATAAGCCCTCGAAAGCCTTTTTTCCGATAAAAAAAGAGGAACTCCGCCTGGATGGCCGTGTTCCTCTTTTTTTATCCGTTCTGAAATATGCCGACTGCGCCCCGAACATCCCACAACAAGAAGCTTAATCGAAGGTCCGGTATAGCGATTCCGCACGCCACATATCATTCCATAACTATATAGGCATAATATTTTCAATAATAACTTGGAATGCCGAACTTTATATAGTAAAATACCTAACTTGGGTTTTTTGCACAATCGATCATCCACAACCATTAATTCCGTAAGGGAGGACTATATGTCTCGTTTAGTATCTGCTGCTTTCTGCGCACTGTTCGTTATGTCTTTCAGTCTGACCGATGCAAACGCCGCAACCGGCAAAGCAATTTATGACGCCAACTGCGCGGCATGCCACGAAGCAGGCATCATGGGCGCACCTAAAACCGGAAACAAACCTGCATGGGCTCCGCGCATCGCACAGGGCATGAACGTGCTGGTCGACAAGTCAATCAAGGGTTATCAGGGAAAGAAAGGTATGATGCCGGCAAAAGGCGGCAACCCGAAACTCACCAACGCCGACGTTAAAGCATCTGTGGAATATATGGTCGGTCTCAGCAAATAAGCTGCTCTTGGCCATAAACGACAAAAGGCGGGAATCGATTCCCGCCTTTTGTCGTTTATGGCCAATCTCTTCTCGCGAAATCAAGAACGGGATACGTTCGCGCCTTGTCGGTTTTTTCCTTTTCAGTCTTCCCTGTCTTACTTTTTGCGGTCGGCAATAGTTCAGAGCAACAGACAATCGGTCATTATCAATCGAGGCCCCTTTCAGCAGAAAAAGATCGCACAGTTCTGGCGACAGGCTTTGAGTGACGCTCTTTTCGTATATTCACACGCATAAACCCAACCAGTAATCCAGTAACGGAGATGCAATGAACTATTACTCAAGCGAGATGCTTGGATTTGCTGCGGGCATCGTCACGACGCTGGCGCTGCTGCCCCAGGCGCTGAAAATTTTTACAACGCGAAAGACCCGGGATATCAGTCTGCTCTGGGCAGTCAGCATGAATGTCGGTATTGTCATCTGGCTGTGCTATGGCCTTGCGAAAGATGACCTGCCTATGATTGCGGCCAACAGCGTATCGCTCGCTCTGCTCTTTGTCATTCTTCTCTTTAAACTGCGTTACAGATAAGAGAATCCTCAGCCCTTCGCAGGAAAAACCCGCAAAAAAACGTACATATCTGTTACAGCATATCATAACCATTCTGATTTATCGATGAATACACTTCATACCGGGTTTATCGGCACCGGACGGATTGCTCGCGCACTGATCGCAGGTCTCGCAGCAAAAGATAACATGCGTTTATACGGCTTCGATACGTTGCCGGAGGCCTTGAAAAACATAACGGCAACCTACCCCGTCGAGGCGTGCTCGTCCATAGAGGCCCTTGCAGAAAAAACAGGATTGATCGTTCTCTCGGTGAAGCCCTATCAGATGGAGGGCGTACTTGCCGAGCTTAAAGCCTTTCTCACCGATAAGCATCTGCTTGTCAGCGTTGCTGCAGGGATCTCTTCGGAATTCATCCGCCGGCACGCAGGCGAATCGGTCAGGGTTATCCGGGTGATGCCGAACACTCCGGCGTTTGTGGGGGAAGGGATGACTGCCCTGTGCAGAGGAGCCGCTGCGACGGATGCCGATATCGCGCTTGCCGAAGATCTGTTCAGGGCAATCGGCATGACCGTGGTGCTCGATGACGAACAGCTTATGGATGCGGCTACCGCGGTTTCCGGCAGCGGCCCGGCTTACATGTTCCGGATCATCGCGTCTCTTGCCGAGGGGGGCATGCTGTGGGGGCTATCGAGAGAAGATGCGCTGCTCCTCGCGGCCCAGACGATGTACGGGGCTGCAAAAATGGTGCTTGCCGGCAGTAAAAGCCCTGAAGCGCTCATCAGCGAGGTTACTACCCCCGGTGGCACAACAGAAGCCGGACTTACGGTTATGCAGGAAAGAGATATCCGCCAGACGCTTATCGATACGGTATCGGCAGCAGCGGAACGTTCGCGTGAACTGAAAAAATAAATCCTGTAAAGAGAGCCATGGGGAACGCTGTACGAACGGTGCTGACCGCGCTGCTGCTCTTCATCGGCGCATTCCGACCTGTTTCGGCAACCGGACAAATTCCATTTATCCGCACAACAGTTTCAACAGCAACGCCTTTCACCGGAGAGGAGGTATTGCTGACCTATACGATCTGTTTCATTGGCGATGGTCCCAAGGTTTCGGATGCTTCGAATCCTTCCCTCAAAGGGTTGTGGACCGAGGAACTCGATCCCGGCCGTTTCGTCGCAAGCCAGCCCGTCACTGTTTCGGGGGTTCTCTGCCGCAGCGCAATTATCCGGCAGTTCAAGCTTGCCGCCATCGAGCCGGGCCGTCATGTTATCGACGGATACCGGGTGAACTGCATCATGCCAGGATCGAACATGGCATCCGGAAACGAGCCGCTGACGCTTGTCGCGCCGACAGTGATCCTCCAGGTCAGAGCTCTGCCGCAACCGTCTCCGGAGGGGTTTTCCGGAGCTGTCGGCGATTTTTCTTTCGCCATCGATACAGAACCGCCAACCGTCAAGGCGGGAGAGCCGGTGAAAATTACCTCCAGCGTCACCGGCAGGGGAAACCTGCCGTCACTCATCATCCCTTTGCCGACCTTTCCGCCCTCCCTGTACCGGGGAACCCCGATTGCCGACCTCTCTCTCGATAAAAACGAAACACTCTCCTCCGGCACCAGCAGATCGACGCTGACCATCTATCCGGAAAAAACAGGCAAACTCGATATTCCGCAGGTACGCTTCATCTTTTTTAACACTGTTACTGGCCGATATCAATCTGTTGCATCA
>JAFGMZ010000136.1 GCA_016927285.1 Chlorobiaceae bacterium
AAAAGGGCATGGTACATTTAACACAAAAATTCACGGTATTACAACCGACATTTCTTTCAGTATCTGCCGTTATTAATGATGACGCGGGGTAATGTGGCATAAAACCGCTGATTCTCAAAACGGGAAACCCGTTCAACGCTCCAGGAAGGGCGGTTTTTCCGGATTGCCGATATCGCCGACGGGCTTCTGAAGAAAAGCTAAAACTGTTATCGATGAAAAAATTTATTGTAATTTTCTTTGCATTCCTTACGCTGAGTCTGCAATACGGATGCGCGGATTTCGAAAGCATTACGCGCGATGCGCTTCCCGACAGGCCATCGGAGCTTACCGGCGAGCTCGCTTCCCTTTACAGGGATGTGGCTGAGGCATCGCCCTTTATCCACTCCCTTGATGGTTATGCCGATGTTACCATATACACGTCCGGGAAACGACGGGAACGGGTTTATTGCAACATTCAGCTTGCGAGGCATAAGGAGTCGAGAATGATTGTTAGTGCGGGACTGCTCGGCTGGCCTGTAGCCGATCTGTATTTTGGCAAGGACTCCCTGTTTGTTCACGATATGATGAGCAACAGGCTGCTTACGGGAAAGAACAGCGAGGAGAATATCGAGAAAATCATAGGAGTGCCGTCCGGCTATCGTATGTTTTCGGAATCCCTTCTCGGACTGGTGAATCTCGACGATCCGATAGAGCGGGTAAGCAGGGTGAAGAAGGGGAATGGACGAGTCATGTATTCGTTCGACAGGCCAGGGACGATCAGGGAGATGGTTGTCGATCCTGAAAGCAGGACGCTGATGGCGCTTTTTCAGAGAAATCTGTACAACGATACGGCTACAGAAATTTATTTTCGAAAATTTCAGTCTTTTTCCGTTGATGGCCGTACCGCGCAGATTCCCGCCCAGATTGAAATGGTGCTTTTTCGCGATGGGGAATCGGGCGACGAAGAGCACAGGCTTGTTATTGATTATGATAAACGAATAATCAACCCTGAGCAGTTGACAATACGGTACATTCGTCCGAAAAAAGCAAGGGTCATCAGTCTTGATGATATCGAAAGGCTTCCGTGGACGAGGGTGTCGGGTGAAAGATAGTATGGCGTATTTTGTCTGTTTTTTTGTTTCGGTAAAAAAATCAAAAGGCCCGGTTTTCCGAGCCTTTTGATTGAGTGTGGGTTCTGAAAAATGTTATTTCGTTGTCTGGTAGTTGGCTTCTGCAAATTCCCAGTTGAGCAGATGAGCGATAGTTGCGGCAACGTAATCAGGTCTGCGATTCTGGTAATCGAGATAATAGGCATGTTCCCACACATCGATGCAGAGCAGCGGGATCTGGCCTGCAGTCAGTGGCGTTTGTGCGTTGCCGGTTTTGACGACTTTCAGCGTTCCATTGTCGGAGACAAGCCAGGCCCATCCGCTGCCAAACTGGGTTGCAGCAGCAGTTTTGAGTTCTTCTGCAAATTTCTCGAAACTGCCGAAATCCTCGTCGATCTTTGTCGCAAGGGCACCTGAAGGTGTTCCTCCGCCATTCGGCGAAAGTGAGTTCCAGTAGAATGAGTGGTTCCAGGCCTGGGCTCCGTTGTTGAAAATTCCTGTTTTTGCCGGGTCGTTTGCGGTTGCAGCGATCACATCTTCAATGCTCTGCGAATCAAACGGAGTCCCTGCTACGAGATTGTTGTAATTGGTGACATAGGCGGCATGATGCTTGCCGTAATGGAACCCGATCGTATGAGCTGTAATATGTGGTTCAAGAGCATTTTCCGAATACGGAAGGGCAGGTTGCTGATAGGACATGGCTGGATGGGTGTTTTGAGTTGTGTGTTATGATTGCTTATGAATATGAAGGAGTGAATAAAATGGTTAAACTTGATAAGCATTGTTTTAGTTTCTTTTCATGAAAAAAATATGCAAAGTCATTCTCTGATGCTGATGTATTCGTTCAAGTTGTTCCGACGGGTCTCGATGCGCCTTTATGCCTTGATCATGGTCGTCATGATAGTGCCTGTTGCCGTTTCGGGATGTCGTACAGCCGGAAATACAGGGCTTGACGCAGATGATCTTCGTTTTGCCGGTTTTTACAGCGATTATCTTGTCGAGTCAGGAGTTACCTCGAGTGACGAGGATGTCGTGCTTGCACCCCTCTCTTCGGAGAAAATGAACAGTATGCTTGCCAGGCATGACCTGAAGCCAGAGGACTTCAGGAAAAAGGTGCGGCTTTACAATCAGGAGCCTGAACGGTGGAAGCTGGTGATTGCTCTTGTCCGGTCGAATGTGCAGAAGGAGACTCCATGAAAAGGGATGATTTTCGGCAACCTTTTCTCGTCGGTGTAACAGGAGGGATTGGCAGCGGCAAGTCCACGGTCTGCCGTTTTCTTTCGGAAATGGGATGCGCCCTTTTCGAAGCCGATAAGGTTGCCAGGGAGCAGCAGGAAACCAATCCGGACATTATTGCCGGGATGAGAGATCTGTTCGGTTTCGATGTCTTCAGCGAACATGCCTCCGGCACTTTGAAGCTCGATCGGCGTCGCGTAGCCGCTGAAGTGTTCATAAACTCCAAGAAGCTTCAGGCTTTGAACGCGCTGGTACATCCCCGGGTATATGAAGCGTTCGAGTCTGCACGCCGGCAGGCTGCCCGTCAGGGCGTTGCGGTGCTTGTCAAGGAGGCTGCGATACTGTTCGAGACCGGCAGGACCGGCGATCTCGACCTTATCGTTGTCGTCGCTGCAGATACCGAACTGAGGGTGCGGCGGGCAGAGGCAAAAGGGCTTGGCAGCAGGGAGGAGATACTGCGCCGGATAGCCGCACAATGGCCGCAGGAAAAGCTGATCGAGATGGCCGGCTACGTCATCCGCAACAACGGCTCGCTCGATGAACTGCGCAAGGAAACAGAAAAATTGTACGCTTTCATTATGCGACGGATTTCAGCTATAGATCGATAGCTTTCGATATTTCCGGCAGTGATACGGCATAGCGATATGCGGTATTGCTGTGCGAATCCGGGAACTCCTCATAGCTGTGAGCTATTCCAAATGCTTTCGCTTTTGCTGAAAACAATCGGTGCCCGAATTGCAGATTGTATTCGTCAAGATTACCACAATCGAGGTAGAGCAGGTTGAGTGCATGCAGGGCATCGCGATACCGATCATGTTCAAGCATTTTCAGAGGATCGAAACTTAGCCATTTTTTCCACACCTCTTCAATGATATCGCAGGTAAACGGATTGAAGGGAAGCGCCATGTTTTCCGGAGCCGGTTTGTCGTCTATGGGAGAATAGGCTGCAGACATGGCGATGATGTCGAGCAATGCGAATTCATTGCGCGGCTTTTTCAATGCCGATTCATAGGCGCTTAAAAAGGCGGAGATACTGCCTCCGTAGCGTTCGAGCAGTCTGGCCGCATGAGGAAAATTCGGTTTGTAACAGAGTTCGAAATGCATGTCGCCGCTGTGGCAGGCTGCTGCCGAAAAGCAATTCGGATGCCTCATGGCCAGCCTAAGAGCACCGAAGCCTCCCGATGATTTGCCTGCGACTGCGCGGTTATGTCTTTCCGGTAAGGTTAAAAAGGTTCGATCGATAAAAGGGATCAGCTCATCGATCAGGTAGGTTTCGTAAGGCCCGGTTGCGGTAGAATCTACATATTGCGATCCGCCATATCTGGTCATGCAATCGGGCATGACGATCATGCACTCGCGCATTTGCCCTGAAGCAATAAGCTGTTCGGCCATTTCCGGAACCGTCGGTCTTCCGAAGCTGTAATTCATGAAGCTGCGACCTGTCGATGCAAAACCCGAAAGCAGATAGATAACCGGAAATCGTTTTGTCCCGTCGTATGAGGGCGGCAGGTAAACCGGCACAAACCTTTCTGTCGGGTCTCCGGCAGAATTTCCGGCAAGGGTTATACCCGGAATATGCGCGGTCGTGACCGAAGGTTGGTTTCTTGCTGGATGGGTCATGTATATTTTAATGCGTTGTTTTTGCGGTTTACATACGATGAGATCCAGATGCTGAGCTCATAAAGCAGGATCATAGGAATGCCGATGACCAACTGGGTTACCAGATCGGTCGAAGGGGTAACGATAGCGGCAATGATCAGAAGGGTGACGATAGCGTGTTTACGATAGAATCGCATGAAAGCGGGGGTCAGGAGTCCGATTTTCGAAAGGATAAAGGAGATGAAGGGCAACTCGAAAACCAGACCGGTTGTCAGAAGCGCTCCCATAACGAAGCTGATATAGTCCTGAATGGCGATATTGTTGGCGATCAGCGTTGAGCCGAATCCTGCAAAAAATGTCAGGGAAATCGGAAGGAATACGAAGTAACCGAAGGCAATACCGGAAAAAAAACAGAGTGAAATAAACAGGATTACGAAACGGGACGCCTGCCGTTCATTTTCATGCAGTCCGGGTTCCACGAATTTCCATATCTGATAGGCAATAAAGGGGAACGATCCCACGAATCCGGTAAAAAAAATGACTTGCAGGTAGATCGATATCTGTCCGTAGGGCACAAGATTCTGGAGGGTGATTGTCTCGCTGCTCCTTTTCAGTGGACCAATAAGCACTTCATTGACCAGGGTGTCGGCAAAAATTCCCGCAAGTGCGGTGACGGTAATCAATGCGATGCCGGCTTTTATCAGACGCGAACGGATTTCGTCGAGATGCCCTATGAAGTTCATTTCGCCTTCTTCATCCTCGGGAGGTTCCGTTCCGACGGATTCCCTTTCTTCGCCAACAAGACTCTCCGAGGGCGTTTTCGTGTCGGTTGCAGGTTCCGTTTCGCCTGAAAGGCTGACTCCGTCAGCCGGCGATATTGTTTTTTCTGCTGAAGGCTCGGGATCAGGAGCTGTATTTTTTGTCGATTCGATTTCGGGTGTCATGTTCCGGCAAACATCCTGATAAAAGGTTCAATCGCTGAAAAAAGGAAAGAGTCAGCAGAAAACATAGCAACAAAGCAGCAAGTACCAAAAATATTGATCTTTTTCGTGCCGGTCAAATAGCAGAGCCGGTTTTCAGCTGTGTTTGATTGGTTATTTCATATGCTACGGTTATACTTGTTAAAGAGGATTTTGGTCGTTTTCAGGAAACCCGAATAATCTTTACATTTGTCAGCTGATTTTTCGATTATGGTCCTTGATTTCAAAAAAGCTTATAGCCGCTTACTGAGTGAACATTAATGTTGTTACAGCATCGATAGCCGGTGAGATCGATATTTTTCAGCAGAAGTACAAAACGGTTCTGCATTCGAGCAATACCCTTGTCGATAAGGTAAGCCGCTACGTCCTCAGGCAGCAGGGAAAGCAGATACGGCCAACGCTCGTTCTGCTCTCGGCAGCAATGTGCGGAGGTATTACCGAAGCGACCTACCGGGCCGCCATTATGGTGGAGTTGCTCCATTCAGCAACCCTTATTCATGACGATGTCGTTGACGGGGCCGAGATGCGAAGGGGTATAGCCTCGATCAACGCGCTCTGGAAAAACAAGATATCGGTGCTTATCGGAGATTTTCTGCTTTCAAAAGGGTTGCTTTATTCGCTTGATCACAAGGATTATACCTCGCTCCATACCGTTTCGGAAGCGGTTCGAAGGATGAGCGAAGGTGAGATACTGCAGATACAGAAGACACGCAGTCTCGATATATCGGAAGAGGATTATCTCAGCGTCATATCGGACAAAACAGCATCGCTAATTGCTTCATCCTGTGCCATGGGAGCATCCAGCGTGACAGACGATACGTCGATGATCGCAGGCATGAAGCATTATGGCGAATATCTCGGTCTTGCTTTTCAGATTCGGGATGATCTGCTCGATTATACCGGCGATTCGAAAAAAACCGGCAAACAGATGGGTATTGATATCAAGGATAAGAAAATAACGCTGCCGCTGATCCATGCGCTGCGCAACTCGCCCGCTTCAGAACAGAAACACATCCGCTCCATTCTGAAAAGCTCGAAAAAACGCGCCGTAAGAAGCGACGAGGTAATTGCTTTCGTAAAAAGTAAAGGCGGACTTGAGTATGCGGCGGAGGTGGCTGAAGGCTTCGCGGCGAAAGCCGTCGAATCACTCGGCGCATTTCCTCACAGCGAAGCGAAAGTTTCGCTTTTGAATCTTGTGGATTTCGTTATGAAACGGCAGCATTGACCGGAAGCTGAAGCGGTTCCGGGTTCAGGGACTATTATAATACGAGAACACTAATCATGAAAAATCACCATCAGTTTCTATGAAGAGAGTCGGATTGCTATTTCTTGCCGCATTAGCTCTGCTTGTGCTGTTCGACAGAATACTTATGCCGTTATATATTTCCCAGGGAAAGATGAAAACGGTTCCGGCCGTTACCGGCATGGCGTATGATAATGCCGAACGGGAACTCCGCAAAGCCGGATTCGATGTAAAAAAAACCTATCATGTAAAATACCTCAACAGGGTCGATCCCGATATCGTACTTTCTCAGACACCCGAGTCCGGATCGCTTGTCAAGCCGGGAAGAACAGTCGATCTCGTTGTGAACAGGGTTGAAAAACCGACTTTCCAGATGCCGGATCTCTATGGCAGGCCCGAATTCGATGCAAGGCAGACTCTTGAGCGACTGGATATAAGGCTTGAAAATGTTCAGGAAACGATCGTGACCGAACCTGAAGATGACGGAAGGATTATCAGCCAGTCTGTTCCGCCTCGCACTCTCGTCAAGTCCGGGGCTTCAGTTTCTGTCATTATCGGCAAACTTGAGGAACAGCCCATAGGCTTGCGCAAGATAGCGGTTCCGGATGTACTTGGGATGTCCGTTTCCGATGCCCGGCAAATCATGTCTGGCAATGGTCTGGCAACCGGATCGATCACTTATGAATATTCGGCCATTCTCGTCCCCAATACGGTTATCAGTCAGAAGCCCGGAGCTAATGCATTTGTTTCTCCTGGTACGCCGGTTGACCTCACCGTCGTAAACAGATTGGAATGAATTTCTGTGCCGGGGAAAAGCGGTTATCTGTAATTTGCTTTCTTATATTCATCCCTGAGCTCTTTTATGCCGGTCGTTCTGTCGTTTCCGTCGCTGATAATGCCGAAATATTCGAGAATGATCCGGATAACCAGCCAGAGTCCGGCAAAAAGAATCCTGATCGATCCTGTTACATTACTGATCAATGTCTTCATACAAGTTATTACTATATGGACAGAAAAAGGCCATTCCGGAGAATGGCCTGTGAATGGTAAGCTTCGGATGGATGTTCAGTCGGTCAGCGAGTCTTCCGCTTCTATCCAGTCTTCGACATCGGTACCCTGCCGGCAGCCTCTCTCTTCCCACTTGAAGTATGCGGCAAGTCTGATTTGTTCCTCTTTTGCGAGCTTCTGGCTGATAACAGGTTCAGTAACAGTGTCGGCAGTTTTCTTTTTTCTGGCCGGTGCTTTCTTAACCGCTTTTTCAGCGGATTCAGCGGTTTCAGGGCTTTTTTTTGTGGATTTTGCGGCGCGTTTCTTTACTGCCGGTTTTTCCGCATTTTCCAGTTCAACTGCTTTTTTTGCCATGGTCTATCTTCCTCTTGAGAAATGGTTTCGTTGATATAATATGGTATTTGTCAGATTGCAATGTAAAAAAGGTACGAAATAATTTCCTTACGCGCCTGCAAGGTATGTTTTTTTTCAGACAGGCCACAAAACGGTTCCTAACGAAAGATTATCTATGAGAATTTTCGGCAATAACGAGGGAAGAAAACGACATATCCGAAGCTTCCTTTATGCGTTGTTGCGCAAGACAAGGATATTCAAAGGTAGTCCCCAGCAGTTTTTCAGAATGACGCTCGATTCCTTTATGGTTCAGCTTAACCTGAACCAGGATATCCCTTTTCTTTTTGTTGCCGTAATCGTCGGGCTGATTACCGGCTATGTTGCCGTTCTTTTTCATGAATCCATTCTTTTTTTCAGTTCGTTGCTGTTTTTCGGCAGGACTCCTTCGCTTGTTCCGGATCTGAAAAGTGTTTATGACATGGTCCTGCTGCCTCTTCTTCCTGCGGCAGGAGGCCTTTTTGTAGGCCTTTACAATGCTTTTGTCGTCAAGGAAAAACCGGGGCACGGACTTGCGTCGGTTATTAAAGCGGTTGCCCAGAAAGAAGGTATACTGGGGCGTTACCACTGGATTCACAGGACCATCACTTCGGTCATCAGTATCGGCACCGGCGGAGGGGGCGGCAGAGAGGCTCCTATTGCTCAGGTTGGTGCAGCGCTCGGTTCTTCGCTCGCACAGAAACTGAAGTTCAATGCAGGAAGAACAAGATCGCTGCTCGGCTGTGGTGCAGCTGCAGGATTGGCTTCGGTGTTCAATGCCCCTCTTGGCGGCGTGATGTTTGCCGTTGAAGTTATTCTTGGCGATTTCAGCGTCCATACATTCAGCCCGATTGTCGTTGCCGCTGTGGTCGGGACCGTGCTCTCGCGGAGTTTTCTTGGTAACACATCGACATTCCAGGTGCCGGAATACAGCCTGATATCGAATATGGAACTGGTTCTCTACTTCGTACTTGGCGTACTGGCAGGTCTTTCAGCAGTACTGTTTATCAGGATATTTTACGTTATCGAGGAGTGGTTTGCCCGAATCGAGAAACGGTTTGGTATTCCGCAATGGGCCATGCCGGCAATTGGCGGTCTTTTTTGCGGCATCGTCTGTCTCTGGCTCCCGGCCCTTTACGGCTTCAGTTACGAGGTTATCGAAAGAGCGCTGAACGGGGAAGTTTCGTGGGAGACCATGGCTGGAGTGTACCTGCTCAAACCGGTTGTTGCGGCATTTACGGTAGGTTCCGGAGGCTCGGGCGGTATGTTCGCGCCGGCAATGAAAATGGGAGCCATGTTAGGCGGTATGTTCGGAAACCTGGTCAACGAAGTGTTTCCCGGTATGACGGCGGCTTCCGGCGCATATGCGCTTGTCGGTATGGGAGCGCTGACTGCCGGCATCATGCGAGCGCCCATTACGGTTATTCTCATTCTTTTCGAAATCACCGGGCAGTATGAAATTGTGCTGCCAATCATGTTCGCCGCTGTCACCGCTTCGATAGTGGCGCGTCTGACCTATCGGCATACCATGGAAACCTATGTTCTGGAGAAAGAGGGAGTGAAAGTCGGTTTCGGCATTGCGCTTTCCATAGCCGGTAATATCAGCGTCCGGGATATTATGCGAAAAAACTTTATCCGTTTTACCGATGTTACCAGAGTCGAGCAGATTCTCGATGTATTCTATAATACCCCGGAATCCAATTTTCTGGTCATTACCGAAGACGGCCGTTTTGTCGGGATGATAAGGCTCGAAGAGATGGGTATTCTTCTCGGCGAAGGTTCTTTTGCCGGGCTGATTGCCGATGATGTCGTCAAAAAAGATGTTCCTGTGCTTACGGGCAATGCGAAACTTGATGAAGCGCTCAAACTCTTCGAGTTATCCGATTACACTGTATTGCCGGTTGTCGATCTCGATAGCGGACGTCTGCTTGGAGTCCTGAAGCAGGATGAGGCATTCTCTTATTACCGAAAGCAGATGAACATTTACGGAGCAGACCGGATGGAGAATCCCGAAGGTTGATCTTCATAATGGTTTTCGCGCATTTCCTGCGATGACCAGTAGTATCGTGATTGCCTGTATAATCATGAAGATATCTTTCGGAACATATGCGCCGACAGCAAGTCCGCCGTATTCGAGAAATCCGAAAAACAGCGCAGCCGGAACGATCCACAGCGGATGGGCGGCGGCAAGAAGGGCAACGGCTATACCGCTGAACCCGATTCCTGCACTCATACCGGTTTCATAGCAATGTTTGTATCCTGCAACGAGATTCATGGCGCCCAGGCCTGCCACAGCGCCGGCTATTCCCATGACTGCAATAAGATACCGGTTACCTCCGATACCGGCATACGCAGCAGCTTCAGGCATTTCACCTACTGCGCGGAGCTCGTAACCTGCCCGTGAA
>JAFGMZ010000137.1 GCA_016927285.1 Chlorobiaceae bacterium
CCTCGGCCAATGGCGGTGGACCTGTCTCTCAACTATATCCCTTTGGAGGAAGACCTCGAAAAGGCGGCAATGGAGGATCTCGATGTGTTGAAGCAGGAGCTGCTTGATGAAGGGCTCAAGGTCGAGAGTTCGGTTGAGATCGGCAATCCTGCCGAGATGATCCTTGAAAAAGCCTCTGAACTTGATGTAAATCTCATCATCATGGGTTCGCACGGCAAAAAGGGACTCAGTCGTCTTATCATGGGCAGCGTTGCCGAGACCGTTGTGCGCAAGGCTGATTGTCCGGTGCTGATTGTCAAGAACGACGAGAAGGAGTTTATTGAGGATCAGAAATAAGGCTGCCCCCAGTGGCTCGCATATCTATCTTTCGATATGCAGCACACCTTTCGTTACGCGATGAATACTGCGAGATGAGCGTCACTGTTTTCGGCAAAAAGCTTCAAGCAAGGCTTTAGCGCCGCTGAAAGGGCTTATGGTTTCTGAGAGTACCTGCTGTTCGATGCCGGGCAGTATTCCACGTACGGTATCGTCGTTGAAGAACTTTGCCTTGAGTATGGTTTCAATCGAGGTATAGAGCAGTTGTTTCAGCTGTTCCTTACGGCGTTTCTGCAGTATGTTACCGCTGCGCATGGCGGCAAGGGTTTCGCGGATTTCCACCCATACATCGGCAATTCCTCTACCGGTAACAGCGGAGGTGAGAAAAACTTTCGGCTGATGGAATTGCTGTTTCTGCGGAAGCATGCGAAGGGCAGCCTGGAAATCAGCTTTCGATACCATCGCAAGAGGTTCCTGTGCGCCGTCGCTTTTCGTTACGGCTATTGCATCGGCAACTTCCATGATGCCGCGTTTTATTCCCTGCAGCTCGTCTCCTGATCCCGGAAGCATGAGCAGCAGGATGAAATCCACCATTGAATCTGCCGTGATTTCAGATTGACCGACCCCGACGGTTTCCACGATTACCACGTCGAACCCTGTGGCTTCGCACAGCAAGATGGCTTCGTGCGTTTTGGGGGATGTTCCGCCCAGATGTCCCGACGAGGCCGTTGGACGGATGAATGCGTCCGGATTTGCTGCGAGCCTTTCCATGCGAGCCTTGTCACCGAGGATGCTGCCTCCGGATCGGCTGCTGCTGGGGTCAACGGCAAGGACGGCCAGACGAAGTCCCTCTCCAGTGATCTCTTTTCCGAGCGCTTCAATGAAGGTGCTCTTGCCTGCTCCCGGCGATCCGGTGATGCCGATGCGGATGGTTTCCTTTTTTACTGCAAGGCAGCGGTCGAGTACTTCGTGTGCCTTCGACTCGTGTTCCGGCTTTGTCGATTCCACGAGTGTTATGGCACGGCTGAGCATCCTGCGGTTTCCTTCGAGGATTCCCGATACCATTTCTTCGACGCTGGGTTCGTATGGTTTCCGCTTTTCCTGCATGGGTATATTGGACGGTTTTACGAAGCCTCGAATCGTTCGAGCAGGAGCCTGAGAATGCGGATTGCGGCTTCGGCAATTACCGTACCCGGGCCGAAAATGCCTGCGACGCCCTGTTCGATGAGGAGGGCGTGGTCGCGTTCAGGAATGATGCCTCCGGCAATGACGAGAATATCTTCGCGTTTTGCGGTTTTCAGGGCATCGATGATTTTCGGTATCAGTGTCTTGTGGCCGGCGGCCAGACTCGATATGCCGATGAGGTGCACGTCGTTGTCGAGGGCCTGTTCAACAACTTCTTCGGGGGTCTGGAAGAGCGGGCTGATATCGACATCGAAACCGATATCGGCAAACCCGGCAGCTATGACTTTGGCGCCGCGGTCGTGGCCGTCCTGACCGACTTTTGCCACCATGATACGGGGCCTTCGACCGTCGAGCGATGCGAACCTGTCGGCAAGTTCCTTCGCTTCCCGGAATAGGGTATTGTTCTTCATCTGGGAGCTGTAGACGTTGGTATTGAGTCTTATCGATGAACGGTAGCGGCCGTAGGTTTTTTCGCAGGCTGATGAAATTTCCCCGAGTGTTGCCCGTTTTCTTGCGGCATCGACAGCCAGTTCGAGGAGATTGCCCGGGCCTCCCGATGTGCAGGTTTCGATGGCCTTCAGGGCGGCCGTTACTGCTTCGTTGTCTCTTTTCGCCCTTATGGTCTGCAGGCGATCCAGTTGCTGCCGGAGTACGAGGGTATTGTCTACTTCAAGCAGTTCGATGTCGGTTCGGCTTGAGGTTCTGTAGCCGTTTACGCCGACAATGATATCCTCTCCGCTGTCGATACGGGCCTGTTTTCGGGTAGCAGCCTCTTCGATGCGAAGTTTGGGGATGCCCTGCTCGATTGCCTTGACCATCCCTCCGGCCTTCTCGATTTCCTCGATGAGCGTCCAGGCTTTCTTTGCGAGTTGGTCTGTGAGGTGTTCGATATAGTGCGATCCTGCCCAGGGGTCGATGCAGCGGGTGATGTCGGTCTCTTCCTGCAGATAGAGCTGCGTATTACGGGCTATCCTGGCCGAGAATGGCGATGGGAGCGCGATGGCTTCATCGAGCGCGTTGGTGTGCAGCGACTGGGTATGGCCGAGCGCGGCCGCCAGCGCCTCTACGCAGGTACGGGTGATGTTGTTGAAGGGGTCCTGTTCGGTCAGACTCCAGCCGGAGGTCTGGCAGTGCGAGCGGAGCATCAGCGATTTGGTGCTCTTCGGGTTGAAGCCGCTGACGATTTTTGCCCAGAGCATTCTTGCCGCGCGCATTTTTGCTATTTCCATGAAGTAATTCATGCCGACAGCCCAGAAGAATGAGAGTCGGGGGGCGAATGCATCGATATCGAGACCAGCTTTCAGACCGGTTCGGATGTATTCGAGTCCATCGGCCAAGGTGTAGGCGAGTTCGATGTCCGCCGTTGCTCCAGCTTCCTGCATGTGGTACCCCGAAATGCTGATAGAGTTGAACTTCGGCATAAAGCTGCTGGTGAAACGGAAGATGTCGCCGATGATGCGCATCGAGGGTTCCGGCGGGTAGATGTAGGTGTTGCGTACCATGAACTCCTTGAGGATGTCGTTCTGGATGGTGCCGCTGAGTTTGTCTGGCCTGACGCCCTGTTCTTCGGCGGCTACGATGTAGAACGCCATAACCGGCAGTACGGCTCCGTTCATGGTCATGGAAACCGAAATATCGCCGAGGGGTATCTGGTTAAAAAGGATTTTCATGTCTTCGACCGAGTCAATTGCGACGCCGGCTTTTCCTACGTCGCCGACTACCCGTTCATGGTCTGAATCGTAGCCCCTGTGCGTTGGAAGATCGAACGCTACAGAGAGTCCCTTCTGGCCTGCGGCAAGGTTTTTACGGTAGAAGGCGTTCGACTCTTCTGCGGTTGAAAACCCGGCGTATTGCCGGATGGTCCAGGGCCGGGTGGTGTACATGGTGGTGTATGGTCCTCCGGCAAAGGGCGGAAAACCGGGAGCGAAATGCAGATGTTCTGTTTCGTCATTGTCGTTGGCGCCGTATCGGGACCTGATGGCAATGCCTTCGGCTGTCATCCATGATTCCGTTTGAAGTGGAGTGGCATATTCTGGTCTTCCGACCTGATCGGAAAAGATATCGATGGCGGAAAAGTCCGGTCTCATTGTATTCCGGTTTTAAGGTGGTACGATTGCAACATGGCAAGAACGTTTATACTGGTATAGACAAAGCTGTCCAGACCGGCGGCGAGCAGTCGTTCGTGCCCTTCGGGCGGTTTTCCTGCCATGACTATGATTGCGCCGGGCAGCTGTTTACGGATAGTCATGCAGATCGTTTCTGCAGCAGGTACCGGATCCTTTTCTGCGACACAGAGCGCAACGATTGACGGGTTGTTTTCAAGAGCGGTGGCGCATGACGAGCTGTCTGCATCGAGGAGGGCTGTTCCGGCAATGCCGAATCCTCCGCAGCGGAAAAAGTCCTCCATAAATGAGGCCTGTCTGATGCCGAGAGCGGGATCGCCCGAGAGCCAGATGAAGACTGATGGTATGCTGCCGGTTGTAATCCTGTGTCTTTCGGCTTTGAGCCGGAGTAGTTCGAAGGATGTCGTCTCGCTGGTGTTCCGAGCTGTTTCCGCAGCGTTCTGCAACGCGTCGAGTTGTTCTTCTTGCCCCACAGTGAGCGGCCAGAGGTATCGATTGACGCCGATAAGGTTTTTTTTTCGGTTTTCGATGTTTTTCCTGGCGCTCGATGCGGCTCGCGCTATGGCGTCCGGTACCATGCCGTTCTTTATTGCTTCGGCAAGGCCTCCAGCGGCTTCGATCTCCACGAATTGCTTCCACGCGGTGGCGGCGAGTTCGGCGGTCAGGGTTTCGATGTAGTACGAACCGGCAGCGGGATCGTTGACGCGGTCAAGGAAACTCTCCTCTTTGAGGATCAGGTGAATGTTGGCCGAAATGCGTTCGGCATCGTTGAGGGAAACGGAAATGCCGTTGTCAAAAGGATCTATCTGCAGCGAGTCGTATCCGCCAAGTATGGAAGATATCGCTCCGGTCGTCTGGCGCAGAACGTTGGTAAAGGGGTCGAGCAGCGAGCGGTTTTTTGAGGAGATCCTGGCGAAGAGCACCGTAGAAGCGTTTTCCGGTGCCCCATAGGCTTTAAGGACGAAGGGATACAGCGACCTGAACGCTCTGGGTTTTGCAAGTTCGACGAAGTGGCTGGATCCGGCTGCCATGACAATTTCGATGGCGGCAGCGATGCGCTCCGGTGCAACGTCCTGTGCGATAAACCTGTTCATGAGGTCGCTCACTCCGGCGAGAGCCAGCGCGATTTCCTGTGATGGAGTTGCACCGCGTTCATGCCAGGGCAGGGTATCGATTGCCAGAAAGCGAAATTCCGACAAGGAGCGCGCCGCACTGAACAGTTCTCGAGTGTTTTTTTGCACTTCAGTCAGCAGGCCACCCTTGTTTTCGCTGAATGCCGTTATTGAGGCGAGGTTTTCCAACAGTCTGTGGGGATCTCCGACGGATCCCGACAGGTATATTGCTGTAGCAGGGAAATGAATGCTCTCGAACAGCAACTCAAGATTTTCTTTGTTGCAGAGATCAGGACTTGTAATGGAGAATTCAAGCGCGGTCGCGTCATCTGATAGCGCGGTGAGGGCTTCGGTGTTTGCGCTTCTGCAGTTTGTAACAGGAATGCGTCGACAGTTGTTCCAGCCGTTATGGGATTTCGCTGTGCAGGCGCCGGGGGGCATATGCATATTATCTGCCGCGTACCTTGGTTCCAGAAGAAACCCGTCCGGAGTTTTCCACCGGATACGATCATATGGGATATCTCTGAGATCGGCGGTAGCCCGGGCTTTCCATTCTTCCCAGCTGACAGGAAGAAAGTCCTGAAACAGCTGGTTATCGGAGGATGTTGTCATGATGGTAGTAAAATACATGTTGACAGGTTCAGGGAACCATGGTTGCCGGTTTTGCCGCATGTTCCCGAAGAAGTTCTGCGATTTTGCGTTTCATCTCCGTAGGCAGTGCGGTTTTATCCACAAACCCTTTCTGCTGGAGCCACCATGTGGTCTGGAACTCCCTCGATGTGCGTTTTCCGGTGTACTGTTCGATAACCCGTTTACCGGAAAAGCCGATGTTGCCGGCGTTATGTTCAAAAATGCGCACCCCCCTTGACGCGAATCCGATGGCTACTCCGCCGAGCGTTGGATCGGTTACGATGGTGATGACCGGCAGTCCAGCTTTTTCGACGCTTGATATGGCGACATGGAGTTTCGGCAGACTGACCATCGACGAACATCCCTCGTGCATTCTCGCCCCTCCTCCGCTGGCCTGGACGATAAGCGGCCTTTTTTCGGCGATTGCGATTTTTGCGGCCTGCCAGATTTTTTCGCCGGTCGACATGCAGAAAGAGCCGCCGAGGAAGTTGAAATTGGTGGCACAGAAGACGACTTCGATTCCTTCGATGGAACCGTCGCCGGTTATGAACGAGGATGCGGCGCCGGTTTTATAGCGAGCCTCCTGGATTTTCGATCGATAGTCTGGAAAATTCAGAATGTCCCGGTCGACGATATGGCGGGTTTCGGGGTGTTCGCGAAACGAACCGTTATCGAGCACAAGATCGATGTAATCATGCGCCGTCATGCGGACGTAGCGATGTCCGCATGTGGAGCAGACGAAGTTGTCTGCCAGCAGTTTAGAGTAGAGTACCGGATCGTGAACCTTTTTGCCTTCGTTGTCCGAGCATCGTTTGTGTCTTGCGACAAACAGGACTTTTTCAGGTTTGGGAATGAAAAAAGAGACCGGTTTTTCGAACATCAGGATATCTTCTTCGCTGATGGAATCCCATTGCCCGATTTTCGACCAGCGGCGCATTCTCGTTTCGAAAACCTTTTCCGGCAGAGTTTCATTGAGTCGCTCTACCTGTGAGGATACGGTATTCCGGAAAGATGCTATCGCGGCTTTTCTGTAGCGGTGAGCGGGCCCTTCCGGTTCGGCGATCAACTCGTCAATGATTCCGTTTTTGAGGGCCTCCTTCGCCGTAATCTGGGAGATCTCGGCAGCAAGACCGGCTTTTTCGCGTGACCGGAAGAGGATGGAGGAGCATGCTTCAGGAGAGATGACCAGATAGGTAGCGTATTCCATGGCAAGTACTGTATCACATCCCGTCAGGGCGATAGCTCCGCCGCTGCAGCCTCGGTTGATGATTACCGAAAGAGTAGGTACCGTCGATTCGGCAAGAGCCTGCATACACCTGCCGATTTTCCAGGCGATCCCCCCTGCTTCCGATTCTTCCGTCGGGTCGGCCCCGGCGGTATCGACAATGGTGATGATGATGCGGTGTTCCTTTTCGGCTATCCTGATGGCATCCATTGCTTTGCGGAAAGCCGCCGGGGTCGGCATGCCGTGGTTCCATCGACTGACGCTTGCCGGATCCTTCATCAGTTTTTTCAAGAGGCTGAAATCCGATGTGGGGCCAGACTGCTGGCCGATCAGCATGACCGGGACGAGGGAATTTTTCGAACGGATTGCGGCCCGGTGAGTCAGGATGACGCAGCTTCCGTGCTCGTCATTGGCCAGGCACTCTTCGGGCTGCTCGAAAACAGATAGATAATCGAGGTATTTTGGGCGTTCCGGGTGGAAGGAGAGCTGGTATTTTTCGTATTCGGTCAGGCCTTCCACTGCTTCATGGGTGTAGATGAAACCCTCTTTTTTTTCGAACGGCAGATAAAAATTTTCCACAGCTTATACTAAACGGTTATCTCTGGTAAGGTTTACGATTGATGTTCTGTGAATTCCACAAGTACCCGGTTGGTCTCTTTCGGGTGGAGGAACACAATGCTTTTTCCGCCAGCCCCTTTTTTCGGCGAACCAAGAGTCGTGAGGTTCAAGGTGGCAATCCGACTGGTTTCTTTCTGCATATCGTCGGTTTCGAGCGCGATATGGTGCATGCCGTCTCCGTTTTTCTGCAAGAACTTCGAAATCGGACTGTCATCCGAGATCGGCTGGAGCAATTCGATTTTTGTTTCGCCGATAGGAATGAAAGCAATTCGCACCTTTTCCGAGGGAACCTCTTCGATGGTGATCGCTTCGGGCGCGCACCCAAGAATGTTGCGGAACGTTTCGAGCGCGCTTTCGAGGTTCTGGACGGCAATGGCGATATGGTCGATCTTTTTGATCATGCTTCTTTTGTTATGGGCTTGCTGTTTATCGCATATCCGATGGTTTGCAGCGCCACCCGGATTTCGTCGAGTATTTCCGGATCGTCGATTGTTGCCGGCATGGCATATTCCTCGCTGTTGGCTATTTTTCGCATGGTACCGCGAAGAATTTTGCCTGATCGGGTTTTCGGAAGTCTGTTGACGATTACGGTACTCTTGAACGATGCGACAGGTCCGATGTTCTCGCGCACATATTCGATCACATGTTTGATGATCTGGCTTTCAGGAGTATCGACATTGGCTTTCAGTACCAGGAATCCGAGCGGTACCTGTCCCTTCAGGTCGTCGTGGACGCCGATCACCGCACTTTCGGCAACGTCCGGGTGTTCGCAAAGCGCGGCCTCGATTGCTCCTGTAGAGAGACGATGCCCGGCAACGTTGATAATGTCGTCCGTACGAGACATGATGTGGATGTAGCCGTCGTCGTCGATATATCCGGCATCGCTGGTCTGGTAGTATCCCGGAAAACTGGTCATGTAGTTTTCAACGAAGCGGTTATCGGCCTTCCAGATGGTCAGCATGGTGCCAGGAGGGAGGGGAAGCTTGACGACGATGTCGCCCATCTGCCCGGCCGGAAGCTGCTGCATATCCTGGTTGATAACCTGGACGTCATAACCGGGTACGGCTCTTGATGCCGATCCGTATTTTACCGGTCCGGGTTCTATGCCCTGACAGTTCGCGGCGATGGCCCAGCCGGTCTCGGTCTGCCACCAGTGGTCGATGACCGGAACCTGCAGTTTCTCCTCAGCCCATCTTACCGTGTCGGGATCGGCGCGTTCTCCGGCAAGGAAGAGGGTGCGGAGGCTGGAAATGTCGTATTTTTTTATGTGCATGCCTTTCGGGTCCTCTTTTTTTATGGCCCTGAAGGCGGTCGGGGCGGTGAAGAGTACCGAGACAGAGTATTCGTTGACGATTCTCCAGAAGGTTCCGGGATCTGGCGTGCCCACCGGTTTTCCTTCAAAAATCAGCGTTGTGCAGCCGTGCAGCAGCGGAGCGTACACGATGTAGGAGTGGCCGACTACCCAACCGACGTCGCTTGCCGCCCAGTACACTTCGCCGGGCTTGACGTTATAGACGTTTTCCATAGACCATTTCATGGCCACCATGTGGCCGCCGTTGTCGCGTACGATGCCTTTCGGCTGGCCAGTTGTGCCAGATGTGTAGAGGATATAGAGCGGATCGTTGGCTTCAACGGGGACGCATTGGGCCGGTTCGGCGCCGAGCAGAGACTGTTTCCAGGTGAGGTCCCGTTCCTCGTTCAGTTCGGCTTTCAGCTGTTCGCGCTGCTTGATGATGCAGATTTCCGGCTTGAAGTGGGCAAGTTCGATCGCGAAATCGAGCAGTCGTTTGTAGTCCACCACCCGGCCGTGCTCTATGCCGCATGATGCGGAAATGATCACTTTCGGTTTGCAGTCGTCGATTCTTACGGCAAGTTCGTGCGATGCGAATCCTCCGAAGACCACGGAGTGTATCGCCCCAATTCTGGCACAGGCAAGCATCGCGATCACCGCTTCCGGAATCATGGGCATGTAGATGATGACCCGGTCGCCTTTGCGAACCCCTCTTGATTGCAGCGCCCCGGCAAAAAGCGCAACGATATCGCGAAACTCCCGATAGGTATACTGTTTTTTTGTGCCTGTAACCGGGCTGTCGTAAATAACTGCCAGCTCGTTCCCGCGGCCTTCGTCAACATGGCGGTCAAGCGCGTTGTAGCAGGTGTTGGTTCTCCCTCCGGCAAACCAGCGGTAAAATGGCGGGTTCGAGGAATCAAGCACTGAATCCCATTTTTTGTACCAGTGCAGTTCCGATGCAGCTGCCCCCCAGAACTCTTCCGGCTGCTGAATGGATTGTTGGAAGACGGCGTTGTATGATTGCGACATACGTATTGACCTCCTTGTAATCGTAAGGTTGTTGGAAAAGCAGGGAGAAGCTGACAGCAAGAACGACAGATGCAGACAGAAATGCGGAGCGTATGGTGTTTCTGCAGCTTGTTTCGAAGCGAAAATTACCTAAACCATATTGTAACAAAAAATACATTTACGGGCAATCAACAATTGTTGATTGCCTGAGCTTATTTTGGAATAGGGCTGATTCCGCCGGGTTTCGGAGTGATTGTCATGTTTGATTGTGTCTGATTTCCAGCCAAAGGGCATATGGTGACAGAAACGGATTCATTGTTCCGTACAGAGTTTCAGCAGTTTTGGATTTGCCGTCAGGATATCGATGCCTCCTGTTTGAAAGTCTGAATCATTGGTGAGCAGTTTCATATCGAGCTGTTTGCAGAGGTCAACGAGAAGCGTGTCATTAAAGTCGAGTTGACCGGTTTTAAAACTCTGTATTGCCTGTAAGAGTTGTGTTTTTCCCGTATGCAGGTCATGCATGCTGCTTTTAGCAAGAATATTTGATGCAAAGGTTGACGCTGCATGCGCAACGGAAAGGAAGTCGGGAGACTTTCTGAATGTTTTGAATTTTGGATATATCTTCCGGAAATGCACTTCCCACTCGATTCTGCAGTAGCGATTGAGATATTCGCTGATAATCGAGGGATCGATAACCGGGATTGCTTCTGCCCGTATCATCGCAAGAAAAGCCCAGGAATATGATGTTGCGAAATCATTGCGGGGATTTCCGGGAGGCGGGAAAAGGTAGATCCATACATTGGTGTCGACAAGAATCTTTTCTTTGCAGGCGAATGAATAGTGGCTCAGGTTATAGGCCTTATTCCTCATCATCTCCCTCCACAGTCCAGGCTTTGTCATACTCCATCGGTCGGGAGTAATATTTTTTTGCATTTTCCACCACTCCGCGAAGCAATTCCATATCGTCGGCGGCAAGTCCTTCAACGACGAGGTGACGCCGAACTTCGTTTTCGGTGAATTGACCGTATAACTGGCCGATGGCGGCATTCAGAAAAAGAGAGATGAGCATTGAAACGCCTTCGAACGAAACAATGACCTGTTTGTTTTCGCCAATAAGCGAAGATATGGCTTCAAACAGGGTCTGGCCGTCTTCAGAGGATATGCAGAGGTCATTGTCGAGCATATCAGCTACGTTCAGCGTGACAGCAGGCATCGCTTGTTCATTCATTAGAAAATATCTGACGATTTTATTTCGGATTTCAGTGCGTAATTTCTCGCGTCATCGGTATTGATTTCAATATTAACGCAAGTTCCCGGAAAATCATAGTCGAGCTTGTAGAAAGGTTCTGCCATGTCGCTGATTTCATGGAATCCGTAACGTGATGCGATTTGTATTTTTCCCTGATTGATTCGTATAAAATCTTTAAGCAGTTTCAGTCCGAGTCCTCCAGGTTGATTGTTTGTTCTTGTGGTATGCCCTTTCTCAAGCGCCCATTTAATCGCAGAACAGGAGTTTATCGTATTGTTGAAGTGTCTGCGAACGTTATCGCGAATGCCGATTCCGGCATCAGCTATGGTAAAATCAAGCCGATGCATAGCCGGGGATAATTGGCCGCAGACAAATATTCCGGAATGAGAGTTCGAATGCATTGCTGCGTTCTGGAAAATTTCGAAGAGGCTTTGCAGAAACCGTTTTGTAAGACCCGCCGACATCCTGGGTATTCCCCGGCCTGTCATGTACTGACTCAGGTAGATGGCAAAGGAGGCTCCTGCGTTCCGGTTAAATCTTCTGAATGGGAGTATGGTCTGATCCGGATCATCTGCGTTCAGTACCCCAAGTTCGCCGAGAAAACCGTTTTTTTTTAATATGGTTCGAATGTCATGCCGGATATTGATCGCCTTGACTTTTTCGACATGGTAGCAGGTCAGGGCGGTATAGAGAGGGGCGGCCATATTTGCATCGAATGTTGTGCACTCCTGGAAGTCAAGCGCAAGCATTTCGTCGCTGAATGTTTTCGAGCTGTTGGCAAGAAGAGCTAACGCATTGAATCCATAAACATCGCTTTCTATCGGACCTATTTTTTTTGGCATAAGATGGCGCGGGTTCTTTGTATCAGGTTCTGGGCGACACCGACATGAAAAGCCGGAAAAACGCTTCAATAGTGAGTGCTTCGGCACGCAGTTTAAGCGTTTCAGGCGCAACCCTGTCGAGGATGTAGTTTTCTTTGAGGTTGTTCAGAAGGGTCTTGCGGCGCTGGTGGAATGCGCATCGTACAAAACGGCCGAACTCTTCGGGATTGCTGAGCGGGACATGATTTTTCGGCGTCATGGTTATGACCGCGCTATCCACTCCTGGCTGAGGTCTGAACACTTTGCGTCCAACCCGAAAGCAATAATCGACGTCAAAGAAAGCCTGCAACTGAACAGCGAGAATGCCGTATTCTTTCGTGGATGGTTCGGCGACGATGCGCATGGCCACTTCATGCTGCATCATCAGTGTCGCACTTGTGATGCGGTTGCGGTTTTCAAGCAGCTTGAAAAGGATCGGGCTTGTAATGGAGTATGGGATATTGCCGAGAACACACAGCTTGCCATTGCCGGCGATAGCTTCGATATCGGTTTTCAGGAAATCCGCTTCGATAACAAGCAGATCCGGGTATTCAGATCGGATGAATGCCGCGAGTTTCGGGTCTTTTTCGACAACAGTGAAGGATGGAGAGATTTCTTTGATTTCTCTTGTCAGCGCACCGAATCCCGGGCCGATTTCAAGGATGTTATCCTGTGGCGTCGCCCGGGATATCCGGATAATTTTTTTTGTGATATTCCGGTCAGTGAGAAAGTTCTGCCCTAATTGTTTTTTTACCGCTATTTCTGTATGCTTATATTCAACTTTGGTCATGATGTCCGGGTTTTTCCTGTTCACTTGATGCCGGGCGGAACTACTTCTTTTAATTTAAGTTATTCTGGGATTAATGGCAGAAAATATCATCGACGCAACAGCCCTTCAGTATGTTTCGAGGGGAAACAAGGCTACCCGTACCGGATTCGGAGAGGCCCTGCTTGAGATTGGTCGTGAAAGCAGTGCAGTCGTTGGACTGTGCGCCGATCTCACCGGCTCTCTGAATATGAATAAGTTTCGCGATGCGTTTCCCGACCGTTTTTTTCAGACCGGTATTGCAGAGGCCAACATGATTTCCATGGCGGCCGGACTTGCGACTACCGGAAAAATTCCTTTTGCGGCAAGTTTTGCCGTTTTTGCGACCGGCAGGGTGTACGACCAGATTCGCCAGTCGGTTTGTTATTCGAATCTCAATGTCAAAATCTGTGCTTCGCATGCAGGACTTACGCTTGGCGAGGATGGCGCCACCCATCAGATTCTTGAAGACATAGGTCTCATGCGCGGACTCCCGAGGATGACCGTTGTGGTTCCATGCGATTACAGCGAAACCAAGCGTGCGACGAAAGCCGTCGCCAAGCTCAGTGGACCGGTTTATCTCCGTTTCGGAAGGCCGAATGTGCCTGATTTTACACTGGATGAAGATGGCTTCGAAATCGGCAAGTCTATCGAGCTGCATTCGGGAACCGACGTAACGGTTATCGCTTGCGGTATTATGGTATGGAAAGCGCTTGAAGCTGCCCGTATTCTTGAAAAAGAAGGCGTGGGTGTTCGGGTGATCAATATGCATACCATCAAGCCGATAGATACGCTTGCTATTGTCAGGGCTGCAAACGATACCGGCGCCATCGTTACTGCGGAAGAGCATCAGATCAATAACGGTCTCGGCGATGCAGCTGCTGCCGTATGCGCCCGCAACATACCGGTGCCTGTCGAGATGGTGGGCGTTGAGGATCAGTTCGGCGAATCGGGAAAGCCTGATGCGCTGCTTGAAAAGTATAAGCTGACGACAGCCGATATTCTTGAGAAAATCTATCTGGCTCTGCGCAGGAAGTAAGCCCTGTTGCGCATTGACCGTAACCTTTGTAAAGGAACACTGAACGATGAGCATGCCGAATTTGGGTGATATGATGAAGCAGATTCAGAAAGCCGGCGAAAAAATGCAGGATGTCCAGAATCAGCTTGAAAAACTTGTTGCGCATGGCGAGTCCGGCGGGGGCATGGTTAAGGTCAGCGTGAGCGGAAAACAGAAGCTGCTTTCGCTTGTTATCGATCCAGAGATTCTCGATGATGTTGAAATGGTACAGGATCTCGTTATTGCTGCGGTAAATAACGCGCTCGACGCTTCTGCAGCTCTGGCTCAGGAGGAGATATCCAAGGCTGCCGGCGGCATGATCAATCCTGCAGATATTCTGAAGAACCTGAACATGGGGAAGTAGCAGTTCATGCGTTATACATCGGCGGCGATCGAAACCCTGATAGAGGAATTCTCCAAACTGCCGGGCATCGGGCGTAAAACCGCCCAAAGGCTTACCATGTACATCCTGCAACAGCCGCCTTCAAGCGCCGGGCGACTTGCCGGGGCGCTTATCGATATCAAGGAAAAGGTCATTCGCTGTTCAGTGTGCCAGAATGTTACCGATCGCGATGCCGATCCATGTTACATTTGCTGCGGTACAGGCCGCGATCGTTCAATCATCTGTGTGGTCGAGTCTCCTGTCGATGTCCTTGCATTTGAAAAAACCGGTCACTACAAAGGGCAGTATCATGTGCTTCACGGCCTGATTTCTCCTCTTGACGGTATCGGGCCTGATGACATAAGGCTCAGGGAACTGCTCATCCGTTTCGATAACCCCCATCATGAAGATATTCCGGTAAAGGAGGTCGTGCTGGCC
>JAFGMZ010000138.1 GCA_016927285.1 Chlorobiaceae bacterium
CATAAACCACCTGTCCGCTGCCGCTCGATACGCCGGATGCCCTTTTAACCAGTGAACGCAGTTCGGTAAGTGCTTCGACATCTTTCATCGTAAAACGGGTAACAGCTCCGGCACCTCGCGCCGCCCCCCTGATTTTCGCCGAACCTCCCCTCACGGAAAGCAGGTTCGATCCCATCGACTTAAGCTGCTCCTGCATAGCGGATTTGGCCCCCTCTCCGAGCGCTATCATGGCGATCACCGAAGCGACTCCGACGAGAATGCCGAGTACCGAAAGCAGCGAACGCACCTTGTTGGCAAGAATGGATTGTACTGCCTGGAAGATGAAGCCCGCAATGCGCCCGGTTCCCCAGAAGGTTTCCTTATCGGGTGAGTGCAACGCCGATGGAAGCGCCTCCTGACGGACGATTGCCGGGCATCGTCCAGCTTTTCGTTCGTCGCTGACGATGAGCCCGTCGCGCATGGTAATCACCCTGCCGGCATAGGCTGCGATATCCGGCTCGTGAGTGACCATGATGATGGTTTTCCCCTGCTCATTGAGCCCTTTGAGCAGCATCATGATCTCGTACGAATTCTTTGTATCGAGATTTCCGGTCGGTTCGTCGGCAAAAATAATGAGGGGATTGCGCACAAGCGCTCGCGCTATGGCTACTCGTTGCTGTTCGCCTCCGGAGAGCTGGCTCGGGGTATGGCCGATTCTGTGTTCTAGTCCGACAAGCCTGAGGCGTTCTTCGGCATCCTTGCGGAAATCGCCTTTCAGGCCGCTGTATATGTGCGGAAGCCGTACGTTTTCCAGAACATTCATTCTGCGAAGCAGATGGAACTGCTGAAAAACAAATCCGGCAAGGTTGTTGCGCACACCGGCCAGCTCATCCTCTGAAAGCGTATCGACGTTCTGTCCAAGGAGTCGATACTGGCCGCTATCCGGGCTGTCGAGCAGGCCGAGAATATGTAGCATCGAAGATTTACCCGATCCGGAAGCGCCCATGATGGCAATAAATTCCCCCTGTTCAACGCTGAGCGAAACACCTCTCAGCGCGTGAACCGTATTGTCGCCAATGCGATAGATACGACAGATATCGTGAAGCTCGATAACAGGGTTCATTTTGCTATTCTGTTCCGCTGCGGCATGAAAGGATTAGAGCCTCCTCTGTTTTCAGGAAGAGAAAATGATGCCTCCCTTAACAGAACAACAGCGCCTTCATCGACTCCATCAAGTATTTCGATATTGTTCTCGTCCTGGATGCCTGTACGCACGGCTCTGGAAATCATTCCGAGCTTCGATTCCTCGTTTTTCAGCCAGACAATGCTCCTGCCGTTCCTTGAGCTGACAGCAGCGGACGAAAGCAGAAGAGCATCTTTTTTTTCGATGACGAGAATATCGATATTGGCGCTCATGCCAGAGCGAAACACATCCGGGATAGTTTCGGGAATCACATCAACAGTATAGATGGTGACATTGTTCTGCAAATGGGATTCGTAGTGTATATGTTCAATCACACCCTTCACTCTGATCTCCGGATAGGCATCGAGCCCGATCACTGTTTTCTGGCCTATTCTGACTTTACCTATATCTGTTTCGTCTACATATGCCTTGACGATAAGGCGGTCTGAGAGCACAAAGAGCGAGTCGCTGGTCGTGACGGTCTGACCTGGTTCGATGCTGCGGACGATAACCTGTCCGTCGATAGGAGCAATGACCGTCGATGCGCGATAGACATTCTGCCAGTAAGAGTGCTCCCGGTCACCCTGCAGTTTCGCGGCATCGAGCAATGCTGCGCGTTCCATCGAGCTGAGCAGGGCCATTACCTGATCTTTCCGGACCATCTGTCCCTCTTCGACGCGAATCTCTTCGATCCTTCCGGCGATGGATGGTTTGATTTTAAGCCGATTTCGCGGTTCGACAACTCCTGTGGTCGATACAGAAGAGACGATCGATCCCCTTTTGACACGGATTTCCGTGTAGCGCTCTTTCGTGCGGTCACCGCCCCTGAAAACAAAAAAAGCCGCGGTGATGGCAACGAGAAACAAAATACCGAGAGCAATAACGATTGATTTATTTTTTTCACCGATCATCGAGACCTCCTCCTGTTGCCTGTATCCAGGATGCCTCGGCGATCAAAAGATCGGCTCCGGCGTTAAGAAATGCTTTTTTCGCACTGACAAGACTATCTTCGATGATCACCCAGTCATCGAACGAAATAAGACCGTTGGAATACTGCACGTCAGCTATAGTTGAGCGCTCGACAGAAGCATCGAGATATTTTTTCTGTACCATAACATATTGGCGAGCATCGGCAAACTGCTTCCATCGCTCTTCAAGCAGATCGAGCAGTTCAAGATAACCGCTTTTTTCATCGGCGTTCCGCTGGCTCAGCACGGCCATCGCCCTTGCGACTTTCGCCCGGCCTGAACCGCCGCCATAGATCGGCACCGAAATATCCACCCCGGCATTCCAGTCGACTTCGTCAGGCGGCCACCGGTCGAAACCGTTACGACCGACAGAGGCGGCAAGATAGAGCTCCGGAGAAAAGGTGCTTTTTGCTGCATCGAGATCATACCGACCAGCTTTTCTGCTGCTTTCAAGTTGTAAAAACCACGGAGTATTTCTTGCGAGACGAACGAAATCGGGTTTGACGCTATCATCTTTCGAAGAGGAGTATGTGCCCTTTACTGCGAATTGCATGCGATCGTCCCGACCCATTGCCGATGCGAGTTTTGATCGGGCAAAATCAAGTCCCCTCTGAGCCTGGGACACCTCAAACTCCGACCGGGCCATATCGGCCTCAGCCTTGCGAAGCGAACCGATATGCTCCCTGCCTGCCTGATAACGGAGATTGATCATCCGTACATTTTTTTGCCGACGTTCAGCGATCTCCTTTGTAAGACCGATCAGTTCCTGGGCCTTGAGAAGTTCGGCAAATGCGGAACGAAGCACGAAACGCACCGATGCGGAAACCTCACGATACCGGTACCTGGCAACGTTGATGGCCTCACTGTCGGATGCAACCAGTTTCGAGGTCTTCTGTCCGTCATAAAGGAGTTGCTTCGCTGTCAGAGAGTACCCGAACGAGGATGAAGATCCGACGCTCCTTTCGGTGCTGCCTCGCTGTCCGCCACTGAAGCCGACACTGAGCTGCGGAAACTGCTGGCTGCTGGTGATGCTTTTGTCGGCTTCAGTCTGTTGCAGAACCGCCTGTGCCGAATAGAGGTCGGGATGGGCTGTTTTCGCTTCATCGACGCACTGCTGCCAGGTAAGGATTTCTTCAGCATGCAGCGATGGTATAAAACTCAACGACAGAGCGAAAAACAAAATTATGACGGATTTCATGGAAATCGGATTCTGAAACATAAGGCTCCGGCGCAACAATCGAGATGTAACTGCGTTTACTCATCAGTGTGACGTCAACTCATAAAAAAACTTGCCTTTCCGTAATACGATTTTTAACCGGTCCGGATTACAGTTTCTGAACCACGGCAAACGACATGCATTCATCAAGTGGAAATTTAAAGAATACTCGTATCTTTTGAGCCATCGATTACGAATATTTAACAATACAGCTTGCCGTCCACTTTTCCCTCCAGATACGTTTATTATGTTTGAAGCAAGAAATCTCTCTCTCAGCATCGGTACCAAAGAGCTCCTTGGTGACTCATCATTCCGTATCGGCGACCGCGACAGAGTTTCGCTGGTCGGGATGAACGGAACAGGCAAATCAACCCTCCTGAAACTTATCAGCGGCACTGCATCCGAAAGCACGATGGTCACGGGAGGGCAGTTTCTGAAATCCGCAGATACAAGCATCGGCTACTTGCCTCAGGAGATCTCCTTCGACCGGGATCTGGAAAAAACCGCCCTGCAGTATGCCATGCACGCCAACATTCGCCTGTTCGAGCTTTCCGAAACCATAACGAAACTCGAACATGAGCTGGCTCTACCGGATCAGGATCATACCGGAGAGGCTTACCACCGGCTGATCGAACGGTTTACCGACGCCATGCATGATTTCGAACATCATGGTGGCTACACCATGCGCGCCCAGGCTGAAAAAATGCTTTCGGGTCTCGGCTTCAGTGAAGCTGATTTCCACAAAAAAGTAAAAGCATTTTCCGGAGGATGGCAGATGCGCCTTCTCATCACCCGCCTCCTCCTGCAGAATCCTACCCTGCTGCTGCTCGACGAGCCGACGAACCATCTCGACATAGATTCGTTGAGATGGCTCGAAAACTATCTGCAGAACTATGAACACAGCTGCATTATTGTCTCACATGACCGATTCTTTCTCGATAAACTGACAACCAGAACTCTTGAAATCGCTTTTCAACGCATTGAAGAGTACAAGGGAAACTACTCGTATTATGAAAAAGAAAAGGCCTCCCGTTACGAGCTTATGATGAGCCGATACGCTAACGACAAGAAAAAAATGGCCGACCTGAAGGCATTCGTCGACCGGTTCCGCTACAAGGCCACCAAAGCACGTCAGGCGCAAAGCCGACTCCGTCAGCTTGAAAAACTCGAGCAGGGGCTGCAGGCTCCGGAAGAGGATCTCTCGCAGATATCTTTCAGGTTTCCGAAAGCCAACCCATCAGGCCGCGAGGTCATGAGGCTCGAAGGTATCGGCAAAAGCTATAACCTGCCGGACGGCACACCCAAACAGGTGCTTCGAAACATCGATCTTGAGGTCCTGCGAGGCGACCGTATCGCCATAGTCGGTTCGAACGGCGCAGGGAAAACCACCTTCTGTAAAATCCTTGCCGGAGAAATCGATTTTGAAGGAAATCTTGAGACCGGTCACAATGTCAGCCTCAACTATTTCGCCCAACATCAGACCGAAAACCTCGATCCCGATAAAAGCGTATACGACGAGATGCTTGATGCCGCACCGACATCGGAAGCCCAGAAAAAAATACGGGACATTCTCGGCTGTTTTCTTTTCAGCGGTTCGGATATAGAAAAAAAAATAGGCGTTCTATCGGGAGGAGAAAAATCACGCGTAGCGCTGGCACGCATCCTTCTTCAGGCATCAAACCTGCTGATCATGGATGAACCCACCAACCATCTCGACATGCGATCCAAGGAGATGCTGATCGATGCGCTGGAAAACTACGACGGAACCCTTCTGCTGGTCAGCCATGACCGATATTTCCTCGATAGCCTGGTCAACAAAGTCATTGAAATCAGCAACGGTGGATTGCAGCTTTACCATGACACTTATGCGGAATATCTTGAAAAGGCCGAAAAAGCCCTTGAAGAAGAACGCCTGAGAGAAAACGCACGCCAGAAAGTCCGGATCGCAGAAGCAAAAGCCAAAGAAACCCCTCCGGCCAAACCTGCTCCCGCAGGCAAAAAAAACCAGCGAAAAATAGAATCGATCGAAAAAAAGATCCAGGTACTTGAACAAAAGAAAGAGACTCTGGAAGCTCTGATGGCCACGGAAAACTTTTACAAACGTTCTCCGGAGGAAAACAAGTGCACACTCGATGAGTACCGCTCACTATCCAGTGAGCTCAACCGGTTATTTGCGGAATGGGAACAAACAGCATCTTCACTATGATACCTGTCAGTCTTTCCGGCACCACTTGCGAACTACCTCACCCAACTCTGCAGCATTGATGGGTTTTGACATATAGTCATTCATTCCGGAACGGAGGCAGATTTCACGGTCGCCCTGCATGGCATGAGCCGTGAGCGCAATAACCGGCACCGAATGATCGGGAATGTCCGAGGCTGGATCGCGGATGATTCTTGTAGCTTCAAAACCGTCCATTTCCGGCATCTGAATATCCATGATAACCAGATCATAAGCCTGACTCCGAAGTTTTTCAAGTGCTTCCCGTCCGTTGAAAACAACATCAACCTCGAACCCCTGCTTTTTGAGGATCCCGACTGCTACCTGCTGGTTGATCTTGCTGTCTTCAGCCAGGAGAATCTTCGGTTTTTGCCTCTCATCACCGGCAACCGAAGACTGAGACTCAGCATGACGGGCCGATTTATCTCCGATCAGAGAAGGCGCATCCTTCCTGTACGTCGCTGAAAGTACCGCATAGATGGCTTCAGTCAGGGCGTTGAAAAGTTCAGACTGTCTAACCGGTTTGAGTACGACACCGAAAAAACCGGATTGTTCGAGCACACGGACATCATTACGGATAATGATGGAACTCATCAACAATCGCATTGTTCCGCATATAAGCGGATCAGCATGAATTATCCTGCCGAGTTCGAGCCCATCGGTGCCAGGCATCTGCATGTCGATAAGCGCCACCACATAAGACCGTTCACCACCAGCTGTCCGGCGGAGTAATTCGAGGGCCTCTCCGGCAGATGCGGCTACGGAAACATCCATACCCCATGATTCAAGCAGCAGTTTGAGAAGGCTTCTGTTGGTCGCATTATCGTCGACGACAAGAATACGTTTCCCGGTTATGAGACTATCAGATAACATGGATTGTTTCTCTTCAGGCCGGGACTTTCTGAGCAACAGGGTAAACCAGAACTCTGAGCCGGATCCGGGTATACTTCGGGCATCTATGGTTCCACCCATAAGTTCGACCAGCTGCCGGCTTATAGCAAGTCCAAGACCGGTCCCACCATATTTTCGTGTCATGGATGAATCGACCTGGGAAAAGCTCCTGAAAAGCTTGTCGAGTTTTTCAGGAGGAATTCCTATACCGGTATCCTTGACTGAGAAATTCAGTAAAACCTCGTGCTGCGTTTCGGAAACCATTGAAACGTAAACGGTTATTTCGCCCTGATGGGTAAATTTGACCGCATTACCTGCAAGATTGTTCAATACCTGACGAATTCTGTCAGGATCTCCCAAAAAGAATTCCGGTACGCCCGGCAATGCGGCACAAATGAATTCAAGCCCTTTATCTCCAGCCTTTACGGCCATTATGGCGGCAAAATCGTCGAGCAGCGCTCTGAGATCAAAAGGCACTTCTACAAGTTCGAGTTTTCCTGCCTCTATTTTTGAAAAATCCAGAATATCATTGATGACCGTCAGAAGCGCTTCGCCACTTGCGAGCACCGTTTCGGCATAAACACGCTGTTCCGGGGTAAGTCCGGTATCAAGCAGCAGCCCCGTCATTCCTATCACACCATTCATCGGAGTACGGATTTCGTGACTCATATTGGCGAGAAATTCGCTTTTTGCGAGGTTAGCCGACTCAGCGGCATAACGCGCATCGATAAGGGCTGTTTCATGACGGAACCTGAGCTCGGCGTTAGTGAACAGTTCTGCGAGCACCCTGAGCAGGGATATTTCTTCTTCTCCCCAGCACTTTTTCTCATGAACGGCATCGAATCCGGCGAAACCGAAACATTGTTCCCCATACACGAGCGGAATGGTAATGAGTGAACGGATACCCTGTTGAGTAAGCACAGACCTGAGTATGGAACCCTCCTCAAGATCTGAAACATCGGGAATATGCATGATACGCCCTTTAAGATGCGTTTCCACCCATTCCGGAAGATCTGCGTTTGATATATCCTGCAGATTGTCTTTTTCCGGAGAAACGCCCTCGGAACACCATTCATGCGTATTGCTCATGGTATTCCGTTCAAAGTCATAGCGAAACAGATAGGCA
>JAFGMZ010000139.1 GCA_016927285.1 Chlorobiaceae bacterium
TATTCCCCGGGAAACAAAGAACGAAACGCTGATGGCTAACAAGAACGGCAATGGAAAATCCCTCGAATCCTGGATATGGGATGCGGCATGTTCCATCCGTGGCGCAAAGGATGCGCCGAAATACAAGGACTACATTCTTCCGCTCATCTTCACCAAGCGTCTCTGCGACGTTTTCGACGACGAACTGAACCGCATTGCCGCCGAGGTCGGTTCGCGCCAGAAAGCTTTCGAGCTCGCCAGAGCCGACCATAAACTGGTTCGCTTCTATCTGCCCCTCGTTCCGGACGATTTCGAGCAGCCGGTCTGGTCGGTCATCCGCATGCTCTCCAGCAAAATCGGCGAAAGCGTCACCAGCTACATGCGGGGCATCGCCAGAGAAAATCCGCTTTTGCAGGGCATCATCGACCGCGTGGACTTCAACGCAACCACGCATGGCCAGCGCGATCTCGACGACGACCGCCTGTCCAACCTCATCGAGGCAGTCAGCACCAAGCGGCTCGGGCTCGACGACGTGGAGGCCGATATTATCGGCAAGAGTTACGAGTACCTGATCCGCAAGTTCGCCGAAGGCGGCGGCCAGAGCGCCGGCGAGTTCTACTCCCCTCCCGAGGTCGGCACCATCATGTCGCGGGTGCTCCAGCCCGAGCCCGGCATGGAAATCTACGACCCCACCTGCGGCTCCGGCGGCCTGCTCGTCAAATGCGAAATCGCCATGGAGGAAAAACGGAGGGCGGGTTTTCCAACCCGCCATTACTCTCAAAAATTGAATGGCGAAATAGAGTGCAATAGCGGTCCCGACCAGTCGGGACCGACCCCCGTTCCCCTGAAACTGTTCGGCCAGGAGTACGTTCCGGAAACGTGGGCCATGGCCAACATGAACATGATCATCCACGACATGGAGGGCGTGATCGAAATCGGCGATACCTTCAAGAACCCCAAATTCCGCAACCGGCAGGGAAGACTGCGCACCTTTGACCGCGTGGTCGCCAATCCCATGTGGAACCAGGACTGGTTCACCGAAGCCGACTACGACAACGACGAATTCGACCGATTTCCGCCGGGAGCCGGTTTCCCCGGCAAATCATCCGCCGACTGGGGCTGGGTGCAGCACATCCATGCCAGCCTTAACGACAGCGGCCGCGCAGCCGTCATTCTCGATACCGGAGCCGCTTCGCGCGGCTCGGGCAATGCCGGCACCAACAAGGAAAAGGGCGTCCGCCAGTGGTTCGTCGAGCGCGACCTCATCGAAGGCGTGCTCTACCTGCCCGAGAACCTGTTTTACAACACGACCGCTCCGGGCATCGTGCTGTTCCTGAACAAGGCGAAGCAAGAAGAAAGACGGAACCGTGTGCTGCTCGTCAACGCCAGCCGGATTTTCGAGAAGGGCGATCCCAAGAACTTCATCCCCGACGAAGGCATCAGTCGCATCGTCGAAACCCTGATCGGGTGGAAGGAGGAGGAGAAGTTCAGCCGCATCGTCGATCACGCCGAACTGAAAAAGAACGACTACAACATCTCCCCCAGCCGATACATTCACACCGGCGAAGCCGAAACCTACCGGCCCATCGCCGAAATAGTGGAGGAGCTGAACGCCATCGAAGAGGAAGCCAAAGCAACCGACAAAGCCCTGCGGGAAATTCTCAGGCAGTTGGGAGTAGGGGTATGAAAAGAGCGTTACAGAAAAAGAAGCATCAGAACTTCGCGCCGTGAATCAGGAAATGGAACAACGCGTTCAATGAACCAGAAAGCTCATGGCATGATACAGCACGATGCTATCATCAAGGCAGATCAGATACAGAACCTGATTTTTACTATCCGGGGTGTTCAGGTGATGATCGATCGGGATCTGGCTGCTGTCTATGGGGTTGAAAACAAACGTCTTAATGAGCAGGTAAAACGTAATGCCGAGCGCTTTCCCGAAGCATTTCGTTTTCAGCTTACCAATGAGGAGAAAGCGGAACTGGTCGCAAATTGCGACCGGTTCGAATCCCTGAAGCATTCGACCGTCAACCCTTATGCTTTTACCGAACAGGGCATTTTCAGACCTGGGGAAAAAGTGGTTCGCTTTCTCAAGATTTGAAACCGGAGCCATCAAGATGCTTGAAAAACTGAAAGAACGGGCAAAGGATAAGGACGGAGAACTGCCATGAAGGATCTTAAACGGGGGGCGGACATTCCTGTCCGCCATTCAGAATGCAATGGCCGTTCCGAATATAATGGCGGGTTGGAAAACCCGCCCTCCGTTGAAAGAGATTGCGGAGAAGGGCAGAGTATGAGCGATTCCAACTTGCTATTTGAGCCGTTGCCCCCTGGATGGACAAATCACCACTTCGGCGAGATATGCGACCGGGTGAAAGATTCGTATCAACCAATAGATGGCGGCGATACCCTGTATGTGGGCCTTGAACACCTTGCTCAAGGGTTTCCTGCTTTTGTTGGCCGGGGTAAAGAAAGCGAAGTGAAGTCTTCCAAAACCGCTTTCAAAATTGGCGACATTCTCTTTGGAAAACTCCGCCCATATCTCCGCAAAGGCGCACAGGCTGACTTCGATGGAGTCTGTTCAACTGACATTCTTGCTTTTCGAGCGACAATCATATGTGCATCCGAGTTTCTGAAATTCGTCATTCACAGCGATGAATTTGTCGCCCACGCTAAATCAACGACGAGCGGGGTCCAGCACCCTCGGACATCATGGCCATCGTTGCGGGAATTCAGACTTTCACTCCCCCCACTGCCCGAGCAGAAGAAAATCGCGCACATCCTTTCGACAGTGCAGCGGGCGATTGAAGCGCAGGATCGGATCATCCAGACAACCACTGAGCTGAAAAAGGCCCTCATGCACAAGCTCTTCACCGAAGGCCTCCGCAACGAGCCGCAAAAACAAACCGAAATCGGATTGGTGCCGGAGAGTTGGGATGTGGTGGAACTATAGTGGCCCCCGATTTTCAGACAAGTGTTTAAGGTGGTAACTTGCCCAAAAAAGGGACAAGTTATGAGCGAAAAGCAACGCAAAA
>JAFGMZ010000023.1 GCA_016927285.1 Chlorobiaceae bacterium
AAAACCGACGAGAGGAATGACGCCCATCATTGAAAATGATGCGAGAAGGGCTGTCGCCATGGTAATGGGCATCGCCTTACCCAATCCGCCCAGCATATCGGCATCTCTGGTACCCGCAGCATGATCGATCGTGCCTGCAACCAGAAAAAGAGTGCCTTTGTAGAGCGAATGCGCAACCAGGTAAATGAAAAATGCTTTTATGGCAAGCTCTGAACCTATGCCGATCATCATGGTCAGGGTACCGAGAACGCTGAGGGTCGAATAGGCAAGAAGTTTTTTCAGATCCGTCTGGGTAAAGGAGAGCGCAGCGGAAAATATCATGGTGATCGCTCCGATTATGAGCAGCGTATCCTGCCAGAGCGCCGTTCCGCCAATCAGGTGATTCATCCTTGCAAGCAGGTAAATGCCGGCTTTGACCATGGTTGCGGAATGGAGATACGCGCTTACCGGCGTCGGGGCAGCCATGGCATTGGGAAGCCAGAAATGAAAAGGAAACTGTGCGGATTTGGTGAACGCCCCGAGCATGACAAGGATGGCTACGGCGGGATAGAGGGGCGAATTAACGATAAGGTCATGCTGCAGATAGAGTTCTGAAAATTCCAGCGTACCGGAAATGCCGAAAAGCAGGATCATGCCGGCAAGAAGGGCCAATCCCCCTCCGCCGGTTACAAGCAGCGCCTGTGTGGCGGATTTTCTTGACTGCTCCTTATGATGGCTGAATCCGATAAGAAGAAAAGAACTTATGCTGGTAAGTTCCCAGAAAACGAACATGGCCGCCATGTTGCCGGAAAGCACGAGCCCAAGCATAGAGGTCATGAACAGGGAGATCAGGAAGAAAAATCTCGAAGCCTGATCATAGTGCTTCATATAGGTGCCGGCATAGAGAAAAACTGCCGCACCGATGAGGCTTATGATCAATGCGAAGGTAAAGCTCAGTCCGTCGAGAACAAACGAAAGATTAATACCAAGTGAAGGTACCCATGCATATGTTTCCCGTATAACCTCTCCTGCGGCGATATTCGGATAATACGAGGCAATGCTGAAAACAAGATAGAGCGGCAGCAACACCGCAAGCCCACCGAAATACCTGTTAAACCTCCTGTAGAGAAGCGGCATCGCAGCAGAAACGATAAAACCTGTCAGAATAAAATAAAACACTGCAGTATCCTCCATAAAATCAGAACGTCCCGGACTCTCCCTGTCAATCCTGTTATACAGGATATCGCAACATCGGAAACATATAAAAACCTGCTGTATACTTACGAACTTGTATCACTATAAGAACATAGGTACAATTCGCATTGAAACCGCAAGGAGAGCTCGATTTTTTATTATTTTCGAAACCATACGGCATGGCAACCAAAAACCCTGTACGCATGTTTACCTTTTCAAGACGTATCCCTGTACTTTTCGCCCTATTCCTGACGCTTTTTGGCTGTGGATCTTCAGACTCGGAACATCGAATCTACGAGCAGGAAAAAGTACTGATGGGCACGGTGATGAAAATAAAGGCCGAAGGGCCTGCGCACGACGAGCAACAAACACGCTCAGCATTCGATGCCGCATTCAGACTTATCGCATCACTGGAGTCTGACCTGAGCGAATGGCAGGAGGCAAGTCCGGTTTCTCAGGCAAACAGGGCCGCCGGTCTGGAAAAAATCGCTGTTCCCGAACCCGTCATTACCGTAACCCGTAAATCACTCGATATAGGTCGAATCACAGATGGAGCTTTTGATGTCACCTTCCGCCCTCTCGGCAGACTGTGGAATATCAAAAACCGAAAGACTCCACCCCCTGCCGACAGTATCGCCATTGCCGGCAGACTGGTCGATTACCGGCAGATCGAACTCGATACGCTTGAAAAAACCATCTTTCTGAAAAAAACGGGCATGGAAATCGGTTTCGGCGGCATTGCAAAAGGCTACGCGGCGTGGAGGGCGGGCGAACTGCTGAAATCTCGCGGCATCAACAACTTCATCATCAATGCAGGCGGCGACCTCTATGTTCACGGAAAAAAAAACCGGCAGTACTGGACTTCCGGAATTACAGATCCAGACAATAAAACCAGCAAAAAACCGGTTATCGCTTTCCAGATACTGAAACCCTGCGGCATTGCCACAAGCGGAGAGTATGAGAACTTCTTTCTCTGGCAGGGTAAACGCTATCACCATATCATCGACCCGGAAACCGGCTATCCTGCAGAAGGGATGAAAAGCGTGACCGTATTTTCTGAGGATCCCGCCAAAGCAGATGCGTATGCAACGGCGTTCTTCATTCTTGGCTACGAAAAGTCCCTTGAAATTATCGGGCAGGACCCCTCAGCTGCGTTCATCATGATCGACATGAACGGGCGCATGCTGCGGAGTCCCAACCTTGACCGCTACATCCTCGTCCTGAAAAATCAGGATAACTTCTGACGGCTCTGCCTGTAACGATTGATCAGCGCATTGGTAGAACTGTCGTGCCCTGCCGCATCGACATCACCCTGCAGTTCAGAAAGAATAGCTTTAGCCAGCTGCTTACCAAGCTCTACGCCCCACTGATCGAAAGAGTTGATCTGCCAGATCGCGCCCTGCACAAAAACCTTGTGCTCGTAAAGCGCAATCAGAGCGCCAAGCGTAAAGGGGTTCAACTCGTCGAACACCAGCGTATTTGTCGGGCGGTTTCCGGGAAAAACCTTGTGCGGCACAAGCATGGCAAGCGTCTCGGGGTCACAGCCGGCAGACACAAGCTCCTGACGAGCCTCTTCAGCTGTCTTGCCCTTCATCAGCGCCTCAGTCTGGGCAAAGCAGTTCGCTACAAGCATGTCATGGTGCTCACCCAGCGGATTCTGGCTCTTCAGCGGCACGATGAAGTCCGCCGGAATAACACCGGGACCCTGATGCAACAGCTGGAAAAACGCATGCTGGGAATTTGTTCCCGGTTCGCCCCAGATCACCGGCCCGGTAGCATATCCAACGGTTTCGCCACCGCAGGTTACCCTTTTGCCGTTGCTCTCCATGTCAAGCTGCTGAAGATAGGCCGGAAAACGGTGGAGATACTGATCGTAAGGAATAACCGCATGAGAGGCGGTATTGAAAAAATTATTGTACCAGACTCCAAGCAGGGCCATGATCACCGGTAGATTCTCTTCGAGAGGAGCCTGCCGGAAATGTGCGTCCATGGCATGTGCGCCGCCAAGAAGTTCCGAAAACCTGTCGAAACCGAGAAAAAGGGCGATGGAAAGCCCGATTGACGACCAGAGCGAGTACCTTCCGCCAACCCAGTCCCAGAAACGAAACATGTTCGACTCGTCGATACCGAACTCCACGACCTTTTTGCGATTTGTTGACACCGCTGCGAAATGCCTGGCGATATGTCGTTCTTCGCCGGCATAATCGAGAAACCACGCTCTTGCGCTCAGGGCATTGGTAAGCGTTTCCTGCGTGGTAAAAGTTTTCGAGGCCACAATGAACAGCGTCGTTTCCGGATCGAGTTTTTTAAGCGTTTCGCTGATATGCGTACCGTCGATATTGGAAACGAAATGCACATCGATAGCTCCATGCGCAAAAGGCCTGAGCGCTTCAGTAACCATATACGGCCCAAGATCAGATCCACCGATGCCTATATTGACCACATCGGTAACAGCTTTTCCGGTAAACCCTGTCCAGCTTCCCGACAGTACTTTTCCGGCAAAGGATTTCATCTGCTCGAGCACCGCTGCCACTTCTGAAGAAGCATCGAGACCATCAATAATAAAGGGACGACCAGGAGGGGTTCGCAAGGCCGCATGCAGAACCGCACGCTTTTCCGTAACATTGATCGGATCGCCCCCAAACATCCTCTCCCGCTTCTCTTCGACTCCTGCAGTTCGTGCCAGCTCGACAAGCAGCTCCATTGTCCTGACCGTAATCCTGTTTTTCGAATAATCGAGCATGATGCCGGCAGCCTCCGACGAAAACCGTGTACACCGCTCTGAGTCATCCTCGAAAAGCTGGCGCATTATCCGGGATCCTGTCTCCTCTTTATGCTTCTGGAGTGAGACCCATGCTGTACTTTTCGAAATATCCATATTTTATACGCTACCAGTTTAAATGATATAAAAATCAGTACGGAGAACAGCGAAAGGAAAAGGTAAAACCGGAATCGTTTCTTCGGGCTTCGACGATTTCAGCATGGCTCCGGATAAGATAAACTCCCCTGCCCGAGGTTTTCATAAGCCGACAGGCTTCTGACGGATCGGGAAGGTCTTCGGGACTGAACCCGATTCCGCAATCGCTCACGCTGACCAGAAGACCTCTGCCCCCTGCATCTTTATCAAAGGTCACCGTAACCGGGAGATCCTCCTGTTCGCGGTTCCCGTGAATAATTGCATTGACGAAAGCTTCTTTGACGGTAAGCTCCAGTATTGCCCCGAATTCCGGACTGTACCCCGATGTACGGCATATATCAAGAATCACGCAGCGCAGTGCGGCATACTCGTTCCACCGGCTTTTCAGCACAATACTGCGGCTTCTCATTTATCTGTAGAGGCAAATGAATAATACTCACGGCAACCCGTGAATTTACCATTATGCCGGCGTCTTCACAACCAGTCCGCAGTCAATAAAAATTGACTTAATTTTTTAAGTATATTGAGATCATGAATCTTATTTTTTATTACGTATTTGTATTTTTATATTAAATTTTTATATTTCTGTCAGAATATCGACAAGATTTTCTCAACAAACAACAATCGCCTTATCAAACAGTAAACCGCTATCAGTATGAAACGTCTCAACATGAAACCGGGAATGCTCCTGCCGGGAGTACTGCTCGGGGCCGCAATGTTCAGCCCGCCGCTTTTCGGCGCAGAACCAGCAGCCGATGCCGTCAACGCTTATGCGATTGACAATTTCTTTCTCTTTATCTGCGCTGTGCTCGTCCTGTTCATGCAGGCAGGCTTCGCTCTGGTGGAAACAGGCCTTAACGCTGCAAAGAACACGGTCAATATCCTGTTCAAGAATCTCATGGACCTCTCGATTGGAGCAATCCTCTTCTACTTCGTCGGCTATGGCCTGATGTATCCCGGTGAAGCCTTCAGCGGAGGATGGTTCGGTTTCGGAGGTTTCGGGATCGGTACCGATGCGCCTGAAATCGCCGGCGGCAATCTTCATCCTGCCGTTGACTTCCTCTTTCAGGTAGCCTTTGCCGCAACTGCGGCAACTATCGTATCCGGCGCAGTGGCTGGCCGGATGCAGTTCAAGTCGTACCTGATCTATTCTGCGGTACTGACCTCACTGGTCTATCCTATCAGCGGATTCTGGAAATGGGGCGGCGGATGGCTGAACGCGCTTGGATTCTATGATTTTGCCGGATCTCTCGTTGTACACGCACTGGGCGGATTTGCAGGCCTTGCAGGAGCTATCGTGCTCGGACCGCGCATCGGAAGGTTCAACGCGGACGGCTCACCCAACGCAATGCCCGGCCACAACCTCGCGCTCAGCACGCTTGGCGTCTTCATTCTTCTGATAGGATGGTACGGCTTCAACCCGGGCAGCCAGCTTGCAGTAGTCGGCGGCGACAACACCAATGCCGTTATGCTCATCGCCACAAACACCACTCTTGCAGCTTGCGCAGGCGCATTCATAGCCATGATGTTCGCATGGATACTCTTCAAGAAGCCCGACCTTACCATGGCGCTCAACGGCATGCTTGGAGGCCTTGTCGGCATTACAGCCAACTGCGACTCGGTTACCTATAACGAAGCACTGATCATCGGTTCCGTTGCCGGTATCCTTGTCGTACTGGGTATCAAACTGCTCGATATGCTGAAAATCGACGACCCTGTAGGCGCATGGCCGGTCCATGGCCTCAACGGCATCTGGGGCGGGATAGCTACCGGTATCTTCGGAGGCCATCCGATCATGGCACAGATAATCGGCTCGACCGTCATACCTCTGTGGGGATTCGCAACCATGCTGATACTGTTTTTCATCCTGAAAGCAGCTGGCATCCTTCGCGTCACGAAAGAAGAAGAGATGAAAGGTCTCGATATCTCGGAACACGAAGAGGAAGCCTACTATGGATTTGAAATCTTCACAACACAGTAACGATAAAACCGGAGCTTACGCATGAAATACATTGTTGCAATGATACAGCCCCACAAGCTGACTGACGTCAAAGCTGCGCTGGCAGAGGTGGGGGTCAGAAAAATGACGGTGACCAACGCTCTCGGCTGCGGCGCTCAGGGAGGCTACACCGAGGTCTACCGCGGCGTACCGAGCGAGGTCAACCTGCTGAAGAAGATCAAGGTCGAGATTGGAGTCAATGACGACTATGCCGATAAAACCGTGAAGGCAATCGTCAAAGGTGCAAAAACAGGCGAAATCGGAGATGGCAAGATCTTCGTCTTCGATCTTCCCCAGTGCATCCGCATCAGGACCGAGGAAACCGGCAATGATGCTATAGGCTGAGATGATTTTTTTTATTAACTAACGACGGGCATCTCGTATAGACGAGATGCCCGAAACCACACAACAAACGAAACAGGAGTACATTGATGAAAAAAACAATTACTATCGCCTCGCTTGCCGTAGCGCTTTTCGCCGGAATGGGCAGCACCGCGCAGGCAGAAGGATTCAAAATAGGCGCTGACGTCGTCAGCAGCTATGTGTTCAGAGGCAGCGAATTCGGCAACTCGGCAGCTATTCAGCCAAACCTTTCGTATACCTTTCCCGGCATCGGAATCGTAGTGGGTGCATGGGGTTCTTATGCCATTGCCGAGGATAACGGGGATCGTTACAAGGAAATCGATCTCTATGTCACCGTTCCGGTCGGTCCGTTCACCTTCACCATAACCGATTATAATTATCCGGATCTCGGAGATACTTTTGATTTCAGCGATGACGGCCCTAACATTGTTGAAGCGAGCATCGGGTACAGCTATGAAAACCTGGGTCTCCTTGCGGCTATGAACATTGCTGGCCTTGATACCGATAATGCGAAATACTTCGAAGCAAACTACAAGTTCTACGACAAGGACGGCTTCAGTGCAAAAGGATTCGTCGGTGCAGGCGATGAAGATTTCTACGGTGATTTTGAAGGCGATAACTTTGCGCTCGTCAACACCGGTATATCGGTCTCCAAAGACCGCTTTACCGCATCGTATATCTACAATCCCGATACCGAGAAGTCTCACCTCGTATTCATGGCTTCGTTCTGATCGCAGTTCGACAGTGTTCTTTTTTCTCCGTGTGTGTAAAACAGAAAAGGAGCCGCTTGCGGCTCCTTTTCTGTTTTGTAATCATTATGTTTATCAGTCCTTACCTCAGATATCCTTCTCATAAATAACATATTCCTTGTAGGGTCTGCCGCCTATAACTTTGGCAAGCTTGCTCATGGCTTCGTTGGATTTCAGCACCCAACTCATTTCGCTGGCGAAGACACCATGCTTGCCGCCGTAATCGGCAATATGGGTATTGAGAATGCTGTCGATCCCCTTGTTGCGGTATTCCGGAAGGACGCCCATCGTGATGGTCCTGACCATGGTGATTTTCCGTCTGTACCAGAGAAATTTCAGGAGGCCGAGAGGCGAAAAAGGATTGCCGTTAACATGCTTCAGCGCCTGATTCACATCCGGCAACGAGAGAGAAAAACCAATAGTTCGATTGTCGCGGTCTTCTACAAAATAGATATAATGCGGATTGGCAAGAGGCTTGAGACTTTTTGCCATAAAATCGAACTCTCTATTGGTCATGGGTACGAAACCCCAGTTCTTCTCCCAGGCTTTATTGTAGATATCTCTGACCCGTTCGATCTCGCAGTCAAAGTTCTTCATGTTCATGATCCTTATTGAGAGCCCTTCGCGCTTCATGACATGGGCGGCAATCTTTCGCAACCGAGCAATATCGATAATGCTCTGATCGATATACCAGGCCAGTAACTCCTGTCCGATATGGTGCCCTGATTTGAGTACGAGATCGTTGTAATAGGGCGGATTGTAGAGCATGAGAAAGACCGGGGAACTGTCAAACCCTTTGACAAGCATTCCGCACTGATCGTTCATCGAAGGACTAACCGGACCTCGCATGGCATCGAGACCCTTTATCTTCAGCCAGCCGGCGGCGGCATCAAAGAGCGCATCAGCAACCTCCTGATCATTGATGCATTCGAAAAAACCCCAGAAACCCACGCGGTCCTGATGAACCTCATTATGGCGCCTGTTTTCTACAGCTGCGATGGTACCGGACAATTTCCCGTCCTTCCATGCCGTGAACATCGCAAGATCGGCATGTTCGTAGAGCGGAAAAACCTCGATATCAAGGGTTTTCATGTAATCGGAGATCACCGGAGGCACCCAGTATTGCTTCAGTTCGGGATCGTTACGATAGACCTGCCAGGCGAAGGTAATGAACTGCCGGCGCTCTTTCTTTGTCCTGACCTGCCTGATTTCAAGCGTCATGATGCTTCAGAAGAAAGGATTAAAGTAAAAATCCCCCTCGAAAAGGGGGATAATCAATCACAGAGGGCATATACAACCCTTTATTTGAAAGCTTCTCCGGGAGGCACCCCTGCTGCTTTAAGAATTTTTGCCATAGGACAGAAGCCGGTGAATGCTGCCTGAAAGAGGTTCAAACCGACAAACCCGGTAAACCAGAGCCAGTTCTGGTTTTGATAGAAGATTGAAAGAAGTACGCTGGCGAGCACAAAAAAGCCGGCAACAGCAAAAACAAGACGGTCGATATTCATGTTGGTATAGTGTTTATTAATCGGTTCTTATGTTTCAGAAATGATTTTTTCCATAACTTCGGCACCCTGCCGAAGCATGCGTTCGGTTTCTTCCCAGGATATGCACTCGTCGGTTATCGAGACGCCGTATCGTAGCTTCTCAGGATCTTCAGGAAACGGCTGATTGCCTGAACAGATATTGCTCTCGATCATAACGCCGGCGATGCTCCTGTTGCCTGCCGCTTTCTGTGAAAGGATATTCTCCCACACTTTAAGCTGCTGCGAATGTTTCTTGCCGGAATTAGCGTGACTGCAATCCACAAGAAGGAACTGTGTGAGACCGGCTTTTTCAAGCAGAACCTCAGCCTCGGCGATACTCTTTGCATCATAGTTCGGCGTAACTCCTCCTCTGAGCACCAGATGACCGCAGGGATTCCCTTTTGTTGTGATGACGCTGCTGAATCCATCCTGATCGATACCCAGAAAGCTGTGCGGGTGCATCGCCGAGCGTATGGCATCGACTGCGACTCCAAGACGCCCGTCCGTTGAATTCTTGAATCCGACAGGCATTGAAAGTCCGCTGGCCATCTGACGGTGCGTCTGTGATTCGATGGTTCTCGCTCCTATAGCAGCCCAGCTCAGCACATCTGCAACATACTGCGGCGTTATGGGGTCGAGAAACTCGGTAGCCGCAGGAATGCCCATCTTGTTGATGTCGATCAACAGTTTGCGGGCATAATACAACCCGTGCTCAATATCGTACGAATCATCGAGATGAGGATCATTGATAAACCCTTTCCAGCCAACCGTCGTTCGGGGTTTTTCGAAATACACCCGCATCATGATGCACAGTTCCTGCTGTAATGCAGTCCGCAAAACCGAAAGCCTTTTTGCGTAATCGAGTGCCGAATCCACATTATGAATCGAGCATGGGCCTACGATAACCAGCAAGCGCCGATCGGTGCCATTCATTATATTTTCTATCTCACGACGCCCCGAACTTACCGTCGAGGCGACTGGATCATCTACCGGAAGCTGCTCTTTAAGCGTCCTTGGCGATGACAGCCTTTTTATGCGCGAGACTCGTAAATCATGTAATTGTTCCATTCCAAATACCGAAACCAATCTTATTCCTGTTATGTAATTGCTTTGGAAGATAAAAAAAAGAAGAATATATAATCGGGAAACAGCGCAATAAATTCCAAACAGGAAGTGCCGCTACTACTTATGCCGTCAAAAAAAGAGCCGATACCTTTCATCCTCGATTTACTGTGATGCATACCCGCAAAAAGCCTATATTAACAATCATGGCACAAGCACTCGCGACAATTCATAACCGAATCAGGTATAAAGCCTTACAGCGTTCCGTGAAATCCCAATCAGAAACAACATGAAAGTACTGATTACTGATGGTGTCGATCCGCAATGCGCGGAAATTCTTGCACGCAACGGTTTCGAGGTTACCGAAAAACCGAAAATCTGCAAGGAAGAGCTTAAAGAGATCATCGGAAAGTTCGACAAGCTGATCGTCCGAAGTGCGACAAAAGTAACATCGGAAATTATCGAATGCGGCAAAAACCTGAAACTGATAGGTCGGGCCGGTGCCGGAGTAGACAATATCGACATCGAAGCCGCTACCCGCCACGGAATTATTGTCATGAACACGCCAGGCGGTAACACGGTATCGGCCGCTGAACATGCCTGCGGGATGCTTATGGCCGCTGCGCGCATGATCCCCCAGGCGACCGCGGAACTCAAAGCCGGACTCTGGAACAAGAAAAAATTTACCGGTATCGAACTCGAGGGTAAAACCATCTCCATCATCGGACTTGGCAAAATCGGACGAGAGGTAGCATCCCGCATGCAGGCGTTCGGTATGAAAACCATCGCCTACGACCCGATGATTCCTGACGAGTATGCCGCACATCTGAATATTGAATTGCTGCCGCTGCATGAGAATTTCAGCCGGGCGGACGTCATCACCATCCACTCCTCGCTTAACGAATCGACCCGAAACCTTATCTCCAATGAAACCTTCGCCCTTATGAAAACGGGCGTCATCATCGTCAATTGCGCCAGAGGCGGCATCGTTAATGAAGAGGATCTTGCCGACGCTGTAACCTCAGGAAAGGTCGCTGCTGCAGCGCTCGACGTCTTTGAATCCGAACCGGTCAATGCCGACAATCCCCTGCTCAAACTCGAACGGATTGTCGTCACGCCGCACATCGCCGCATCCACCAACGAAGCTCAGCAGAAAGTAGCCGTGCAGATTGCCGTGCAGATTGTCGAATGGAAACAAAAAGGCCGGCTTGAAGGGGCTGTAAACGCTTCGGCGGTAGAGCTTGCGCAGGCTCCGGGTGTCAGTTCATATCTTACGCTGGCTGAAAAGCTCGGATCCACGCTTGCCCAGATCACAACGCTCGAGGCCCACACCATGACGATCAGAACTTCAGGAGAATATCTTCAGAAGTACGGCGAAGTTATTGCCGCTGCGGCACTCAAAGGGTTTCTCGACGTGCGTCAGTCAAACGATACCAACTATATCAATGTTTTCACAATGGCTGCCGAAATGGGCATTAGCCTCGAGCAGAAATTCGAGAAGGAAAATCCCGATTACACCAATCTCATCCGTGTGGAACTTGAAAACGGCACGAAAAAACGGATGATAGGGGGAACGGTGTTCGGCGACAAGGCGATCAGGATCGTCATGATCGACCAGTTCCTGGTAGAGTTCAAACCGGAAGGCACCATTATCATCTACAACAACATCGACAAGCCGGGCGTTATTGCCAATGTAACCCAGCACCTGCTGCAGCACAACCTCAACGTCGCCTATGTAGCGCTTTCGCGGGATGAGGAAAAACTGCTCGCCATGACTGCCATCGTTGTGGATGGTACTGTCGAAGACACCCTTCTCAATGAAATTAAACTGGTTGACGGCGTCTCGGAAGCCGCGGTTATCTCTATCTGAAGAGTTCTTCCCTACTGACAAAAAAAACCTGCCTTTCGGGGCAGGTTTTTTTACTGGAACAAAAACAACTACTACTGTTTGGCAAAGTCGATATTGAGCCATTTATCTTCAAATGAAGCTCCGGTGGATTCCATGCCGGCAAGAAAAATCGGCAGAGCCACGATTTTCTGATAATCGCCGATACGGATAGTAAGATCGTCGCCCATTTTGAGAATTTTTGGCTCCATGCCCATATTTTCCATGAAAGGCAGCCTTACGCGAACCTTGTAGTGACCTTCAGACACCTTTGTGATATTGATTGGATCCTCCTTGAAGAAAATATCAAGAGGATTCTTGTCAGGATAAACCTTTGCACCAACTTTGCGAAGCATCTCGAGACCGACAACCTCATTTTCGAACAATGGTACTTCCGCAATCGGAATGGGTGCGAAAGCATCCTGAATCTGCTCGATATACTTCTGCTGAATACCGCGCCATCTCTGGAAATAGGGATCGCTGCTCTGGTCGGGCATAACCCTGTTGATGGTAATGCTGTCAACAGTAATACCGTAGAGGTTCAGGTAAGTCAATGCACGCATCGACTCCTTGATAACCATTTTTTCCGGGTTCATGACCAGACGCACCGTCGATTTCGAACCGTCGGCAAGCAGATCGATAATGCCCTCGGTTGAAGAAAACAGATTATCAACTTTTTCGTATACCTCTTCAGGGGCCACAAAATCATCGATTTTTCTGATCTTCTTCGAAAGAGGCCTGATAACCGGCTTGACCATATATTTCTCGACATTGCGGATAAATTTGATAAACCATCCGAATGTTTCAGGCAACGAAAGCAGACGAAGCGTTTCGCCTGTAGGGGCGCAGTCGACAACAAGCAGATCGTAGTCTTTCTGTTCCTCATTATACCTCTTGATGTAGGAAAGCGAGAAAAGTTCTTCCATGCCCGGGAGCACACCCATTTCTTCGGCATAGACGCCTTCAATCCCGCGAGATGCCATCAGATGAGCGAAGTGCTCCCTGACAACGTCCCAGTTCAGATTGAGGTCGCCGAAAACACTGACTTCCTGAGCCCAGAGGTTTTCCGCAACCTTGACAGGTGAAGGCCCTAACTGAACATCAAGCGAGTCACCCAGACTGTGAGCCGGATCGGTAGACATGATGAGGGTTTTGTAACCCATGTCTGCAGCCTTCAGTGCCGTAGCTGCTGCGACAGAGGTCTTACCTACGCCGCCCTTTCCGGTAAAGATGATATTACGCATACGTTTTTAAATCTCTTTTTGAAGAATTGATAAATCTTTTCCGACCAACCATTGTTCTCCATCTGTTGAGCAAGCTGAAAAGGCTCAAGATAATAAAAATTATCGGTTATTGTAACAGGACAAAGGAAACAATTAACACCCCGAAACAGACACGCTTCCACGACGGTATCAGTCGGTTTTTCAAGACGTAAATAACAAGTCAGCGGGAAGCTACCTTTAGTTTCTGACCAGGCTTTATCGGCTTCTTTACGCCGATATTGTTCCATCGGGTAAGCTCACCTATGCTCACCCCATAGCGATCGGCTATCGATATCAGGGTATCCCCTTTTTTTACTTTATGATATTTTACCATTGCAGATCTGCTCTTTCTCGAAGATGCGTTTTTCACGGAACTGCCGATGGTAATCTTCTGACCCGGCTGTATGGACATTCGTCCCGTCAATCCGTTCCGTTCCGCTATATCGCGGATGCTCACCCCATACTCTCTGGAAATCGACGCGATGGTCTCGCCCCGTTTAACCGTATGAAGATCGAGCCTCTCCTTTTTTTTCGCTGCCGCTGCAGTATTGGGCCTCGATTCCTCCTGCGATGAAACCGGAACAGTCGCCGACACGGCGGTATTGGCTGAAACCTGATCGTCCCCGTCAAAAACAATCAACTGCTGGCCGGGCGTAAGCGAAGTGCTCTGCAGGTTGTTCCAGCGAACAATTTCGCTCGGTTCGCATCGATAATAACGGGCGATCATGCCGATATCCTGCCCTTTCCGCACAAAATGAACCTTGCGCACCGCTCCTGATGAGCTGACGATACTCGCCGGCGGGGGCGCATCTGCCTCGAAACTCTGAACACGAGTCAGAAGCTGCTCGCGCTCAAGCACACTTTTCGACTTATATGCGTAGATCTCCTGCTCCCTGCGCTGAAACTGCCCGATAAAACGACGGGGGAGTCTGATGACATTCGAAGAATAGCCGGCAGCAGGAATAATGCCAAGTTTGTACTGCGGATTGAGAAACTGGAGATCCTGCATGGAAACGCCTATCGTCTCGTTTATCTGCTCGAAAGATAGCATCCTCGATACCCGGAGCGTATCGATGTCATGATAGAGATAACCGGGTTCGACGGGAATGATATTATGCTCTTTGTAATAGTTCATGATGTAGTTCACGGCAATGAATGCGGGAACATAACCACGGGTTTCGGCGGGCAGATAATCCCATATCGCCCAGTAATCCTTTACCCCTCCGGCACGCCGAATAGCCTTGTTGACATTGCCTGGGCCGGAATTGTATGCCGCAAGAGCAAGAAACCAGTCACCGTAGATTTTATAGAGATCGCGAAGATGACGGCTTGCGGCAAGCGTGGCTTTATAGGGATCGTAACGATCCTCTACGAAAGATGACGATTCAAGACCGTACATTTTTCCGGTACCGTACATGAACTGCCATAAACCCCTCGCTCCGGCTCTGGATACAGCTGTAGGATTGAGCGCCGATTCGACGATTGCCAGATACTTCATCTCCAAGGGAACATTGTATCGGTCCAAGTGTTCTTCAAAGAGCGGAAAGTACACCTTGCTAAGACCGAGAATCTTCGCAGTGCTGTTCCGCTTGTCAACAGCATAAACCCTGATAAATCCTCTGACATGCGAGTTGAAAACAAGATTGAACGGCGTTTTGCGGTCAAGTGCGGCTATACGAGCCGCATAGACAGAATCGCTGTACTGCGGAACGAAGTGCGAGGGAAAACCTGGTCTACCCTGCTCTTTCGAAGATGTTGAAAAATATTCGTCTTTGAAATAGGTGGCATAAACAAGGCTGTCAAGTATTTCGGCTACCGAGGATTTATCGCTGTCATCCCTTCTGGATTCTTTTGCGAAACCGGAAGAGATTGCATTATGGACAAAGAGGAGTAAAAAACATACGGTACATACTCTATAAAAGAAACTGATGTTCACAGGAAATCCAGTATTAAAGGGGGGATTGGAAAAAACTCTCTTGCAAATGATAAAGTGCTCCTTAGTATGTAACATAAAAACAGTATGTGATTATTACAAGAGCACCTCTAAAAAGTGTGGCAAGCTATCGATGCGCAAGCGCCATCAATGAACGCAAGTATAGTGGCGCAAACGGAGCGGAGAATCCGGAGTTCCTGATGGCCACCACTACACAACTATTGCAAGCCCAAAATGCTCTGCGTTTGTCGGTGCTCGAAATCCTTATCTGCCACGTGTACACTCCGGTTTCTCCGCTCCGTTCGCCTTGCACTTTCAGCGCTCATCATACGTGTATACGAGGCGCCCCGATGCTTTAGGGATGAGAATTTCCATCCCGATTCATCGGAACAATGCAGCAATCCGGTTACGCAATAACAGTTGCAGAAGTACGATTAAGCAGAGCGATAATATAACTTATCCTGATAACGCCACATCGGCGTTCAATGATAGTATATCGAAGGTCAATACCTTACCTCCCATAAGAAAAGGCCTCCGGGTGCTGCCGGTACAAGAGGAAATGAGGGTTTGCCGGTTTCAAGAACCATACCGAAATCTTCCGCCCTACGTTCGCCTCTGCCGATGGCAATCATGGCACTGACCAGATATCGTACCATGGAACGAAGAAATCTGTTTGCTGTAATACTTAAAACAAACTGATCATCTTCACCGGTCCATATGCATGATGTCACATTGCAGAAAAGACCTGTGTGACCGGATGGTTCTTTTGAAAAGACCGAAAAATCATGTACACCGACAACAAATCCTGCAGCATGCTGCATGGCTGAAAGATCGAGAGGAACTCCTGAACAGCCTGTAAACCGCTGCCGGAGCGCGGAAGGCCGTTCAATCAGAAAATAGCGATACTCGCGTTCTTTTGCGCTGAACCGTGCATGGAAATCAGCGGTTTCTACCTTTGAGCCGGAAACCCTTATAGTCGCAGGAAGAAGCCTGTTAAGCGCATAAACCATCCTGTGGAGATCCATTTTCGATGCGGTCATGAAGTTCACGACCTGTCCACGCGCATGCACTCCCTTATCAGTCCTTCCTGCCGCCATCAATTCGACTTGCTCCTGAAGAATCAGCCTCAGAATGGATTCAAGTTTCCCCTGAACGGTCGGAATGGAGCCTTGCTGACGCTGCCAGCCGCAATAGTCGGTACCGTCGTACTCAACATGCAGGCATATGTTTCTCATAAAAAGGAAATCGCTATCTTGTGCTGGATATTTTTCAATAATGATAAGAGATTAAACCTGAACAACACAACATCAATCGTGCAACATACCCATATTGAATCCCTTCTGCATCGCCTCCTGCAGTTACCGAAGTTACCTGACGGACAGCTGTACCATGTACCTGCGATCTGGACAGACAACAGTACCGGCGTCGTATCCGTTCAGCCCGGCACCTATTATGCGGAAATCGTCCGGAATATTCTTGATCACCCATGTACCGATTCAGTAGACGTAAATCGAAACCACTCATGGAGCGAACATGCTGTCGTCTACAATCTTTTCGTAAGGCTTACCACGGCTTTCGACCACGACATGGATGGCGATCTCTGCGAGACATCCCTCTCAATAGGGTTCAGGGAAACCGGAACCCTTCTGAAGGCAATCGCGCTGCTGCCTTACATCGCTTCGCTTGGAGCGAATACGGTCTATCTGCTGCCGCTCACCTCCATCGGTATGGCTAATAGAAAAGGAAATCTCGGTTCGCCCTATGCTGTCAAAGATCCTTTTTCAATCGATCCGATGCTTGACGAACCTGCCCTCGGGCTTACATCCGAGTTCCTCCTCAAAGCCTTTATCGAAGCTGCGCATCTGCTTGGCATGAGGGTCGTATTCGAATTCGTCTTTCGAACAGCTGCCATCGACAGCTGCTGGATAACAGAACATCCTTCATGGTTCTACTGGATATCGGGGAAAAAAGGAATGAAACCTTACGGCCCGCCGGCTTTCGACTCCTCAACCCTGAACGTCATCTACGAAAAGGTTGACAAGCATGACCTCAACAATCTTCCGGTGCCACCTCGTGAGTATACCGATATGTTCGTAACGGCTCCCGGCACCATCGAACTAAAGCATGAAGCCTACTCCGGTATCAGCAAAAACGGAGAGCCTTGCCACATAGCAGGCGCATTTTCCGACTGGCCACCCGACGACCGCCAACCCCCATGGAGCGACGTTACCTACCTGAAGATGCATAACCATCCCGACTTTAACTACATTGCCTACAACACCATCAGGATGTACGATGCTGCCCTTGATGATCCTGAAACGTTCAACAATGAGCTCTGGAACACCATTGAATCGATTATTCCCTGGTACCAGAAAACATACGGTATCGATGGAGCCATGATTGATATGGGTCATGCGCTTCCTGAACAGCTTAAACGCCGGATTGTAACGACCGCTCGTCAGCAGAGACCGGACTTTGCTTTCTGGGACGAAAATTTCGATCCGGCTGCGAAAGTACGCGAAGAAGGGTTCGATGCGGTATTCGGTTCGCTTCCATTCGTCATTCACGACACCATCTTCATCAAAGGACTCCTGAACCATCTCAACAAAACCGGTGTGGCGTTGCCATTTTTCGGTACCGGCGAAAACCATAACACGCCAAGGATCTGCCACCGCTGGCCCGGCATGGAAACCGGACGGAACCGCGCGGCATTTATCTTCACGCTCACGTCGGTACTTCCTGCCATACCATTCATTCATTCAGGAATGGAACTTTGTGAGTGGCATCCGGTCAACCTCGGCCTGAACTTCGACGATAACGACCGGGCTATGTTTCCGGCTGACAAACTCCCGCTTTTCAGTTCATGCAGTTACGACTGGAAAAACACAAACAACCAGGAACCGCTGCATGACCATATAAGAAATATCCTCTCGATTCGAAGCCGTTATACCGAACTTATCCTTTGCGGAGATCAGGGCTCGATTATCCTGCCCTATGTGACCGAACCGGACCTGTTTGCCGTTCTGCGCAAAAACGACAAACAATCGCTTCTCTTTATCGGTAACAGTAACGGAGAAGAAGCAAAAACCGGCACTATCGAATTTTCGTTCGGCAATGCCGTCCTTCACGACCTTGTCGCACAACTGAACCATGCGGTGTCGAACCACAAACTTACGATAACCTGCATGCCGGGACAGTGCATGCTTTTTGATATCCCTAAACAAAACTGAATTCTGAAATCATTATCTTGGAATTTTCCCTTTAACCCAAAATAAAATAATACCATCATGTCAATTCTCGTCGTTGGATCCCTTGCATTTGATGATATCGAAACCCCCTTCGGCAACTCCCCCGATACCCTTGGAGGGTCATCAACCTACATCGCTCTTTCGGCAAGCTACTTCACCGATGACATCAATATGGTGGGTGTAGTTGGTGCCGATTTCACCGATGAGCACTTCGACCTGCTCCACTCCAGAAATATCGATACCAAGGGCATCCAGCGAATCGATAACGGCAAAACTTTCCGCTGGGCCGGTCGCTACCACTACGATATGAACTCCCGTGATACGCTCGATACTCAACTCAACGTCTTCGCGGATTTCGATCCCCATGTACCGGAACAGTACCGGAAATCGGAGTTTGTCTGCCTCGGAAACATCGATCCGGAACTGCAGGTCAAGGTGCTCGACCAGATCACGGCTCCGAAAATGGTTATCTGTGATACCATGAACTTCTGGATCGAGGGCAAGCCCGAAGAACTGAAAAAAACTCTTGAGCGCGTCGATATCTTCATTATCAACGACAGTGAGGCCCGCATTCTCAGCGGTGATCCGAATCTTGTAAAATCGGCAAGAATCATTCGCGCGATGGGCCCGAAAATCCTGATCATCAAAAAAGGTGAGCACGGAGCACTGCTCTTTACCGACAACGGCATCTTCGCAGCACCCGCATACCCGCTCGAATCCATCTACGATCCGACCGGAGCCGGCGACACCTTTGCGGGGGGCTTTATCGGCCACCTCTCTCGCTGCAAATCCGTCACCGACCTCGATTTGCGCAAAAGCGTACTCTACGGCAGCGCTATGGCGAGCTTCTGCGTCGAAAAATTCGGTACCGAGCGCCTTAATGCTCTCGACCTTCTGGAAATCGAGGACCGCTACCAGAGCTTTCTCGATCTATCGAGAATCGAGGCGTAATCTTTCCCTATGAAGCGATGACAACGGCAGGCGGCAGGCGTCTATGCCGTCATGCAGAATAAAACCGCAGAAAGACCTATGGAACAGTTCTCCGTTCTTGATTATTCGTTCATTGTCGGCTACCTGATTCTGACGCTGGCAATCGGCCTGCTGTTTTCATCGCGAGCATCGAAAAACGTAGGAGAGTTCTTTCTCTCCGGACGCAAGCTTCCATGGTGGCTTGCCGGAACCGGGATGGTGGCAACCACGTTTGCCGCCGACACCCCCCTGGCCGTAGCCGGATTTGTGGCTAAAAACGGCATTGCTGGAAACTGGATCTGGTGGACCTTCGTCTCTGGTGGAATGCTTACCGTTTTTTTCTTCGCACGACTCTGGCGGCGGGCTAACATACTGACCGACCTGGAATTCATAGAATTGCGATACAGCGGCAAAGCGGCATCGTTTCTGCGAGGTTTCAAAGCTGTCTATTTTGGTCTTTTCATCAATGCGATCATTATCGGCTGGGTCAACCTCGCCATGTTCAAGATCATTCGGATCATGATGCCGGAACTGAATCCGGAACTCACCATCGTCATGCTGGTCATTCTGACGACGGTCTATTCCGGCCTCTCAGGCCTCTGGGGCGTTACGATCACCGATGCCATTCAGTTTGTCATCGCCATGACCGGATGCATCATCCTTGCGGTACTGGCTATGCAGCATCCTTCCGTCATCGCAGCAGGAGGACTGAAAGGCGCGCTGCCCGCATGGATGTTCGATTTTTTTCCCGCCATCTCGACAACGCCTTCATCGACAACCGCTCAGCATGGCGCATTCGCCATGCCTTTCGCATCGTTTGCCGCTATGGCATTCGTTCAATGGTGGGCATCCTGGTATCCGGGCGCAGAACCAGGCGGCGGAGGTTACGTAGCCCAACGAATGATGAGCGCCAAAGATGAAAAACACTCTCTTCTTGCCACGCTCTGGTTCACCATCGCCCATTATGCCGTCAGGCCATGGCCATGGATTATCGTAGGTCTTGTAAGTCTCGTCATGTTTCCGGACCTTCCTGCCGCAGAAAAAGAAGACGGGTTCGTCTATGTCATGAAAGCTGTTCTTCCTCCCGGCCTGAGAGGGCTCCTGGTTGCGGCATTCCTTGCTGCATATATGTCTACGCTGGCAACGCATCTGAACTGGGGCACGAGCTACCTGATCAACGACTTTTACAAACGCTTCATCAGAACCGAAGGTGACAGCCGGCACTATGTGCTGGTATCGAAAGCCGTCACGGCACTCACGGCACTCTTCGCTCTCTATATCACATTTTTCGTGCTCGACACCATCACTGGAGCCTGGGAATTCATCATCCAGTGCGGAGCCGGAACCGGCTTTGTGCTCATCATGCGCTGGTTCTGGTGGCGTCTGAACGCATGGAGCGAAATCACCTCCATGGTTGCCCCGTTCGTTGCCTACAGCTGGCTGGCATCCATAACAGACATTGTCTTTCCGGTCTCGCTCTTCATCATCGTACTCTTCACCATATCGGTCACGCTCATGGTCACCTTTCTTACTCCTCCCACCGAAAAAGAGACGCTCCGCTCTTTTTATCGTACGACAAGAGTCGGAGGGGTACTCTGGAAAAAAATTGCGGCAACCATGCCCGATGTAGAATCGGACAAGGGATTCGCAAGACTTTTTCTCGACTGGCTGCTCGGCATCATTCTGGTATACTCGGCTCTGTTCGGAACCGGAAAACTCATATTCGGAGAACCCGTAACCGCAGCGCTCTATTTCTCGGCCGCAGCTTTTTCGGGATGGCTGATTTATTCCGATCTTAACCGAAGAGGCTGGAACAACCTGCAATAGCATGCCAATGATAACTCCGCATCTTATCCTCGCTTCGCAATCGCCAAGAAGACGAGAACTGCTGTCGCTGCTGGGCCTGCCCTTCACCACCCTGTCGGTCGGTGCTGACGAAACGTTCGACCCGATAAATAGCATTGAAGAAAACGTGCAGGAAATTGCCATTCATAAAGCGAAAGCCGCTAAAGCAGCCTATAGAGGAACCGTGCCGGCCGTAATTATAGGTGCTGACACTATCGTCGATCACGGGCACTCCGTTCTCGGCAAACCGTCAGGATACGAAGACGCTTTCCGAATGCTGCATAATCTGCAGAACAATACTCACAAGGTCCATACCGGTTTTTCCGTAATCTCGGATTCTCATCAGCACTGCGAATGCGTAACGACCGAAGTAACCTTCGAACCGATTGACGACAGGGAAATCAGGCGCTACATTGAACAAATAAAGCCGTTTGATAAGGCCGGTTCCTATGGCATACAGGACCCTATCATGGCCTGTTACGTCCGGCGCATCAAGGGTTGCTACTACAATGTTGTGGGGCTGCCGGTCTCAAGACTCTATCTTGCTTTGAAAAGCTTCATCCCTGGCCTGTGATCATGGCCACCAATGAATCCGGAATCCCGGAAAAACAGGTACTTGTTATTACCGGCCCCACAGCATCAGGAAAAAGCGCCCTTGCCCTGAATATCGCCAGAACGGTTGATGGCGAAATCGTCTCAGCCGACTCCCGGCAGATTTACCGCGAAATCACAATAGGATCGGCAAAACCTTCCGAAGAGGAACTCTGCGAGATAAGGCATCATTTCATCAACGAAAAATCGATCGGAGAAACATTCACTGCCGGCGAATTCGCATCGGAAGCCTCCGAAAGAATTAGAGCTATTCAACGAAGGGGAAAATATGCCGTTGTTGTCGGAGGCTCGACCCTCTATATTGAAGGACTGCTTAAAGGCTTTGCTGACCTTCCTCCCGGCGATCCCGAAATACGCCGTCGGCTTACAGCCGAACTCGACCGGTATGGCAGCGACAAACTCTATGAAAACCTCAGAAAACTTGATCCCGACCAGGCCGAAAAACTTGATGCATCCAAAACTCACCGGCTTATCCGCAGCCTTGAAATCATAGCCATCACGGGAAAAACCGTAACCGAGCTGCAGCTGAACCAAAATATTCCTTTTCTGAAATTCCGTACCATCGGACTCAACATGCCCAGAACTCGCCTTTACGAGCGTATCAATATGAGAGTAAATTCAATGATTGATGCCGGACTCTGCAAGGAAGCCGCTTATTTATATGAAACATATTATTGCAATAACAGCTCAGGTGATATGAGCGCTCTGAATACTGTAGGTTATAAGGAACTGTTTCATTTCTTTGATGGCCGGACAAGCTTTGCTGCTGCGGTTACGCTCATTAAACAGCATACCCGCAATTATGCAAAACGCCAGTTGACTTTTTTTAAAAATAGGCTTAATGTTAACTGGGTAGACGTTCCTGATGATTCTGCAGCTATGGGAGCATTGATTGCCGAATGTTGCCGTGCTCTGCATGAAGCATAACGCCGCCCGGCCGCCTGGAAATGTTCTGCGTTCACATAATTACAGAAATAAACGCAGACAAAGCGACGGTTAAAAACTCACTGCCCGGTGAAAGCCGCAGAGAGATATCCGCACTCTTCAAGAGCTAACAGGAAGTAATGCCATGAAAAACTCGGTATCGTCCCGCAAAGAGTTGACCATTTTAAAACTTGAAGAGGAGGTTTTCGATTTTCGGCACTCGGCCTGTTTCCGGCAAACAATCGAAAATCTTCTGCAACAGGAAAACAGCAGAAATCTCATCATCGACTTTACTCAGGTAAAAGCCATTGATTCGAGCGGAATCAGTGCCATGCTCTTAGCCCACCAGCTTTCCAATCAGTGCAGAGGACTTGCCATTTTCGTCTCGCTCTGCCAGCAAATAAAGGATATTCTCAAACTCACCAATCTCGACAAACAACTCTATATATTTTCTTCCATTAACGAAGTCATGACCCTCATCGAACCCGCAATGAAAAACAAGCGCGGAGGAAGGGGAAAAGCCACCGCAGAAATCACCGATGAAACTGCCGATGAGATCTGCGACGAGATACTCGTCATCGACGAAACGATCATCCACGATCTCAGCCTGGATGAAGAGATGACTGACGAAAACCCGGAGATCGAAACAGATCCGGAAACCAGTTCATCTGACAAGAACGGCGGACTCCAGAAAAAACGCGGTCGTCCGAAAAAAAACAGCAAGTGACCACCCCCCTCCCCCCACCACCCACTTCTCGGTTTTGCCAGACAGAATGGTCAAACTGCTCGACTGTCTGACTCATCTCTTTTTTATCCTTGAAAACTTTGCCGAAAACGCACCATCTCTCCACCGGAAGTGAACTATTTAAAAGGCTTTATTTGTTAAAGCAAAATAGAGTACAGAAAGTCGGTTTTACAGCCTTCATAAACCATGTCGTCTACATATGGCTGCCTTTATTTTCAAACGGAAACTGCAGCTCCTTCTTGAAAATGCCGGTATAACCGTTGACGGCAAGGAACCTTGGGATATTCAGGTGCATGATGACCGTTTTTTCAAACGGGTGCTGACCGAAGCCCATCTTGGTACCGGTGAATCATATATGGACGGGTGGTGGGATTGCGAAGCTCTCGACGATTTTTTCTATCGGGTGCTCCGCAATAGACTGGATAAACAGGTCTCCGGACTCCCCCGCTTCTTAGGTTCGATTGTCGGCAGTATCGTGAACCTGCAGAATCCAGGAAGATCGTTCACTGTTGGAGAAACGCATTACAATATCGGTAACGACCTCTACCAGACAATGCTTGACAAGCGCATGATCTACAGTTGCGGATACTGGGAAAACGCCCGTAATCTCGATCAGGCACAGGAAAGAAAATTACAGCTGGTTTTCCAAAAACTCAAGCTCGAACCAGGCATGCACATCCTCGATATCGGCTGCGGTTGGGGAGGGGCGGCCAGATTCGCGGCCGAGCGCTATGGAGCCAAGGTAACCGGGATAACCATATCGACCGAACAGGAACAACTGGCCAGAGAACGCTGCGCAGGTCTTCCCATCGACATACAACTCATGGACTACCGGGCTCTCTCCGGAACATATGACCGCATATACTCGATCGGCATGTTCGAGCATGTCGGGCATAAAAACTACCGAGCCTACTTTCAGATGGTCCGCAACTCGCTGAAGCCTGACGGACTCTTTCTCCTGCATACCATCGGAAGCAACCGAACCGGCACGAATACCGACAAATGGACAAACCGCTACATCTTTCCCAATTCAATGCTTCCGTCCGCAGACCATATAACCCGATCATCGGAAAGCAAGCTGGTAATTGAAGACTGGCAATCATTCGGACACGACTACTTTCTTACCCTGAAAGCCTGGAATGACAATATCGAAACGCATCGCACAGCTTTCGGAAGCAGATACAGCGATCGCTTTTTCAGGATGTGGCGCTACTATCTGCTCAGCGCTGCTGGTTCATTTCGGGCCCGACATGTCCAACTCTGGCAGGTGCTCTTTTCTCCGTCAGGAGTAGAAGGCATGTTCAGGGTACCGAGAACCTTATCGGATACGTGCGTTAACAACCCGACAAATCCTTGAAATTCATGCCATGCCGAATAATCGCTTCAAAAAGCAGCTTGAAACGATATTCAACGCTGCCGGAATCTCCATAGGAGGAAAAGAAAAACATGACGTCCATATATATAACCCTGAAGTCTTTCGCAGAGCGATAACTCAAGGAAACCTTGGTCTCGGGGAATCTTATATGAACGGATGGTGGGAGTGTGACGCGATCGACGAATTATTTTACCGGCTCCTCCGTTCACGTGCCAACGAAAAAGTACAGCCAATTGAAAACATTGCAGGCAAAATTGCCGGACGGCTCTTCAACCTGCAGACAAAGTCCAGATCATTTGTCGTTGGTGAAAAACACTACGATACCGGCAACGATCTTTTCAGGGCTATGCTCGACAAACGCATGATATACAGCTGCGGATACTGGAAGGACGTCAATAACCTCGATGACGCTCAGGAATGTAAACTCAGGCTGATTTTCGACAAGCTCATGCTTGAACCCGGCATGCACCTGCTGGATATTGGTTGTGGTTGGGGAGGTGCCGCCAGATTCGCCGCTGAACGTTATGGCGTCAAGGTAACCGCCGTAACCATATCGAATGAACAGGCAGTTGAAGCCCGGCAAGCGTGCAAAAACCTGCCGATAACCATTGCGCTAACGGACTACCGGAACATCGAAGGCTCCTATGACCGCATCTACTCAATCGGCATGTTCGAGCATGTCGGACATAAAAACTACGGCGAATATTTTACCACGATAAAACGATGCCTGAAACCAGGAGGACTGAGCCTTCTGCACACTATCGGTGGCAACGAGCCCTGCGTAAATGTCGATCCATGGATATGCCGCTACATTTTTCCAAACTCCATGATACCATCTGCAAGCCAGATCACCCGTGCTGCGGAAGGGCTTTTCATATTGGAAGACTGGCACGCTTTCGCATTTGACTACTATCTTACGCTTACAGCTTGGCATAAAAATTTCGAAACACATTGGAATACGATAAAAGAACGCCATTCAGAATCCTTCCGCCGCATGTGGAACTATTATCTGCTGAGCTGCGCAGGAGCATTCAAGGCACGGTCGCTGCAACTCTGGCAGATCCTCTTTTCTGCAGAAGGGCTGACTGGTTCATATCGGGCACCCAGGTAGACCTGATCAAGGATATAGCCTTACGTCCCGATTGTTCAGGATGAACGCCTCTACATTACTGTTGGCGGCATCGACGATGCGCGACAATGGTTCATCTGCGGCAATCATACGTCTGAACCGGGAAGTCCCCGCAAGTTTATCAAAAAAGTCCGTACCTTTGTCAAGTCCGAGCATCTCCGGATAGTTGCGATGCAGCGATAGCATGATAGCAGCCGAAGTCGCAAACGGATGGAATCGCTTTCGATCGGTAACGGAAATCCGCACCCCGCCGCATCGCTCGCCCTTGAACTTACCCGAAACGGGAGTGAAATCGGCAGGACGGAAAACAACCCCCGGAAGTTCATATAAGGCAAGTTGTCTTACAAGCTCACCTGTCCTGATAAAAGGGGCGCCAAACTGCAGGAACGGCAAATCGGTTCCCCGACCCTCACTTACCGCAGTTGCCTCAAGCATTACTGTAGCTGGATACACAATTGCCGTTTCGACATTCCTGATGTTTGGCGATGGGCTCCTGAAGGTAAATCCCGGCAATTCATCACCGAAAAGCCTTCTGTCGTAACCCTCCATGGGAATAACCTGCAAACGCAGTGTCCTGAAACGGCTTTTCTGCAGGAACAGCGCGATTTCGCCGATAGTCATGCCGTGTAAGAACGGCACATCGACAGCGCTTACAAATGACTCATAGCCTTTTTCGAGCATAAAACCCGAAGGAGCAAGCGGTGAAACCGGATTTGGACGATCAAGCACCATAAAAGTCCTGCCGGCTTTTTCGCACGCTTCCATGGCAAGCATCATGGTGGATATATAGGTATAACAGCGAGCGCCGACATCCTGAAGGTCGAACGCAACTACATCAACGGATTTCAGCAGGCTTTCATCAGGTATCTTCGATGCGCCATACAGAGAATAAACGCGAAGGGCATCGCCAATCACAGTTCCGGGCACACTCTTTCCGGCCTCAACACTGACGGAGAAACCATGCTCCGGAGCCATGAGAAATCGCAAATCCACTCCGTTCCGAAGCAACACGGCATAACCTGGCTCTCCTTTAAACGTCAACGCTGCGGCATTGGTAATGAACGCGACCTTTTTTCCGCGCATTACTCCACACCGATCGGCATCGAGCACATCGATGCCGGTTCTGAAAACTGCGGCATGAGCCGGAAAAACGGTGCCAATACAATAAAGCAACAGCAAAAAAAACAACCTCAATCTATTCGTCATAGCATAAATCATTACAGCAATAGCCCTGCATCCTGCCTGAATAAAAACAGGAATAACTCCTTACAAAAAAAAAGACAGCACTACAACAAAGGTAATGCCGTCCCTGTAAACAAAAAAATATACTCTTAAAGATCTTTCGCCAGCCTTTACTGCACTATACCTGAAAGGATCATAAAAGTAATGATGCCGACACCGGAAAAATCAGCAACTACCGCAATCTTTGATCTCATGCCTCTGTTATAAAAATTCTGTACCCCGGCAATAAAAATGTACACCAGCAATGAAGAAAGAAGGTAGATCATAATAATCTTCGTTTTTATTGTGGATACTGTGCTTTACACTTTTAAAGCAAATACCATACCTGAACGTCAAAAAGCATCAAAAACAATATTTTTTAAGCATTATCCTGAATTATCGTCTCTCCTTGCAAGAGAAATTGGGACAATTTGTCTCGAAACAATACACACAAAAAGACGCTATCGACGTCTTCGAGTATTCTTGTCTTCCGGAAAACAGAGCCCTTGCACATTATCTCAGTCGATTTTTTTTGCATGATATCGTAAAAAATGCCATCATCATCCACCAGACTTCTGAAACAAATCCGTCCGCTGCAGTTCCCGGAACGCATTACCCAGGAACCCAGCCATGAATTTTTTCCGGGTACATGCATGATTAAATCCTTCTTCACCTTTCTTGCCGTATCCATATTCTCTGCCGCCGTCTTTGCCGGTATCATATTCCTGAGTCTTGGGCTTGTCGTTTCCTTCCCTGCCCAGAAGCCACAGAAAGCCGATGTGATCATCGTACTCGGCGGCGATAACGGATTAAGAGTTGAAAAAGGAGCGGAGCTCTACAACGCAGGCTATGCCCCCAACGTGCTCCTTACGGGGATCGACGGGAAGTTCTACCGTCCGGGACAACCTAACTGGCGTGAAAAACGCATGAGGGCGCTTGGAGTACCCAAAAAAGCCATAAAAGTAGATACCGAATCTGAAACAACCTGGGAAGAAGCTATCAACGCTGCGGAAACCTTGCAGAAAAAAGAGTGGAGCAGAGCCATTGTTGTCAGCGATCCCCCCCATATGCTCAGAATTCACCAAACATGGAGCAGGGTCTTCGAAGGATCATCGAAACAAATCATCCTTGTCGCCACCGAACCTGACTGGTGGAACACCGTGTTCTGGTGGAAAAGCAAAATCGGCTACCGCTTCGTGATCAGCGAGATCAAAAAAAATATCTATTATTTCGCTGTCTACCTGTAAATCAAAACGACACTTCGGCCACCCGTTTCACCTGGAAGCCTGATTGCAGAGGCTCATCTTCCGGAGGGCACTGGTTTCGATCGCAGCATGCTGTATGAGACAACATCGAATAACGCTCCCTGGCGAGAAAACTCAGGCCAATAATAGCGCAATCCACGACATATATGATGCCGCCATTGGTATCTTCCGATAATCCGATATGCAATTCAGGGCATTATCTTTTCAGTTGCTGAGAATGGAACTTTCAGGAATAGAAATGGCCGCCAACAATATCTCTATCATTTCACAAACCCTTTACGGATGGGAAAAGGAATTTGCAGCGCATGCGGACTTTGCTCAATTCAGGAGTGGCCGGCGCACGAAAGCATCCAGAGCTGTGTCTTCAAAAACGGCTGGCTTGGAGATCTTGAAAAACGGCTGTTCGGACGTGAAAGAACCCTTGAAGATCCGGTTGAAATGCGTTTTGGGATTACAATCGAACGATTTACCGCCCGGATGAAACAACGGATACCTGATGCCCAGTGGAGCGGAATTATCACGGCGATGGCAACAAAGGCTTTCGAGAGAAAACTTGTCGATGGCATTGTAACCCTTCACCGAAATCCGGAACAACATTTTTTTTCCGTTCCGGTGCTTGCCTGCAGCAGCGAGGAGATTTACGAGTCGAGAGGCAACAAGCCGGTACTCTCTCCGGTGCTTCGCTCTCTGCAGACGGCATATTGTCAGGGATTGAAAAAAATTCTGGTCATCGGTGCGGCATGCCATCTGCACATACTTCGCGATTTCCGCGAACGGTTCCCTTATCTGCAGGAGATGGAAATCTACACCATCGGCATACCTTGTGTCGATAACATCGACCGGAGCCGATGGCCCTGGGTGCTTGAACGGATATCGGCATCTCCCGCAACAGCCCTCCACATGGAGTTCATGCAGGATTTTCGGATTCACATCCGCCACAATGACGGTTCGACGGAAAAAATACCCTATTTCAGCCTGCCTCAGGAGCTCTCCAACCCCAATATCTTTCCGCAGGCCTGCATGTGCTGTTTCGATTACCTGAACAGCCTTTCGGACATCACAATCGGATACCTTGCTGCCGAACTGACTCCGCAACAGGATCGGCAATGGGTGCTGGTACGCACAGAGAAAGGCAGAGAGCTGCTCGAGCTCATCAACGACGAACTCGAGCGGTTTTCCGAATGGGGGGAGTGGAAATGCGACGGGTTTATCCGGCAGGTTGCCGGAGGCATTATCGAACAGATGCAAAACACCGATAAAACCTATTCAGCCGATCCGCTCATACCTCAATGGATAGGAGACCTGCTCAGCACCGCCATGGGATTCATCGGGCCGAAAGGCATCGGCTTTGCGCATTATTCTGCCGACTACCACATAATCCGCCACTACTACTATGTCAAATACCGGCTTCCGGATCATCTGAAAAAACTGGTTCCCGTCCACGTACCGGCCATTCTGGAAGAGTATGGGCTGCCCTTATGAACTTGCGCTGTCATGCTGCGAAAAGAAATCCCGTTTTCTGAACAGCGCAAGCAGCAGTTTGCCGAGCATTCTTGGTTTCGTCAACCATCTGATTTCAGGCGAAGGTTCGCGTGCGGCAAGTATCCGATCCGCAAGAAATGCCGATACGGTCTCTACATCGTCTGCCATAACATTGAAAAACTTCCTTTTTTTCAAGCTTTCCGGCGAACCGTCTCCAACCGTCATGCGCAGCAGATCGGTCACAACCATCCCCGGACTGAGCGTGCCGACCTGCACTCCCGATAAACGTGCCTCACGCGAAAAAGATCTGGTAAAATAAGTCAGGGCCCGTTTCGTGGTCCCGTAAAGGGTCATCCCCTCGAGCATGAATCCGTCGCTTCCGAACCCCTCCATATTGAAGATCTTCCCCTCTCCCCGCTTCCGCATTTCAAGAAAAGGAATAATGGTACCCTGCACCACCCCGTCCAAATTGCAGTGAAGCACCCGGTCTACGGTTCCGGCATCGAGCTCCCATGCAGGTCTTGTCTCATGGCTGAGTCCTGCATTGTTAATCCAGATATCAACGACTCCGAAGCGGAAAAGCGCCTCTCGATGCAGCAGAAGCAACCCTTCTCGGCAGCTCACATCCGCTGCGACGCCCCGAACCCGATCTCCGTACCGGGCAAGCCGTTCGAGAGCCACGTCAGTGGTAACGCTTGTGCTCCCGTTCACCATAACCCGGCATCCCTGCTGAAGAAACTGCTCTGCAAGCCCGAAACCTATGCCTCGGGAACTGCCGGTAATTACGACACTGGTTTCGGTCATGCCGGCAGGGTTTTCTATCATTAAATCAATACGATCACTTGTATACTTACTGCCTGTCCCGACGGCATTGACACTCCTGACGGAAATCGTCGTCCAGCCAGTCATCCGAATCATGCGTTGAAAGGCGCTCGATTTTTCCGGTTTTCCCGCGGAACGGGGTCCAGAAGCGCTGTATCGCCCTGACTGAGTCAGCAACAGCATTCCGACACTGGAGCCACTGCACATCATCGATATTGCGTTCATCCCCGATATCAGCAAGAAGAAACAACGGTGCCAAGGCGGAAAACTCCGTATCCTCCTCGAACAGCGGCTGCCAGGTTTCCCGTAGCGGCTCGATGCCCAGCAAAAACCCCTTGGCCCAATTCTCGACAGCGGCCCTCTCCTCCGACGTGTCGCTGAACGAACAGCGACTGAACAGCGGCAGATAACTTTCGGGGTCGACCGAAAGCACGGTTTCTACAACCTGCTTGTATCGCACCATCAGCGCCAGGACTTTCTGCATCTCGTCTATCGAAGCGAAATCAGGAGCTGATTCGGCTTCAGGGCCCCATACCAGAGGAAGCCACCGTTCCGGTTCAAGCGATTCCGGTCCGGAAGCAAGCGCGGTAAAAAAACCGTCGAGCATATCGAGATCCATAGCGCTTTTCGGCGCCGAAGCGGAAAGAAGGAAGGACTCAAGTTCGCCAAGTTCTGCACCGGTTACCGGTGAGTTCGTTTTGTCATGCATAACGAATAGCTCAGCAAATTGTTATAAAAAAAGCAAAGAAAAAAGCAATAATCATATCCATAACTGAAAACCGAAAAACACTTTACTTGACCTTTCGGGTAATCAGATATTCATTCCTGATCTCATGAATACGATCAATGATAAAAACCTTGAAAGAATCCGAAACAGCAACTGGAATGGAAATATGATCATCGCTTTTGTAGGTGTCCGATCCAGAATACTTGACCTTTTTGTGATTTCCTTTTGTTCTGTATAACTCCTGGCCGGAAATATCGCTCACGACAACTGTCCAACTCTCGGGATTTGCTGCTTTAAGCGATTTACCGGCCAGCCTTAGCACAATAAAGCCTCCCTCAGGAACTGAAGCAAGCATCGAATCTTTATCGGCTGGCGAAAGCATCAGGATATCAGCTTTTTGTTCTGCCCTTTGCATTGCCGTTTCACGGGATTCATAAGCTATTTTGCGAACATCGGCATGATCTTCGATCTCCTTGACTTTCCATCTGGATTCACCCCCTTCAGCTGGCACTGCTGTAACACATGAAACTAACAGTATCAACGGAAGAAAACCTTTATACCTCATAAGAAATACCCCTCTCCGGTTGATGTTGATTTTTTTGTAATGTATAAAAAAACAAATGCAATTCCTGACCGGAACATCGCTATTATCGATCATCGAAAAGCTCAGCTATTCGGGCAAAATCCTGCAGAATCTTGCCGGATTCCGGAGTTTCACTAACAGCCCGCAGCAACTCATTGCAGTCGGCAACACAACACACTTCTTTCCTGATATACTCCCGCATGATCTGAAGCGTATATTCGGGATGGAACTGCACGCCCCACGCGCATTCACCGATACGGAATGCGTGATTCCTTTCATGAGCATTGCCTGCAAGGCAAACCGCTCCAGGAGGCAGCTCAAGCACCGACTGCTCATGGATGGTATGAGCTTGAAAAACAGGATTAATCTTCCGGAATAGCGGATCCTCCCCGGCTGCCGGTTTCAGGAGTACTTGAACCGTACCGACCTCACGGCCCAGCGGGTTGTAACCTACCCTTCCGCCGAGAGCCCTGGCAAGCAGTTGATGACCGTAACAGATCCCGAGCAACGGGATGCCGCTTTCAACCAGATCAGGAATCCACGTTTCAATCGCCCTGCTCCATGGCAGGTTCTCGGTCACCATGGCGTGGGAACCAGTGATGAGCACACCGAAACATGCCTCAGGCTTCGGTAACGGCGCCCCCGCGACAGCATCGACAACAATAACCGGAAGCCGACATTGGCTGATCCCCTGCTTAATCCAATCCTCGAAATCTCCGAATGCATGCAGAGCGGAACTGCAGGTTGTACCCGCCTTTATGATCAAAAGTTTTTTCACGGAAATAGTTGATTCATAACTGATGTCGATGATAAACTGAACGGCTGGAAACTATGATTTTTCGAGAGGATGAACAAGATGGTAATACAACGGCAGATTATTTTGTACAATAAGAAAACAGGAACACCTACAGAGACCCTGCCCATGGACCAACACCCTTCAGACCCGCAGGTTGGCGACCACTCCGCAAACCCGGATGACCGTCTGACCGGAACAGTTGAACGGATAACCTACCATAACGAAGAAAACGGTTTTTCAGTCTTGCGCGTCAGGACGAGTGAAAGCCGTGAGCCCGTAACGGTCGTAGGTATCATACCTGCAGTTTCTTCCGGTGAGATCGTGGAGTGTAAGGGAAGCTGGCAAAACAATCGAACTCACGGCCTGCAGTTCAAGGCCGATGAGATCGCCGTTATACCGCCGAACACGGCTGCCGGTATCGAAAAATACCTCGCATCCGGCATGGTCAGGGGAATAGGCGCTTTCTATGCAAAAAAATTTGTCAGAAAATTCGGCACCGGCGTACTCGACATACTTGATAAAGACCCGGAAAAACTGCTCGAGGTGCCCGGAATCGGAAGGAAACGACTTGACATCATAACAACGTCATGGAACGAGCAGAAAGCCGTCAGAGATATCATGGTTTTCCTGCAATCGTACGGAGTTGGTATAGCAAGAGCTTCCCGAATCTACAAAACCTACCGTGAAGAAGCTATCAGCAAGGTTTCCGAAAACCCTTACCGTCTCTCAATCGATATCGACGGTATCGGTTTTCTCACCGCCGACACGATAGCATCGAAACTCGGTATCGCACACGACTCGCTGATCCGGGCAGAGGCTGGCGTACGGCACGTTCTTCAGGAACTTGCCACCAGCGGCCACTGCGCAATCCCCAAACCGCGACTTGTCGCCGAAGCCTCTGCGATCCTTGCAATTGCCGAGCCAATCATCGAAGAAGCCATAGCTCTTGAAACGGGAGCCTGCAATCTTGCCCGCGAACTTATCGGCGAAGATGAGATATTCTATCTGGCTCCTCTACACCGAGCTGAAGAACGCACGGCAGCCGCAATTGCTGCCTTGGCGCAAGGAAGTCCTCCATGGAAAGGTATCGAACGGGAAACAGCAATCCGGCAGGTAGAGGAGGAAACCGGACTTGAGCTCTCATCGTCTCAAAAGGAAGCCCTTGCGATCGTACTCACGAACAAAGTCGCAGTCATCACCGGCGGACCTGGCGTAGGCAAAACGACTCTGGTCAACGCAATTCTCAGAGTCATCCGGAAAAAAGCCTCGCATATTGCGCTCTGCGCACCAACGGGACGTGCGGCTAAACGATTATCTGAATCGACAGGCCTGGAAGCTAAAACAATCCACCGTCTGCTTGAATTCGACCCGATATCGGGAGGATTTAAACATGGACCCGGGAATATGCTCAAAGCCGATCTGGTAGTTGTGGATGAAACCTCCATGGTCGATATTGTGTTAATGAGCCGACTGCTCTCCGCTCTGTCACCGAAAACCGGCCTGCTGCTTGTCGGCGATGCCGACCAGCTCCCATCTGTTGGACCGGGAGCGGTACTGACCGACATCATCTCGTCAGGCTTCATTCCGGTCATCACCCTGACGGAAATTTTCCGGCAGGCTGCCGAATCACAGATTATTGTCAACGCACACCGCATTAACAGGGGAGAGCTTCCCTTTAACACAGAAATCGACGGCCTCTCGGACTTTTACATAGTGCAGGCATCGACGCCTGAAGAAATTCACCGAAAACTGATGCAGCTGGTCACAAGCCGCATCCCTGAGCGCTTCGGCCTTCACCCGGTCAGGGAGATCCAGGTTCTCACGCCGATGAACCGTGGAGGACTTGGTTCACGGGCGTTGAATGCTGAATTGCAAAAAGCCCTGAACGGCAGTGCTGAACCAAAAATCTCCCGATTCGGCACCGTTTTTTCGCCGGGCGACAAAGTAATACAGATGATCAACAACTATGACAAAGAAATTTTCAATGGCGATATCGGCTCCATCATCTCTATAGATATGGAGGAAAGCGTACTGATGGTTGATTTCGATCGACATCCGGTACGCTACGAGTTCGGAGAACTCGACGAACTTGCTCTTGCCTACGCCACAAGTATTCACAAAAGCCAGGGATCCGAATATCAGGCCGTGGTTATACCGCTTGGCCTCCAACATTTCACCCTGCTTGAAAGAAACCTTATTTACACAGCAGTCACCAGAGGAAAAAAGCTTGTTGTGATTGTGGCACAGCCTAAAGCCCTGGCAATCGCCGTAAAAAACAGAAAAGCCGGCAGCAGAATGACGACGCTGACCGCTAAAATAGCAGAAGCATTCCGTCATACAGCCTGCAAACGATAAATCCGCAATCCCGGTATTGCGGTCTGCGAACCTCTGGAGAGCACTGTTTTGCGCTCTCTTCTATGAACATATTGCATGACAGATGCCTTAAGGCTTTTCCTTTTTTACTATATTCTGCGCATATGAACAGTTTTACACTCTTTTTCAGGACGCATGCGGCAAAAGCCGGGCTGAAGCCACAAAACCGCATTATCCGTTGCAGGCAGGAGTCATGAAACAAAACTCTCTTATTTTTCTCACCGGGTTCAGCGGTTCCGGAAAATCAACCATAGGACCGTTGCTGGCCAATTCCCTCGGCTTCGAATTCATCGATCTCGATCTTGCTATCGAGCAATCCGCGGGGAAACCCATCACAAGAATTTTTGCAGAAGAAGGAGAACCTGCATTCAGGCTGCTTGAACTTTCTGCTCTTCGGCAACTTGCCGGAAACAGCGACATGGTGGTTTCGCTGGGCGGAGGAGTACTCGAACACGACGAATGCTTCCGGTTTATCCGGGAAAACGGAACCCTTATCTATCTGAAATCAAACCCGAAAGCGCTATCTAAACGGCTGTGCAATAAAACCGACCGACCGCTTCTTCTTGGTAGAAACGGCATGCGACTTTCTCGTGAAGAGATTGAAAATAAAATAACCGCGATTCTTAAAAAGCGAGAAACCCGTTACGCAATTGCGGACATCACCGTCCAGACTGATACAAAAAGAATCGGATCTACCGTTGAGGAACTGACAAGAAAAATCAACAGGTTTATCCGTCAGACTGAACAGTGCCATCACAACAATCAATCAGTGAACAATGCAGACCAATAGCGGGAGCAGCACCATCGTCGTAAAAACTCCTGTGCTTTCAGGGGTAGGAACACTATATCGGAAACATGGGCTTACGGCAAAAACAGTGGTTATTTTTGACGATAACACAAAAAAACTTTTCAGGGATCAGGTTATTTCCACCCTTGAATCCGAGGGCTTCCGCCTTCTCGAACTGACCGTTCCGGCCAGAGAGACCTCGAAAAGCCTCAATGCAGCCTACCGACTCTATGCAACCATGATCGAGGCGGGAGTCGACCGGAGCTGGAACCTTCTTGCGGTCGGCGGGGGCGTCGTGGGCGATCTTGGCGGATTCATTGCGGCAAGCTACTATCGGGGCATTCCGGTCGTTCAGTGCCCCACCACCCTGCTGGCCATGACCGACAGCGCCATAGGCGGCAAGGTTGCCATCAACCACCCGCTCGGTAAAAATCTTATCGGCTTTTTCCATATACCCGAGCTTGTACTGATCGATCCGTCGTTCCTGAGAACCCTGCCGGAACGGGAAATTTATGCCGGCATGGCCGAGGTCGTCAAATACGGATTCATTGCTGACCGCACGTTTCTCGATTGGCTGGGTGAGCACTTCGACCGTATTACGGCCCTGGAAGAGCCCTTTCTCACCGAAGCCGTAAAGCGAAGCGCGTCGATCAAAGCCGATGTCGTCGAAAAAGATTTCAGGGAGACTACCGGACTGCGCGCCACCCTCAATTTCGGCCACACGTTTGCGCACGGCCTGGAAAAAATTGCCGAGTACCGGTATCTGCGCCACGGCGAAGCAGTCACTCTGGGAATGATCTGCGCGCTCTGGCTATCGCATAACCTTGGATATCTTGCCAAAGAAGATCTCCGGAACGGCCTCGACCTGCTTGCCCGGTTCCGCTTTCCCAAAGGAGTGGTTAAACGCAGATTTCTTGCTCACAGCAGCGAAACACTGCTTGAAAATATGTTTTCCGACAAAAAAAAGCTTGACAGCAAACTGCGTTTCGTGTTGCTGAAAAAACCCGGCGAGGCGTTTCTTCTTGAAGAGAATGTGGACGATCGCGAAGTTCTGAAGGCGATAGAGCGGGCTCGTGCGTTCGTCGCTACTGCCGCGAAGCATTAAGCTCGTAAAGATAACAGGCCCCCTTGGCTACGGCGTGTTCGACAAGCTGCGGCCGTGCAGCCAGAAGCCCGGCAACTGCCGTGGCATTGCCTCCGGTAACCATAAAGGCCGGATCATTTTCCCGCTGCTTTTGAAGCTCACAGATGATCCTGGCTACAAGACCATCGATCTGAGCTACACATCCCCAGAAAACACCGTTTCTGATACATGAAACGGTCGAACGGCCAAGCAGTTCTGAGGGACGCTCGATGGTAACGAAAGGAAGTTGGGCGGTTTTCTCATGCAGTGCCGCCGCCATAAGATCGAGCCCCGGAATGATAAAACCTCCAAGATACTGTCCGTCTGCACTCAGTACGTCGATCGTGATTGCCGTCCCGATATCAAGTGCAATCAAGGGCTTTCCTGGATACAGTTTTCTGCCTGCTGCACAGAGGGCTATCCTGTCGACGCCGAATGAGGAAGGAGTATCGTAGCTCAGTGAAAAAGGCAGCTTTATATCGAACGACACCTGGAATATCTGCCCACCAAGAACGCCTGAAAGGTAATCCTTTACAGGGCCGCTGACAGCTGGCACCACGCTGCAGAGCATGGCATTCTGAACGAAAGGATTTACACTGGCAAGCGGATGAAATGCAGCGGGAAGCATATCCGGCTCAGTAAGGGTATCTGTGGGAAATCCGAACAGTTCGACTACGGCATCCTTTACAAAAACGGCACAGGTTACCGTAGTGTTTCCGATGTCAACAACAAGAAGAGAATTTTCTTTTCCGGAAGGCAGCATAACCGATACTCTCCTGCAATCTGAAATCAGGGACGTTTGACAGGAATTCCTGTTCTGGTGGATAAGGATATTAGAAAAGTTTCGAAACCACCGAGGTTTCTGGTCACAAACAGTGAATCTTTCTCCTTGCCTTTGCCTGCGACAATATAAATTTTCGGTGGCGGATTATAGGTAATCTGCTCCTGATAAATCGCTGTAATATCGTCAATGCTGATTTTCTTTTCATTACCCCTCCGGTCCATATAGCGCAGTTCTTCACCGTCAATCTTGATAGAATCGCCATCCTGTCCATGCTCGCCTACAAAGCGGGTGTTATAATAATTGGGCCCGCCAAGCGCAATGGTCGTCAGTATGATCAGCAGTGTGGTTTTCCACAGACATCCAAGATCGACACCATAGGAAAACTTTCCGTACCTGAAAAAAAACGCCCATCCTGCGGCAAGAAAAAGCATACCAAGAACCCATGTGACAGTAAAGTAGGAATCCATCCACCAGGAAGGGTAGATCGTGGGATACTGGAAAACCTCAGGCATAGGATCGTGCTTTGTTTTTTACGATAGGCTTGACCGGATTATAAAAATAAGCCTTAAGTTTACCAATACAAGAGAAAATTTCCATGAACGACGATTCAACCTACCGCGATGAAATCATACTACAAGGAACTCTGGATGCAGGCACCTGCCAGAATGGACTTCGTCAACATTACCGGCGATGTGGAAAAAGCTCTTCGGGAAAGCGACATTCATGAAGGGCTCTGTTTGGTAAACGCCATGCATATAACGGCTTCGGTGTTCATTAACGACAATGAACCCGGTCTGCATGCCGACTATAAACGGTGGCTTGAAGAGCTGGCGCCTCACGAGCCGATAAGCCGCTATCGCCATAATATGACCGGCGAGGATAATGGCGATGCGCACCACAAGCGTCAGATCATGGGGCGAGAGGTTGTTATTGCCGTAACGAAAGGCAAGCTGCATTTCGGGGCATGGGAACAGATCTTCTATGGAGAGTTCGACGGAAAGCGCAAGAAACGTGTACTTGTGAAAATCATAGGCGAATAAGCTGATAAACCAAAAGGGCCTGCTGATGCAGGCCCTTTTGGCTTGTAAACATGAAGCGTACCCTTAGTGCTCGAAAAGCATTTCCGAGTATGTCGGCAGCTGCCAACGGCTACGGTCTACCATAAGCTCGAGCATGTCTGAAACAGCGCGAACCTTGTTCATGAGCGGAAGCAGTTCTTCTGCACAGAAATCTGCTTTGCCGAACTCGCTTTCAATGGTTTCGATCTTCTCGACAGCTTCATCAAGTTCAGCGGTAAGATCGATCAGCAACGACAGGTTTTCGGCAAGATTCCTCAGATGCTTTGCCTGGCTGGCAATAGCGGCGTCGGAAAGACAGATAGCCTCGGCAGCGGCAAGCAGGTTGTTGAACGAGCTGCCGATATCACCCTGGTACTCGGAAACATCCGGAATAACGAGAGTTTTCAGCATAAGCTGCAGCGTACGGGCTTCGATATCGATGCCTTTCACATAACGCTCAAGGCGGATGTTCAGACGGGATTCGATCTCCTGCTCGGTCAGTACGCCGTATTTGACAAACATAGCCTTGACATCGGCTTTCTCAAGAGTACGAAGCGCCTGCGGAGTGTTTTTCAGATTAGGCAAGCCTCTTTCCCTTGCGGCCGCCTGCAACGACTCGCTGTAATTATCTCCCGGATAGCGAATCGCTCTCGTTGCGGTGATGCCTTCGCGAATGGTTTCGAGTATTGCGGAATCACGATCCTTACCCCCGGCTATTTTAGCCTCGATAGCATCGGACAGCTCATCAAGAGCCTCGGCCATCAGGGTGTTAAGCACCATGTTTGGTACGGAAGCCGCCTGCGACGAACCGACAGCGCGAAACTCGAACTTGTTGCCGGTGAAAGCGAACGGCGATGTACGGTTACGATCGGTATAATCCTTGTTGAGCAACGGCACCTGTGAAAGGCCGAGATTGAGTACCTGCTTTTCAGTTTTCAGATCCACCTTGCCGCTTTCGATGGCGTCGAGAACGGTCTCGAGCAGCTCACCAAGGAAGACGGTAACGACGGCCGGAGGTGCCTCGTTGGCTCCGAGACGGTGGTCGTTTCCGATGCTGGCAATGGACATACGCAGCACATCGGACCTCTTGTAAACGCCCTTGAGTACAGCGACGAGGAAAACGAGAAAATTGATATTCTCGGTCGGGGTATCACCCGGATCGAGAAGATTGATACCTGTGTCGGTACCAATAGACCAGTTATTGTGCTTGCCCGAGCCATTGATACCTGCAAAAGGCTTCTCCATCAGCAGCATGGCGAACCCTTTCTTGTCGGCAACCTTGCGCATGACTTCCATGACCAGCAGGTTGTGGTCGACAGCAATGTTGGCCTCTTCGAAAATAGGGGCTATTTCGAACTGATGCGGAGCAACCTCGTTATGACGGGTCTTGGCAGGAATACCCAGCAGATAGAGTTCGTGCTCGACATCCTGCATAAACTCCAGCACGCGATCGGGAATAGACCCAAAGTAGTGATCTTCAAGCTGCTGACCTTTGGGCGGAAGAGCACCAAGAAGCGTACGACCGCACATAATCAGATCAGGGCGCTCGGAATAGAACTTTTTGTCGATAAGAAAATACTCCTGCTCGCAGCCCGCAAATGTTTTCACTCGCGAAACGCCGTTCACGCCAAGCAGGTCAAGAAGCCTCATGGCGGAATTGCTAACGGCGTCCATGGAACGAAGAAGCGGCGTTTTTGCATCAAGCGCCTCGCCATGATAGGATATAAAAACCGTGGGAATACAAAGCGTAAGACCATTACCGCCTTTCATGAGAAATGCCGGGCTCGAAGGATCCCAGGCTGTATACCCGCGAGCTTCAAAAGTTGTTCTCATGCCTCCGGAAGGGAAACTCGATGCATCGGGCTCACCCTGAATCAACTGCTCGCCGGAAAACCTCTCGATCGGAGTGCCGTCACGATCGATCGAAAGAAACGCGTCGTGCTTCTCCGCGGTTGAACCCGTCATGGGCTGGAACCAATGCGTATAATGGGTTGCACCTTTTTCCATGGCCCACTCCTTCATACCGTGCGCCACAACACCGGCAATCTCTTCGGTGATTTTCTTGCCGGCCCTTATAGTCCCCTGCAATGCCTGAAACACTTCTTTCGGAAGTCTCGCACGCATGGCCTTCTGATCGAAGGTCATCGCCCCAAAATAGCTGGAAACCGGAACTTTACTATCCATACTTAAAAGATCCTCCTTGTTTTATTTTGCCTTTTACTTTTTATCCCTAATTAATAAATATATAATATTAGGTTTTTCTTGATTTTTTTTCATCAAATGTGATCAGAACCTGCCTGTCCTGAAGATTTCTCCTCACTATTTCCGCACTGATTTTCCTGTTCCGCTTCAGTTGCGACAACACAAAACTGGTATTGGTTTCGAGAACGCCTGGCCAGCTCTGGATTCGCGAAAGAAACTTTTCAAGCGACCCTGTATTGTGAGTCATAACCTTGATGATATGCGAGCCCTCACCTGTCACGGAAAAACACTCCATGATCTCGTCCTCTTTCATCACATGCTCCATAAACGATTTGTAGTGCTTGGAAGAATCGATCCTGACCCTTACGAAGGCCTGTATATCGAAACCCAGCGTACGCTCGTCCACCTCCATAGTGAACCCTTTAATGATGCCGTTTTTTTGAAGCTTGTCAAGCCGCTCACTGACTGAAGGGATAGAAAGACCTACCACTTCGGCAAGTTCGCTCAACCGGACTCGGCCATTTTCTCCAAGCGCTTCAATAAGTTTAAGATCGATCAGATCAAGATGTCCGGACATAACAGAACTGTATATTTATTTCGATTATGTAAGAAACTACACAAAAACAGGAAGGAAAAAAAACTTTATTCTAAAAAAATCACATTTATCGAAGATTTTTCCTAAATAAATTAGGGGTTAAGGGCTTGTTCGAGAAAGAAAAGGATATCCGGATGCGCAATTTCATCTTCTGATCCTAATTTATTACAATATACGGTGCAACGGCCAACTCTCTTGAAGTAATTTTTTTTCGGTCATGAGTGAAGAACAAAACACTACGGGACATTGCCCGGAAAACAAACAATCAAAACCGGTTAATAAAAACGGCTTTCCTCCCGATCCGCCAAAAGCGGCCATGGAAGACCTGCGATTCATTGTAAGGGAATCAATCAAACTTGGAGGAAAGGCGATAACCGAACTCGACAGGCTGCTATCAGCAATCAGAAAATGAGTTTTTTATCAGGCTCCGCTACTGCTGGGGCACCGCTTTTTCCTATCCCAGAACTAATTTTCTATATTTGGCCATAGAATCCATAATAGCCCCCCATTATTTCTTCTTAACGACATAACAATAAAAAATAAGGTGAAAATAGCAATCTTTGGTGCTGGAGTAGCAGGTTTGAGCGCAGCTATTGAACTGGTAGACCGCGGTCATACCGTAGAACTCTACGAAAAGCGTAAGGTTCTCGGTGGAAAAGTCTCTGTATGGAAAGACAGCGACGGCGATTCTATCGAGTCCGGGCTTCACATTGTGTTCGGTGGTTATGATCAGCTTCAGCAATATCTTAAAAAAGTAGGAGCCGAGGACAACTACCTCTGGAAAGAACACTCGCTGATCTATGCGGAACCAGATGGAAAACAGTCGTTCTTCAAGAAAGCCAATCTGCCCAGCCCATGGGCAGAGGTCGTGGGAGGCATGCAGGCTGACTTTCTGACCATGTGGGATAAACTCTCGCTCATTAAAGGGCTCTACCCTGCGCTGGCAGGCAACGAGGAGTATTTCCGCAGCCAGGACCATATGACATACTCGGAATGGCATCGACTGAGAGGAGCATCAGAACACTCGTTGGAGAAACTCTGGAGAGCTATCGCTCTTGCTATGAACTTCATCGAGCCCAATGTCATCAGTGCCCGTCCGATGATCACCATCTTCAAATACTTCGGAACCGATTACGCTGCCACAAAATTCGCATTTTTCCGCAAAAACCCCGGAGATTCGATGATCGAGCCCATGCGTCAGTATATCCAGAGCAAGGGCGGAAAAATATTTATCGATGCAAAACTGAACCGTTTCGAACTTAACAGTGACGAAACTGTCAATTGTGCTGTACTGCAGGATGGCCACAAAATTGAAGCTGATGCATACATCTCAGCACTGCCTGTCCATAATATCAAAAACATCGTGCCGAACGAATGGCTTGATCACTCTTACTTCCGCAACCTGCACGAGTTCATCGGCAGTCCTGTGGCCAACTGTCAGCTCTGGTTCGACCGCAAAATCACAGCTACCGATAACCTCATGTTCTCGCAGGGCACCACCTTCGCAACCTTTGCCGACGTCTCGATCACCTGTCCCGACGATTTCCAGAAAGGCATGGGTTCGGCCAGCGGAGGCAGCGTCATGAGTCTTGTGCTTGCGCCGGCTCACCAGCTGATGGACCTGCCTAACGAGGTAATCACGAAACTCGTCATGAAGGACATACATGACAGATTCCCGCTATCGAGGGATGCGAAACTTCTGAAATCAACCATGGTAAAAATTCCTCAGTCGGTATACAAAGCCGTACCTGACGTCGACAAATTCCGCCCCGACCAGATCAGCCCTGTCAAGAATTTCTTCCTTGCCGGCGACTATACTTACCAACGATACCTTGCCTCTATGGAAGGCGCTGCGCTAAGCGGCCGGCAGGTTGCCGAAAAAATTCACTCCCGCCTCGGTGCATGAACACACAGGTCCTGCAAAGTCTTTTTTTTAGGCTTTGCAGCGCCCATTTGCAGCTTAACCCCGGTGTGCACTCCCCTCTATTGTCAACTTTTCGAGCCTGAAAAAACTTCCGGCATGCCATTTCCAATAAGACTGGCACAGAGGAGCTCGGACCTTTACTGACTTTCAACGACAGAATCCCCCCTCACTCTCCACACTCTTTTACCCTGTCTCCTTTTCTCACGACTCCTGAACGTTTTCGCGCACTTACAGCGTTAGAAAACAAACGACAAAAGGTCGATCATTGAACACTCGCCGTCTCTCCAGTAATCCCGAAAGCATGTTTGCAGAATGAACCAAACGCACAGCCAGACAACTTTATGGTATAGGTGCATGGGAGTACGCTGTGACGCATAACGTATCTTCCTGCCGGCTGCTCGCTGTGCTGACCCGCAACCCCGTATCTGGCAAAGTCAAAACCCGTCTCGCTGCGGCTATAGGCAATGATGCCGCGCTTATGGTTTACGAGACGCTGCGGGAATACACCGCCGAAGTAACAAATGCTTGCAATGCCGGAAAAGCAATATTTTACTCGGACGAAATCCCCAAAAAAGACGCCTTTCTGCATAACGGCACACTAACGTTCATGCAGGTGGGCGAAGATTTCGGAGCACGGATGCATCACACATTTGCAACCGGGTTCTCCCTCGGCTTTCGCCAAGTGGTGCTCATCGGCACAGACTGCCCTGATATCAATGCCGGTATTATCGACAGAGCTTTCTCGGTGCTCGAAAACAACGACGCCGTTCTTGGTCCGGCAAAAGACGGGGGCTTCTATCTTATCGGCCTCACACAAGATCTGCCCAAGCTGTTCGCCGACCGCACCTGGAGCCACGAGCATGTGCTGCAGGAAACTATCGACATACTCAATGCGCAACGTATCGCGTTCGAACTCCTTCCCGAGCTGCAGGATATCGACACCTTTGATGACCTTAAAAGAAGCCGGTTATGGCACACAAAAGAGGGGGGTGGCCGGTAAGGACGGTATATTGCGCGCCCGCACAGGAAAAACGAAAACAAACGATTATGAAGTCGGATTCAGGAATAAGCATCGTCATTCCTACCTGTAACGAAGAAAATTGCATTGACGAAACGCTGCAAAAGCTGCTTGCAATAACGGTAAACTATTCCAACGTGGAAATCATCGTCGCGGATGCAAGCACCGACCGCACTGCAGAGATAGTCTCGGATTATCCCGTCAAGCTCTGCCGACCGGAAAAAGGGCGATCCCGGCAGATGAACGCCGGTGCACAGCTCGCCGAACACCGGACGCTCTATTTTCTGCATGCGGACACGCTGCCGCCCGAACGGTTTATCGATGACATTCTTGAGGCCGTTGAGAACGGAAAAAAGGCGGGATGCTTTCAGATGCAGTTCGACGACCCTCACCCTATCATGGGACTTTACGGATGGTTCACCAGAGTACCCCTCTCCATCTGCCGTGGCGGCGATCAGTCGCTTTTCATATCAAAAGATCTGTTCTGCACAATCGGCGGATTCGATGAAAATATGCTGGTAATGGAAGATATCGACATCATCCAGCGCATCGAGCGCCAGAGCTCTTTTCACATCCTCGACAGCCACGTCGTCACCTCGGCAAGGAAATACCATAAAAACGGCATTCTGCGCCTGCAGGCGATATTCGGCACCATCCATCTCATGTATGCGCTGGGGTATGATCAGAAAACCATGCTGCGTTACTATCAGGAGAGCATAGAATCGTAAAATCCAATGGCAATGCGAAACGGAAAATACGGAAAACAAAAAGCTCCGTCATTTGCGGGGCCCTTAATGCACAAGAGATATCTCCTTTTTCATGTCGGTTATCAAGATATCTGCCACCCGGCTTATCGAGTGCAAGAAGCACATTCAAGAGCCGCCGCGCCCTTGCAGAACTTTTTTCGGAGATGCCGACCAGCTGCATCAGTTTTGCCGACAGCCTCAATCTTTAAACTTCTCTGCAGTCTTGCGAACAGCTTCGCGTAATGTACCCAGAGCACTCTCCATCCCCTCCTTCACCTTATCCCAGGCATCCTCCCCGGCCTCACCAAGCTCCTGCATCTTCGACTTTGCGGTATCAATCCCATGTTCAAGCTCATCAACATGCCTGGCATATTTAAGACGGGTATCGTCAGTAAAGCTTTTCGCTTTCGCCTTGAACTCGACAAGTCTGGCATGCGCAAGCTCAAGCTCAGCTTCGACCTTCTGTTTGTATGCTTCTTTCAGGCTCATGGTTCATCTCCTTTGATCACTGAATTGTTTGTTCTGAATACTTTCAGAAACGGAATGTTTCACCGTTCTTATAAATTCATTCCGCTGATTCCGGTTATTATCATGCATCATTTCATCAAATAACCATCGATACGATCTGCCTCCGGATCAGCGGAAAACGGTTGCTCTCTTCTGCTGTAACGGAATAGAATTGCGTTGCAACTCTTTATCGCGCGTTTTTTCGGAAAAAGCGTAAAAGGTCTTCTGGAGCAGGCTGTAATAAAGATCTTCGTAGTTACTCACCATCGTATCAGCGGAAAATCGCCGTTCGAATTCCTCCCGGCAGGTTTTTCGCGACAGCTCTCCTACGTTTCGAATGGCATTGATAAAATCGAGCCTTGTTTCACAGATAAAACCCGTTTTACCATGTGTAATTACTTCAGGAGCCGAGCCGCATCCTCTGACAATCACAGGAGTACCGCAGGCAAGTGCTTCAATCATCACCAATCCGAATGGTTCCGGCCAGTCGATAGTATTGAGAAGCGCTTTTGCGTTTTTCAGCAACGCTACTTTCCGGACATCATCCACTTCGCCCACATAGTCGATAAGAGGATGATCGAGCAATGGCCTGATTTTCCTGTCAAAATAGCCCTGATCGGCAGGATCTATTTTAGCTGCTATTTTCAGCGGAATGTTGCATGCCCGGGCAAGCATGATTGCCTGTTCCGGTTTTTTCTCCTCAGAAAAACGGCCCAGATAGAGAAAATAGTCTCCTGGCTTATCGTTAAACTCAAAACCGGAAGGAGGATATCCGTGATAAATGGTTTTCACCCAGTTGATACCCCCAACAGGACGCCGTTGCGAATCGCTGATCGAGACATACGCCATATTCGGATATATACCAAGCATTTTGCCGTAGTCTTCGATATCAAGACGACCATGCATCGTCAGAACGGTGGGAACCCTTACTTTTTGTGCGTAGGGCAGTGTCAGGTATTCGAGATGCGAATGAATGATGTCGAACTCTTTAAACATGTGCTCATATACCTTGCTGAGCATCATCATCGTAACGATAGTCGGCGAATGCCCTTTTCTTCCGAGACGAAGACTTTCGCTGATCGGAGCAATAAGCTTGGCGCTGGTTATTGAATCGCCCGAGGCGAAAAGAGTGACATCATGCCCTTTTTCCACAAGTCCTTCTGTCAAATGATAGACAACCCGTTCAGTTCCTCCATATTTTTTTGGCGGAACGCGCTCAACCAAAGGCGCAATCTGAGCTATTCTGAGTTTTTTCATAAAACACCGTTCCTTTACCCTGTAGCCGAGGGCGTTAACATTGTGGCTGTAAAAAACAATTTTTGCCCCGAGGATAGCAACAGGCTAAAGCATCAAGCGAGGTTCCGGTTATTTCGGATATATCCCGATGATTGAGTCCGCTGATTTCGTATAGCAATACCAATAATTTCATATCGATAACCCGCTGCCGAAGTGAAACTCCAGAGCTATACGTCAGTTGAGAGTATGAATCGGAAACGCAAAAAGAGGAAGTGACGCGACAACGGTCCTGATAACAAGCCCTGAACGTTATGAACAACTCATGCGCAGAGGCGTTCAGACCCGTATACCAGTAAGTACTGCTTACCAGTTCATGGGCGCTGATCTCTGCTCCAGTCATCCAATACGCGAGTGTATAAAGATCGTCGATAATCTCAAGCATAGAATGTATTTCCCTGGTCATAACATCTCTCGTTTGAAACTGTTAACAGCTTTGCAGCAATCCTTTCCCGGACATTTCAAATACTCTCCCCTACCTCACCAGGCACATCTCTTTCAAACAAATATCAAAACGGTGAGAAAGCTATCCTTATCGACCTTCCCCTTTTCCGTTTCAGAAATCCGTCATTTTTTCTCCCGCTGTCATTTCCGCGACTATCCTGCATCATCGGATAATAATCCCGGAGATATTTACCGATACCAAATAGCATACTGCTGCTGCATGCAGGAAGATACATCTGGCCATAAAACATGAAAAACAGTATCGGCGACTGACTGTAAGGAGACTGTAGCGGTTATCATAGCGTAATAAACCGTCCCCTGATACAGAAGACAACAACACCTACGAGCCAATGGATCAATAAAATAATCGCAATGGCTCTGAGCTTCCTGATTCTTCTTCCGCAATTACTTGAACGTCACTTATTACTGCCGCAACTTTAACAACTCCCTTCCGAAGAAGCTTTTATTTTTCGTTTGCTTTATTCAACAAAGCACAACAAGTAAACGTTCACCTACAGAACTTGAACGCCATAACCTGCTTGATACAACCCCTGTAACACTGAAAAAAAAACATCGAACAGCTTCACTGCTCGATATGCAATATCGCGGTTAATCAGTATGAGTTGTCTCCCGACGGATCCGCCGGCGATAAAAGCACTGCACTGTTTATGGGGTAAAGTGTAATGGTGAGGTATCGGAAACCAATTCCCCCCCTCAGTCCGCGAATACGTTATAACCAGCATGAACGCAAATAATCCAACCAATCGGCGTTTTTTTGAAAAACCGGACAGAAGAGATTGTTATATTACAGCAAAAACTGATGACACAACACTCTAAACACCTGAAGCACTATGGCAGCTGAAGAATTAAACAAACCTGCAACGAAACCTGCAGCACAACAGGACACCGGAAGCAATGTTGGTAACGGCGATATGGCGAATCTGATCGGTAATATGGGGATCCTGATCGATTCCACCATAGAATCGGTACAGGGCATGATCAGCTCAGTCAGTTCTGCTACCGGGCAGATAATCGAAGGGGTAAATTCCACCATAAATTCGGAACCGGTCAAAAAGATATTCGACAATGTAAACTCGGTTTCAGGGCAGTTGATCGAAGGTGTAACGGCTACACTGAAATCCGAACAGGTACAGACTTCCGTTCAGGAAATCGGCAAACTTTGGAAGAATCTTCTTGAAAGCCTGAATAATACGGTCAGTTCCGTAAATGAGACGGTCAGTTCCGGGCAGGTACAGAACCTTTTCGAGAATGTCAGCGCAGGACTTGGCCAGCTGGCAGGCAACATCTTTTCTCCCGGCATGGGCATGATGTATTCGGGTGGCGAAGATAAGCCAAAAAAAGAAGTCAAAGAGATTCCATTCTCTCAGAAGGCCGTCAGCGCCTCGGTAACAGAGCCAAAAGCGGCTGAAACCCCAAAAGTGTCTGCCAAGCCTTAGTCGCGGCAGCCTTGATTGACAGAACTTTTTAAAATCCCTGATTGTTTACGACTTATCAGGGATTTTAATTCCCGCATCTTGTAAAAGTCGTAAAATAAACTCCCCAACACCCCATAAATCGGATTTTTGTGCAGACCATTGAAAGAAGCGGCAGTCTTTCCGGTATGAAAACATCCGGAACAAAGAAATGTCATATCCTTATCGCAGACGACGAGGAAACATCAAGAAGAGTAATGAGCCATTTCGTCAGTAAAATGGGTTACATCCCCCATACGGCTGACGACGGAGAGGATTGTATCAGGGTACTCGAAGAGTCCGATGATGAAATGCACGTTCTCCTGCTTGACATCTCCATGCCGGGAAAAGACGGCTTCGAAGTCATGAACTATCTCAAGACAAATCACTACCAGTTTCCGGTCATCATGGTAACGGCTTCAAACGAAATTCCGTTAGCCGTCAAATGTATCAAGATGGGTGCATTTGAATATCTCACAAAGCCTGTGAGTATGGATCGGCTGGAAATCGTTCTGAGAAATGCACTCGCAGAATCCAATCTGCAGAATGAAGTTATAAAACTGCAAAAAGAACTTAAAAGCAAGGAAATTTTTCAGAATATCATCGGAAAAAGTACAGCATTACGAGATACGATGGAACAGGCGATGATGGTTATGGAAACAGATCTGAACGTCCTGATTCTTGGTGAAAGCGGCACAGGAAAAGAACTGTTCGCACAATCAATCCATAAAGGAAGCAAAAGAAAAAAAGGCCCTTTCGTATCGGTAAATTGCGCTGCCATATCGAATGATCTGGCAGACAGTCTGCTCTTCGGTCATATTAAAGGATCATTTACCGGAGCGAACAACGACCATATCGGGTTTTTCGAACAGGCCGACAGGGGTACCATTTTCCTCGATGAAATCGGCGACATGAATGCCGATATACAGGCAAAGGTTCTTCGAGCCCTTCAGGAAAGAAAAATCCGCAAGGTTGGTGAAAAAACAGAAAGATCTGTTGATTTCAGAGTCATATCCGCAACAAACAGGGATTTCTCTCAAGCCATAATGGACAACCAGTTCCGTGAAGATCTGTATTTCAGGCTTGAAGAATTCCCGCTTTGCATACCCCCGCTTCGCGACAGAGGCGATGATATATGGCTGCTTGCAAAACATTTTCTTGACGAGTTCGCCAGCGCGAATAACCTCGATTCACTGCAGTTCAGCGATGAAGCGCTTGCTTCTCTCCTTGACTATACCTGGCCTGGAAACATCCGCGAATTGAAAAACGCCGTGCAGCGAGCTGCCGTAACGAGAAAAAGCACGATCATCGAGATGCTTCCGACCCCTCGCATACACGGCAAAACACCTTCGATGCCGGCTTTACACCAACAGGAGTCAAACGGAATGGCCGTTACCCAGCCATCATCAGCCTTCTCTCTTGAAGACCATGAACGCGAAGCAATTATCAAAGCTTACGGTTTATCGCGTGGAAATCTAACCAGAACCGCAAAAATGCTTGGAATAGGAAGGGCAACGCTTTACCGGAAACTCGATAAATTCAGCCTGCAGCACTTAAAAAACGGATAATCAGGCTCACAGCAGATCCCGATCTGTCGCTTATGAGCAGGAAGCGATTCCTGTATGTCCGAATCCACCTTCGCCCCGAAGCGAGGGCGTAAGTAGTTCTACTTCCGAAAACACCACACGTTCTACTTTTGCAACAACCATCTGAGCTATCCTGTCTCCATGAGCGATACGATACGGTTCCCTGCCATAGTTGACAAGAATGACCTTCACTTCACCCCGATAATCGGCATCTATGGTTGCCGGTGTATTCGGCAGTGAAATCATATGCCTGAGTGCCAAACCGCTGCGCGGCCTTAATTGCGCTTCATAACCAGGGGGAATCTCGATAGAAAAACCCGTCGGTATCAGGGTCGTCGAAAAAGGTTCGAGCAATACCGGACTATCCAGACATGCAGCAACATCCATCCCTGCCGCATGCTCGGTTGCATATACGGGAAGAAACGCGTTTTTGTTTTTTCTGACAATTTTTACCTTTATCATCTATAGGATTGTTTCATTGTTGCAATGCACCTCTGCCTGTGGGGGAAAATATGTTGTAATTACATATTAGCCATATCAACAGAAAAGTAATCTGACACTTAAACAAGATAGTCTTTTGGAGCATTCATCCGAACACGTGTATGCGCTGGCCTTCGGCGCTCATCCGGACGACGTCGAACTCGCCTGTGGCGCAACTCTTCTTAAAATCATGCAGGAGGGTAACCGTGTGGCTGTCTGCGATTTGACGAAAGGAGAGCTCGGCACCCTCGGCTCTGTTGAAACGAGAAACAAGGAGGCCGATAAGGCCTGTGCTGTGATGGGATATGCCCACCGCGTCAGACTCGACCTTGGCGACGGGAAACTCTGGTACAATGACGAAAACCTGCACTCCGTAATCAGTATAATCCGTCGATTCAGGCCGCAGGTAGTGTTTGCGAACCCTCCTGACGAGCGTCATCCTGACCATATAAAAGCCTCGAAACTGATTGCTGACGCTGTTTACTACGCAGGACTGAAGCAGTTGATTACGCACGATGATACTCGAACAGCTCAGAAACCCCACCGCCCATCGCACCTTTTTCATTATCTGCAGTTCAAACATATAGACCCAGACATCATCATCGATATCAGCGACACCTTCGAAAGGTCGAGAGCTGGCATTCTCGCATTTGGATCACAGTTTTACAGGGAGGGTTCAGAACCCGAAACCCTGATCAACCGCAAGGAATTCCTGACCGGCCTTGAAGCAAGAGCCCGCTATTTAGGGGAACAGATCGGCACGATGTACGGTGAAGGTCTGCTGACAACAAAAATACCTGCTATCAGAAACTTCAGCGCATTGTTCGAATAGGTCGATTCCGGTTTCGCGCCGCTCCGAAAACACCTGGAAAAGAGGCATAGAACACTCAATCGACCTCCCGGCATCCGCAATACGGGAAGACGATACTTCTATCGATAAAACGCCCCATCCCGATCTATCTGCCGACGACGAAGAAGCCGCCGACCAGCAGCCAATGACGATATGCATGCTCCATCTGGTTTTGAATGAATAATAGTTTCTCTAAATTCTTTCTTTAACTGGTCATCTTGAGAGCATGTCTGAAAATTTTCATGCGCGATACATGAGGATTTCGAACACCGACCAACGACGTGCTTCAGGAGCGTCATAACTTGTTTGATATACCCTTGAGCGGCGTACAACCCTTTAGCTGGCGGAAACTATGCGAAATTTTTTTATTTCGGTTTTTTTTACTCTGTTTTGCCTAACGGTAATGACCGGATGCCGTCAGAATAGTGCAAATCCCCGCGTCAACCACATCGTAACCGCCATTTCCGCCGACCTTGATTATCTCAATCCCCTGCTTATACAACTTTCCCTTTCGCGGGAAGTCTGTACGCTCCTCTACCCGTCACTGGTAAAACCGGAATACAACGACGATCAGGGCTCTATAGCTTATAAACCATCCGCAGCAAAAAGCTGGGATTTTTCTGCTGACGGAAAAAAAATCGTGTTCCATCTTCGTACTGATGCGGCATGGGAAGACGGGAAAAAAGTCACATCTCATGACTTTAAATTTTCCTACGAACTATACAAGAACCCGAAAATCGCCAGTTCACGCCAGGACTATCTCAACGATCTCCTGCTGCTGGCTGACGGAACCGCCGATGTCGAACGGGCCGTCGAAACTCCCGACGACTCAACCCTTGTGCTGCATTTCAACAAACCACTGGCAAAAGAGATCGTTCTCGACCATTTCAACGACCTGATGCCAGTCGCAAAACATATTTTTTCAGCTATACCCGCAGATGAAATCCGCAGCAGGGCCTCCGAACTTCCCGTTATCGGTGCAGGTCCGTTCAGACTCAAGGAATGGAAGCGTCAGGAAAAAATCGTTCTGCTCTCCAATCCCTCCTCGGTGCTGCCCCATCCGGCAGTAACCGAAACCATGACGTTTCTCGTGGTGCCGGAGTATACGACAAGGTTGGCGATGCTGAAATCAGGACAAATTGATGCACTTATTTCAGCTGGAGGCGTTACCCCAAAGGATGCCACCGAACTGAAAACCACAAATCCCGATATCATCATCAAACCAGTACGTAACAGATACTTCGATAGTATTGTCTGGCTTAACATCGACGGCGAAAAATACCAGCACTCCCGATCCGTCGCTCCAAACAGGTTCTTCGGAGATCGAATTGTTCGCCGCGCCATGACATACGCCATCGATAGAGAATCGATCATCGACGGGTTCATGGGGCCGGATCACGCTGTTATCGTCAACACCTCGCTGTCGCCGGCATATCGAGCCATAATGAACGGATCGCTGGAACCCTACACATACAATCCCGACAAAGCCCGTAAACTGCTCAAATCTGCAGGCTGGACTTCCGGGCCGGATGGTATTCTGCAAAAAAACGGCGTGCGATTTTCTTTCGAACTTGCCGCCCCGGTCGGCAATCCCCGCAGAAATTATGCGGCCACAATCATCCAGCAGAACCTCCGCGATATCGGTATCGACTGTCGTCTGCGATTCGATGAAAGTCTCATTTTCAATAAAAACCAAAATGAGTACCGTTACGATGCTGCGCTCTCAGGCCTTGCGGCGGAAACCCTGCCATTTCAGCTGATCATCTGGGGCAGTGATTTTACCAACAGGTCGTTCAACTCCTCGGCATTCCGTAACGCCGAACTCGACCGGGTAATCGCAGAACTCAGTAGTCCACTGGACAACAATAGGCAAGCTGTTCTCTGGAAAACCTACCAGAAAATACTGAACGACGAACAGCCAAGAACCTTCCTCTATTATTACGATGAACTCGAAGGATTCGGCAACCGGCTCGAAAATATAGAGGTCAACCTGATCTCCACACTCAACAACGCTTATGCATGGAAACTGAAACCCTGAACGGCTGAT
>JAFGMZ010000140.1 GCA_016927285.1 Chlorobiaceae bacterium
ATAGCCATGAACGACAGCAGGTTACAGGAGGCGGAACTCCTGCAGCTCCGACGCGAAGAGGAGTTGTCGGTCGTCCAGAAACGCATAAACGAAGGAAGTTCGACGATTCATGAGCTTGAAAAAAAGCTGCTTCAGCTCGAGGAAAAACGAAAAAGCCTCGAAGCCTCATCAGGAAGCAACCGTCTTTCCCTTCAGGAAAAAAAGGAGAAAATCCACTCGATCGAACGCCGAATAAAGGAACTCGACGAACGGAAAATACCCCTTGAAGCGATCTGTAACACAAGACTGGAGGAATACAGCAACCTCTCTTCGGAACACGACCGGCTGAATACCGAACTGCAGAAACAGCGTCATGCAATCTCGGAAAAAAGAAATGAAATAGCAGATAAAGAAAAAGCGATCGGACGACTTGTTCTTGCACGTCAAAGCCTCGAAAACCGGAGCGAACACCTCCGCTCATCGCTGCAACGGGCTGAAGCGTCTAAATCGTTCGCAAAAAGTCAGATAGAGGATCAGAAAATTCTGCGAAAGAATATCGAAGCTGAAATAGCGCTTCAGAAATCGAACATAACTGCCGCACGGGAAGAAGGGGCCCGACTGAAAAAAGAGATGGAGAGCATTTCGGATACTATCGAAACGCAGCGAGAGACAATGCTTTCAATGAAAACCGAACGGAACAAGATCGATAACAGAATAGCTCTGTTCAATGCTGTTCTTGATAATTTCGAAGGTCTGCCGGAAGGCATCGCATTCCTTGAAAAGCACAAAGCCAATAAAACCGATCCCGGCTGCCTTTCAGACCTGATCGCCCTCGACCCCGCGTACCGGAAGGCGGTACATGCCGCACTTGGAGAAGCTCTCAGTTATTATGTCTGCCGCTCTTCTGAAGAAGCCCGGCAGGCATTGGAACTCCTGCATCAATCGAAAAAGGGAAAGCTGCACTTTCTGGTACTCGATCTCGTCAAAACCCCTGAAGCTGCGCAGAAAAAAGCTTCCGAAGGAGTTTCGCGTCTGCTCGAACTGCTGAAATATCCTGATGAACTTGCCCCATCGATGGAACTGCTGCTCGGCAACTGCTATCTGGTCGACAATCTGGAAAAAGGGAAAAAACTCTCACAGAATTATACGGAAGCGGTATTCGTTACCCCTGAAGGAGAAAAATTCGACGCAAAAGGCATCATCTACGGAGGCAGTCCCCACGGTAGCGAGGTACTCCGACTTGGGAAAAAAGCCGAACGGGACCTGATGCTGAAACAGCAAGCAGAAATGAATAACAGCATCGCAAAGGCAGAATCGGTGCTGACCGGTCTCCGCATCAGATTTGAATCCATCGCTGCCGAAAAAAAGCAGCTTCAGACTGAACCGCTCGTATACGCTCTCACGCAACTGGAAAAGAAACTTGCCTTGGCAGAAGCGGAAGAAAAGTCCCGCAGAGAGCAGCTAAGACAGGCAGAAATAGAGATTGCCGAATTCGCTTCCCGTCAGGAAGAGCTCAAACGGGAAACAGAAACTCTTGATCCGGAAATATTGCAGCATGAACAGCAACTGCTTCTTGTGCAGCAATCCGTTCATAACGCCCAGGAGAGCATCTCGACGCTCGAATTGCGCCACCATAACCTAAGCCGCGAAGTACAGAAAAAGCAGAGTCTGCACAGGGATGCCGTGCTTGAACTGGAAAAACTGGTATTCAGCATTAACGGCTCCCGACAGACCCTTAATGCCGTTCATGAAGATATCCGGAAACTCGAACAAAGCGCGTCCGATACGAAAAAACGCATCGGAGAAACAGTCAGGACGATAGCTGAGCTGAAAAACGAACTGGAACTGCATCTCATTACTGCAGCAGGCGAACAGGCATCGCAAAGAGAGCTTGAGACAATCTGTCGCGAATTGCAGGCAAGCAATCATGAAGCAAGGAACGCACAACGGGAACAGAGGCGAAAGCACGACATCAGCCGGGAGCTGGTCTCGGAACTCGAGAATGAACGGGTCCGCTCCGAACAATTGCTCGATCATCTCCTGACCTCCATCAGAGTCCGATACAGCTGCGATCTTGATGCCGTCGAACCTGCTGAACTGCCGGAAGGTTTTAATCGGGAAGAGGCGGAAAAACGTCTTGAAGCCCTTCAGAATCAACGAGAACAGTTTGGTGCTGTTAATGAGCTCGCACTTGAAGAATACGAAACGGAAAAAGAACGCCTCGAGTTCCTGCTGGCGCAAAAGTCCGACCTGCTCTCGGCGGAAAGTCAGTTGCGCACGACTATCGACGAGATAAACAAAACTGCGCTGCAGAAGTTCAGGGATACCTACACAGCAGTAAGAAAAAACTTCATTACGATCTTTCACGAGCTGTTCGACCCCGAAGACGAGGTCGATCTCCTCATCAGCAGCTCCGATGACCCGCTCGAAGCCCACATCGAAATCATAGCGAAACCAAGAGGAAAAAAACCACTATCGATCGAACAGCTCAGTGGCGGAGAAAAGGCATTGACCGCACTTTCGCTGCTTTTCGCTATCTATCTCGTCAAACCCAGCCCTTTCTGTATTCTCGATGAAGTAGACGCACCGCTCGACGATGCAAACGTGGGACGGTTCATTAAACTCTTGAAAAAATTTGAGAATAACACTCAATTTATTATTGTTACGCACAACAAAAAATCCATGGCCTCATGCCAGGCACTCTATGGAGTAACCATGGAGGAAGAGGGCGTTTCGAAACTTATTCCCGTCCGCCTTGAAAAACAGGGGCTCTGAACCCTCCGTACGTTTTTATGCTGAAAAAACTGGTGTTATTTGATATAGACGGAACGCTGCTCAAGGTAAGCAGCATAAACCGACGAATCCTTATGGACGCGCTCCTGGAAATCTATGGTACCGAGGGCAGCGCAGCCACACACGATTTTTCAGGCAGGATGGACAGTACGATCATCTACGACGTACTTGACGGGACTGGCCTCACAAGACATGCGATCGAAGGAAAATTCGATGCTGCCAAACAATCATATATCAGGCGCTTCCGCAAAGAAACAAAAACATCGGATATCACTCTTCTCGTCGGTGTTCGAGAGCTGCTTAATGACCTTGCCTCTCGCTCCAACATCCTCCTCGGCCTTCTGACAGGCAATTTCGAAGCTTCCGGGAGGCACAAACTGCAGCTTCCGGGTATCGAGCACTATTTTTCATTTGGAGCATTTGCCGATGACGGCTTCCACCGCAACGACCTGCCTTCTGTAGCGGTCGAACGCGCCTATCGCATTACTGGAAAACGTTTTATTGGACAGGATATCGTTATTGTCGGTGATACCGTCCACGACATAACCTGCGCACGCGTGTTGGACGGACGATCCATCGCAGTCGCAACCGGCAATTTTTCCATGGATGAACTGCAAAAACACAAACCATCCGACCTGTTTGAAAACTTAAGCCGGACGGAAAACGTTATCCATTCTATTCTTAAACCGTAACTACTCAACTGACCGCTCTTTTATGAAAACCTATCGCCGCCAGATCAGGGAAAAAATATTACAGGCTCTCTACACCATTGAACTCCGCGAAACCGATATCGAATCTGCAGCGGGATGGCTCCTGACCCAGGAAATTACTGAAGACGCCAACGCCATGAAGTTCTTCAACCTGCTCATCGGCAGCATAAAAGCGCATATGAGTGAAATCGATCAGTACATAGGAGATCACACCTTTAACTGGGATATGAGCCGGATTGCCATTATCGATAAAAATATCCTCAGGATGGCACTTGCAGAGATCCTCTATTGCGAGGATATTCCACCTAAAGTCTCGATCAACGAGGCCATAGAAATCGCTAAAAAATTCAGCAGTACTGAAAAAAGCAGCAAATTCGTCAATGGCATTCTCGATGCAATCTTCAATGAGTTGAAAGCTCAGGGAAAAATTCACAAAAACGGCAGAGGACTGATTGACCACTCGACGGCAAAACTGCAGAAAACCGTACCAGACAAATTACCTTAAACAAGAACATCGGACGGACGGATGCAGCGAAAACTTTCTGAACACAACAGGATTATTGCCATTGGAGATATTCACGGCTGCCATCGTACATTGCTCCGCCTGCTCGAAAAAACAGAGCTCCAGACGTCAGACCAGCTGGTCTTTCTGGGTGATTACATCGATCGAGGGCCCCGCACGAAAGATGTGATCGATACCCTGATAGGGCTCGATAAGCATTATACCTGTTTTTTCCTCATGGGAAACCATGAACTGATGTTCCTGGAATACCTCGACACCAGGGACCCGGTCAGCTGGTTCTACAACGGCGGTCAGGCCACGCTGCTCTCCTATGGAAGCAATAACGGACTTGATTTACCGGAATCGCATATAGCATTTATGCGAAACTGCCAACCATACCTGGAAACAGAACACTATTTTTTCACTCACGGCGGACTGGATCCCGAGCTATCCGTAAAAGACAACCTCAAGTACTACAAGCCCGAAGAGTTCTGCTGGCAAAGAGTGCATATGAGAAATTCTTTTCTGGAAAGCAGAAGTTACCGATGGGAAAAAACCCTGATCTCCGCACATACGCCTGTACCAAAACCAGTGCTGCTCGACCAGCTCATCGCAATCGATACCGGCTGCGTCTACCGTGAAAACCCGCTCTTCGGCATACTCACTGCAGTTACGCTGCCAGACAGAAAGATCATACAAATCGACAACATCGACTGAACACACCATGGTAACGGCCACAAAGAAAAAAATCATCTTTATAAGAGAAAAACTAGGAAATCTCTATCCGGAACCGAAAAGCGAACTGATTTACGAAACCCCTTTCCAGTTGCTTATCGCAACCATTCTTGCGGCACAGTCAACTGACAAACAGGTCAACATCCTCACCAGAGAGCTCTTCAAAGTCTGCCCGGATGCGAAAACAATGAGTCTGACAGATCCTGAAACCATCAGGAATCTTGTCCGTTCGATCAACTATTACAACAACAAGGCGAAAAACATCCTTGCGGTCAGCAAAAAGCTGATCGAAGAGTATGAAGGAGAGGTGCCCGAATCGAGAGAAGCGCTGGAAAGCCTGCCAGGGGTCGGTAGAAAAACAGCCAATGTGGTGCTCAGCAATGCCTTCCGCCAGCCTGTCATGCCGGTCGATACCCATGTGCACCGGGTATCGAACCGTCTCGGGCTGGTAAACACATCAAAACCCGATGATACTGAAGCCGGGCTCATCGCCATCATTCCTGAGGAGTGGGTAATCGATTTCCACCACTATCTGCTGCTGCACGGCCGTTATACCTGCAAGGCAAAAAAAACCGACTGCAGAAATTGCGTGCTCCGGGACATCTGCGACTGGCCTGAAAAGGCCTAAACCAGTTCAATCTTGCGATCAACTGCATAGATCCACTCGCCTTCAGGACGCTGGCGGCTTCCCGCCCAGAGTTCAAGCGTTATTCCCTTCGACTCTGAAACCGGAGAGGTGAAAATTTCTATCTGATAGAAAAGTTCATCGAACAGCTCATCCCATACTTTCCCCGGTTCATCAGCAAAAGCAGGCATAGGGACAAGTGATGACTCTCCTGCAAGAAAGTAATCGGTGATATAAATAAAGCTGTCGGGCATAAGAATTCCTCCACGGAAGGTCCCCCTCGAATGCTTCAGGCCGGGAACCTCCACCCAGAACTCCAGCAGTGAATCGGCGAGCAGCTTGCCATCTGCAGCAAGCTTCTCGAGCAACTGCTGCACGATTCGACCGATAAGTTCTTTATTGGTCGTGGACAGTTCATGCATTTTAAAATCGGGTGTATGATCTCTCATGACGGAAGATTGTATAATGATGATTGAAAGAGAGTACCTTAACAGTTAATATAAGCCTATTTCATTTTTTCATCAACTGTTACCCGAAAGAACCACTCCTTCGTAAACGGCAAGGCGTATTCCTCTGACCGAATTGCAGAGATAGATTGCATCAGCAGCGCAGAGATCGCAAGGATAAAGCGTGCTTTCACTGCAGTCTGAATGAATCTTGAGAAAATAACTCCGGTAAATTCCGGCAAGCAGCCCCGTAGAGACTGGCGGAGTGAAATAGCGACCTTCTTTGCGGATGATTACGTTGGCAATCGCCGTTTCGGCAATCTCTCCCCGTTCATTGAGAAAAAGGACATCATCGAAACCACGCGCTTTCGCTGTCCGGTAATAACCATCATACAGCTCCCTTGCGGTCGTCTTATGATATCGTAACATATCTGCCGAAACGATACGTTCTCCGGCAAGACAGAGCCTCAGGGGGGCCGGTGAAGTTGATACCTGAAGAGGTTCGTGCGTAATATACAGAGAACCATCATGCAAAAGGGTCAGACGTACTTTGAACCGCCCTCCCAGGATCGAAAGTTCACGATCAAGCTCCATCAGACTTATCTGTGCACGCTCCAGATCGAAAGGCATACTGAGCAAAGAAGCCGATGCCCGCAGTCGTTCAAGATGCTCAGAGACCCAAAGCAACCGTCCGTTCCAGAGCATGCTTTCGAAAAGCCCTGAGCGTAAGCCTGACGCACCGGTAAGAATGCTAGCCTTAAGCAGGCATTCTCCATACTCCTGCATAGGATCCGAATCCCA
>JAFGMZ010000141.1 GCA_016927285.1 Chlorobiaceae bacterium
GGTATCCAGATGGCGCCACTTCTGTTCGGGAGCATGGTCATAGATGGCACAGGACTCTCCGCATTCCGGACACCGGACGCTTTTGCCAGTATAAAGAAGCTTGACGATTACCTGCTTGTTTGGTATGGATCAATCAACATGGTCTACTTTCCATGGCGATGGGAGGCCAAGAAGCTGCTGATAATGGGTCGAAAGGTTTTGCATGCCGAGTGCCAGGATAGTTTTTGGTACTGCTTGGGATTACGTCATACTATCCTTTTATTCCCGGTTTTCCACTAAATTATTCGAAGAGCCTAAAAATACGGGTTATTCCGTTAATCAGCACGCATCTTGAAGGATTGTAGCGCTGCTTTTCAGTTCACAACGAAATGCCGCATAAACCCTCAGGAAGCTTCATTGTCCTCTGTGTTCCTGTCGGATTGCAGGGGCAGCAGTGCAGGGAAATCGGGGATAGTGTTGTCGAGCACCCGTACCGCTCCGGCGTAGCGTTTATCGTAGTAGTTCTGCTTGAGCTTGTCTTCGGTGATGCCTTTGGAGACAGATGCGTGTACAAAGGCGTCGTTGCCGACGAAGATGCCGACATGGCTGATGCGGTTGCCGCGGGTCTGGAAAAATACCAGGTCGCCTGGTTTGAGTTCGCTTCGCTCTACCTTCTCTCCGATACTGGCCATCTCCCTCGATGTGCGCGGAAGTTTCATGCTGAAGATCCGGTCATACATGAACCTTACAAAGCCAGAGCAATCGAAACCTGAGGTCGTCTGACCGCCGAACCGATAGCGAATTCCGAAGAACTGTTTTACGTCTCCGAAAAAAGCGTTCATTGCGCAACCGTTTATTGCGGTCGCATTCTGCTGGATTGAAGGGAGCGAAACGGGTTCGGCAAGAGCTTTCGAAGGGGTACAAAAAAGAATCGATGATGCAAAAAAAAGAGGAATGAAAAGACGCCGGAAGGTAAGCGGCGGAGTATCCGTGACGAACTGCGGCTGGTCGTATGGTTTTCGGAACAGCATATGCAATGGGGGTTGGTTATCGGATACTGGTTATTTTTTCTATTTGGCACCGAAGCAATCAAGTTAGCCGTTTGCCACCTTTAAATCCAAGCGGTGTGATCATGAAAATGGTGTTTTTTCTGTTTTTTTTAACCCGATCCGGTCTCTTCCGTCGTTTTGCCGGATTGATTTGATTCAGGTTGTTGCAGTATTTATGATTACCTTCATAAGCGGGGTTCAATAATCGCGCGCTGAGTTATCATCATAACCTACACTTCATTTTATCTAATGACGATTTCAGACGATCTGCTGCAGCCGCTGTCAAGCGAAGAGCTTGATGAACTTGAGGATTTTCTTCTCTCTGACGTACATGGCGAAAAATCCATGACGCTTGATATGCTCGATGGCTTTCTTGCATCTCTTGCTGTCGGGCCTTCCGTGATGATGCCCGATGACTGGCTTCCGATGGTCTTTGATGTCGAAGGGCAGGAAGAACCTGCATTTGCCTCGAAGGAGCAGGGCGAGCGGATTCTGAGTCTCATTACCCGCTATATGAACGCCGTCGCGGCCGTGTTCGAAAACGATCCGGATGTCTATCTGCCACTGTATGAACTCTGTTCGTTCGACGATCCTGAAGAAGAGTCGCTGGCCATAAGGGCGTGGACCCTCGGATTCATTCTTGGTATGGAAATCAGATGGGATGATTGGCAGCCGGTTTTCGATGCTGTTGAAGAAACGGACAATTCCGATGTCTTGCTGCTTTCGCCGATTTTTGCACTCTCCGGCTCCGACGAGGATATGCCTGAACTGACCGAAGCTGAACTGGAGACGTGGCGCGATCTGATTCCGGATAGCGTTTCCGGGCTTTACCGGTTCTGGCAGAATTACCGCGAAGGATAAACGCCTGTTCGGCTATGAGATCTGCTTTCTTTTGTTTTCTGTTCTGTTTTGTTTCGGCACAATCGGTTTTCGCTCGTGAGCCGGATTTGATGTTTGCCGATATCGCAGATTACGATTCTTCGATAGTGCTGGATATACGGTATGCGACAACGAATAACTTTACCGGAAAACGCATCTATCCTGCAGCAAGGTGCCTGTTGCGCCGTGATGTCGCCATGCGTCTGCTGAAGGTGCAGCAGACGCTTCGTAGCATGGGTTATCGACTGATCGTTTTCGATTGTTACCGCCCGTTATCGGTGCAGAAAGTTTTCCGGACTCTTCTTTCCGACAAGGGAAATACCGCCAATCACGCAACGGAATCGAGATGCAACCGTGGAGCTTCCGTCGATGTGAGCCTTGCCGACAGCTTTGGGATCCCACTCTCCATGCCGACGGAGTATGCTGATTTTTCGAAAAAAGCATCGAGAAGCCGGAAAGGCTCTTCAGCTGAAGCGAAGCATCATGCCATGCTGCTCGAAACAGTCATGAAAAGCGAAGGATTCGATCCTTTTCCTGAACAGTGGTGGCATTTCGACGCTTACGAATGGAAACTGTACCCGGTATCGGATTTTCCCCTTGAAAAAACCGGAAGCTGCGAGGATGATTGAGCCTGAGCGACTTGGTGTTGTCGTTAATGGTGGCAGCAGTGGGCTTGGCTTTGCGCTTGCTTCAGCGTTTCTTGAAGCCGGCGACAGGGTGGTAATCTGCGGAAGGGATGCGGAAAAACCGGAGCGCGATTTTCTTGTTCTTCCGTTCCGCATCGGGCCTCAAAAACAGCCGTAGCTTCGGTATTGCGGTTTCTGTGCGATGAGATCCATAAAAACGGTATTACCTCTATCGGAATGCATGAGCTGAGCCCGGGTCTGGTGAAAACCTCGCTGCCGATGCAGGGTACGGACCCGATAACGCTTCGTTTTCTTCAGGCTGTTGCCAATGATCCCGATTGTGTCGCGCGGGTACTGGTTCCCAAAATCCGTGCGATCGACAGTCGTTCCGGCCATGTGCGTTACGCATCTTTTGCTCGAATTATGTTCCGGTCGTTCGTGGCGGCGATACAGGA
>JAFGMZ010000142.1 GCA_016927285.1 Chlorobiaceae bacterium
CGAATTCTGATGGAGTGGTTTTCCTCGGATGTTTTCGAACAACACCAGGAGATGTGCGGCTTTGAACTCGAAGGATGGCTCGTCGATAGGCATTGCGCACCGTCCCCAGAAAATGAGAAGTTCCTCCGGAGGGTCAACAACTCGCTTGTTGTGCCTGAACTTTCGAAATACAACTTTGAACTCAATATCGAGCCGCATCCACTGGATAGCCATCTTCCGGCATTCCTGAACAGAGAACTTCGGAAGCTCTGGAATATCTGCACCGTCAATGCGCGTGACATGGGATGCAATACTCTTATGATCGGCATCCTGCCGACCTTGCAGGACAGGATGCTGACGTTACAGAATATCTCTGCGCTCCAGAGGTTTCACGCGCTGAACCGTGAAATCCTGCGATCGAGATCACCTCACCCGCTCAAAATTCACATAGAGGGCACAAAAGATTCGCTGGAGGTCGTCCATCATGACGTTATGGCCGAAGCGGCCACGACATCGCTGCAGATCCACTTTCAGGTTCCGGTCAGCAAGGCGGCCGTTTTTTATAACATCGCCCATGTACTGTCGGCGCCGATAGTCGCGCTCACAGCCAACTCTCCGTTCCTCTTCGGTAGAGAGCTCTGGGATGAGACTCGCATCCCCCTGTTCGAGCAGGCCGTAAAAACCCCTGCATTCATTGACCTCCACGGACGAATAGTGTCCCGCGTTACATTCGGACGGGATTATGTCCGAGATTCACTCAAAGAGGTTTTCCTCGAAAATCTAGACGGGTTCCCGACGCTCCTGCCGGTCACGTTTGACGAGGATTTCAGCCGGCTCAACCATCTGCGCCTGCACAATGGGACCATCTGGCGCTGGAACCGTCCTCTGATTGGGTTCGGTAAGGATGGTTGCCCCCATCTGAGGATCGAACATCGCGTACCCCCGGCAGGGCCATCGATTCCGGACATCGTAGCCAATATCCTCTTTTTTTATGGCGCGATGCTTCACCTGTACCCCGAAGTTCCGCAGGCTGCGATATCGTTCGAACAAGCCCGTACGAACTTCTACGCTGCCTCGCGCTTCGGGCTTGAGGCCAAGGTTACCTGGAGTTCGGGAAACGCCGTACCTGTGAATACGCTTCTGCTGCAACAGCTGATTCCCGGAGCCATGAAGGCTCTCGGCACACGTGGAATCGACAGTCATGACCTGCAATACTACCTTGGCGATATTCTTTCAAAACGCGTAGCGACGCGCAGAAATGGCGCCTGGTGGCAAAAAAACTTCATCAGGCATCAAGGCCCCGATTTCAGCGCAATGACCCAGGCATACCTTGAAAACCAGAACAGCAATATTCCCGTACACGAATGGAGCATCTGAACCACATGCATCCGCCCGATCTGCATTTGTTCGATCGACTGCCCGACGGGTTCACCGGAATCGAAACCGAAAAACTCGGTTCGATTCTTCCGGGCCCTTCGCTTATCAGTATCAAGGGCGAAAAAGGGTCGCCGCTCTTCGTTTCGATCCTGCTGCACGGTAACGAAACCACAGGGTTTACTGCCATGCAGCAGCTCCTCGCCGGGTTCGGGGCTCCCCACCGACCGCTTCCGAGACCTTTGCTGCTGTTTGTCGGCAACGTCGCCGCCGCCATACGGGACGTGCGCAAACTCGACGGGCAGGCTGATTACAATCGCATCTGGCAGGGAGAACACTATACGGAATGCCTGCTGGCACGGCATGTTCTGGCTGAAATCGTCAAGGCGGCTCCGATTGCCGGCATCGACCTGCACAACAACACCGGCAAAAACCCCCACTATGGCTGCATCAACCGGCTCGACCACAGGTCCCTCTCGCTCGCCCGGCGGTTCAGCAAAACCATCGTCTGGTTTACCGAACCGCACGAAGTCCTTGCAGTCGCGCTCTCAGCGATCTGCCCTGCGGTCACGCTGGAATGCGGAGTTTCAGGCGATGCAACAGGGACAAAGCATGTCGAAAATTATCTCCGGCATTGCCTTGAACTGCCTGAAGAAAACCTTTTCACTCCACCGGCCAACCACTGTAACGATCTCTTTCATACCACCGCAAGGATGCTCCTCCCTGATGGCATACGACCTGGATTCGGCCGATGCACCGACAATACTGATGTCTGTTTTCGTGCGGACCTCGAAACACTCAATTTCGAGCGGGTACCAGAGGGAACTGAACTGGGTCAATACCGCAACGGACTTCAGCCGCTCATGGTCATCGACAACCTGAACCGTGACGTCACCAACAGTTACCTCCTTTTCAGCGGGAACTGCATTTTCACCAAGGTGCCTGTCGTGCCATCGATGTTCACCCATGATGTAAAGATTATTCTGCAGGATTGCCTCGGCTATATCATGGAGCCTTATGAGGCAAAATGGGAGGAAACGCACAATCCCCTCTCCTGATCTCTATGCGCAAACACAAAGGGGATGCATATACCGGTATCATAAGGCACCAATACTGAATCACCAACTCACGGTAAAGATTGATCCCGTGATCGAAAAGCTCAGAAACAATCTGAACTCATTCATCACAACAGCGAAGTTCTTCCAATTTTCGCAGGATATGATGCAGGATTTTCATGGCTTTTTCCGGATTGTCGCAAGTAATGAATACCATAATTTCGCGAGAATATCACTTTACAATACCAATTCAGAAGACATGATAACCGGTAATCATACCTGCTTTCGCAACTATTTTTCCTGGTCGCGGAACACCTCGCTTTGCTCACACATATTGCCCTTACGCACATGCTCATCTCCCTGGACTTTCAGCTTCAAAAGCCCGAGAGAATTGCGCATAAAATCATGACTTTTCAAATCCTGAAACGCCGCTTTCGGCTTACTGTTCTGAGTAATGATGACCGGAAACCAAAGATATCGTTAATCTGGCCGAGAAAAGCCGCAGCATTGGCCTTGATCCAGCTTATCTGGCTGATATCCGGGATTATCTTCATACATTCACATCCAAACCACAAATAGTATCGAATGCAGTCTGCACAACAAAAAAACTCGGCGCTCCGATTATTGCTGCCAGTTCATCTGAATCGATGCGCATCTTTCGCATTCCCTGCTTTTTTCAGGGAACCTTTAAAAAGTATGATGAGCGATCAAAGTACAAGACGGACGAAGCGGAAAAACCGGAGTGTACATAGAGTACATGAGAAGTTCGAGCATCGACCAGCACAGCAATTTGGTTGCGCAATAACTTTTGAGAGGTTCCCTACAAATTCCGTAGAGACGCAATAGCAGCACAAAAGAATCATCCACCTTTATTTAAAGCTCCGCAGATGCGACCTATCGGTAACGCCCGGGTGTACCCGGCGATGATAATGCCGCTGAAGCTTTTTCCC
>JAFGMZ010000143.1 GCA_016927285.1 Chlorobiaceae bacterium
CACTACGATGGTGAAGAGCAGCGCTACCAGCGTGAGCGGGCTGATACGGGGCACAAAAACGGTTTCGTACCACTCACGGCCTTTGAGACGAAGCATGATGAACCGGGTCAGAAAACCCGCTATGAAGGGAATGCCGAGGCAGATAAAGACCGACGAGCTCAACTTCATCAGCAGGGCAGATCACATCCGACAACGTTCTTTGCATTACTTATCCCGATCATGAATCAAAACAGAAACAACCACCGCATATAAATAGTCCAATGCGGTTTGAAATCCCGCGCTCAGGAGGCAAAGTACTCCTTCATCGAGCGAAACACCTCCTTCCTGGCAAGCAACCCGCTCACCATGCCGAGCACGGTAGCCGCGCCTGCAGCGAAAAAGAGGGGGCGGGCCGAGATGTTGTTGGTGTAGTAGATTGCGGGTATGCCCCTCTCCTTGGCGAAACTGTCGAGGGAGGTGGTACCGATCACCAGATCGGGTTTGTAGCGTATGACGGCGTCCATGTCCTCCTCGAGATATTTCCGGTAGCGGATCTCGGTGCCGAGCATGGAAAGCACCTTGTGATCTTCCTCGCCAAGAGGCATGCGAGCAATCGAGGTGGAGGCGTAGGGCACATCAAGACCGGCTTCGAGCAGCAGCCGGACAACCGGCAGTTCATTGCCTTCATAGCCGGCGACAATAACGCTTCCATGAATACTGCCGAAACGGGACATCGCCTCGCGAACTTTCCGACGCTCCTCCTCAGCCACTTCGGCAACAAGTGCGGCATCGAGATCGAGCGCCTCTCCGATCCGCTTTATCCACTCGCCGGTTCCGTTAGCGCCGATGGGATTGCCCCTGACGATTTTCACCCCGTTTTCTTCGAAAAACTGTGCAGTCCTTTCATAGAAAGGATGAAGCACGGCACAGGCTTCGGCACAACCCGCATCTCCGTAATCTTCGAGCGATGATCCTGGCAGAGCGATAACGGACGATACGCCGATTTTCTGCAGAATACTGCCGATAGCCATAGCATCGACCGGAAATATCTCGCCGAGAATCACCAGCGATTTTTTCTTCTTCTCCCGCTCCCCCCTGGCAAACCGCTTCAACAGCGTTGCAACAGTGACATCCTTCGCCTCAGGATGAGTGCGCAACTGGAACGCTGGCAGTCGAACCAGCAGCACATCGGCATTGCCGGCTTTCGAGGGAAGCAGCTCCTCGGCAATACCTGCTGTTTCGGCAACGCAGGTACTGACAACCGGAATAAATGTTACGGCCGGATCGAGGGCAATCTCGCCTATCGTCCTGCGGACATCGTCGATCATGGTTCCTCCGGATATCTGTACATTCATCAGTTCAGGCGTAACGATCGATTTCCGAGCCGCATAAAAATGAGAAACAAAAGTCAACCCGTAAGCGCAACCCTGATCGGCAACAAGACATACCTGAACGCCGTCGATTCGCATCAGCACCCGCAACCCGCCGAATGCCGGGCACATCGACTGGGGATGCAGATTGCTACATTCCTTCTTCTCCATGCAGTACTACCCTCCTCTTAGCTTGTTGAACATATGCCTTGCCGGAACGCCCGAAGCCTGTAGAATCCATCCACGCCTCCGCGGCATCGAAACTGGCGAACCTTCCGACCGCAAGCCGATAATAGCGTTTTCCTTTACCGGTCACCGGCCATATGAATACAACGGCTCCGGAAACGCTTACGGATCCGATCCCCCTTTCCGCAGTCTCTTTTTTTCTGAATGTCCCGAGAACAACCGCATACTCACCCTCTTCAAGAAGAATCCCCCCGCCTGTCGGCATGCTTGCGGAGAGTGTGTCGTTACGGGACACCGAAGTGGACTGAAGTTGCTGATCGAAAAGCACGGCTGTCATTGGAGCGCTGGTATCAGGCTTTCGATAAACCGGATAATAAAACAGATAAGCGCCAGTTGCCAGAATTATCATGATAAACATCGGAACAAGAAACAGCATCTTTCGTCTGCCCCTCAAAGCATCAGGCTCTGCTGATGACAGAGAGATCGCCTCCAGACTATAATACTCGCTATTGAGAATCCCGGAAAGCGACTGATCCGGCTCGAAAGACAATGCCGATTGCACAGAATATACACGACCGAAACCGGGAAAAAGGATTTCATCGTTCTCCCTGATTCTGTCAGCAATAAAAGCCGGTAAAATCTCTGCAAGTCGATGTATCACGGAATCTTCAAGATCAGTACGCCTCGAAAGCATAGCGGCGAAATCAGATGAAGAGACCTTACGCCTTTCCAAAACAATCCTGTTGACAGGCGGGTAATAGGTAACCCCGTCGTTCCCTGTCCGGCGTTCAGCAGGATAGTGACGCACGGAAAACAAACCGAGACCGCATACCTTGAGAACATGCCTGTCAAGCAGTTCCGCGACCATTGATCCCGACAACAGCGGCATATAACGATCCACCATTTCGGAAAATTCTCGAGTGTCCGGATGCGGACTATCGCTTGCAGAACGAAGCTTCATGGATGATCAAGGCATACTTAGATATTATACCGGAACCTGCAACTGCACGAAAGCAGCGATTACAGCGGAATAATATACATATATCCCCTGTAAATCACATTTATCAGGCAAAGCCGGATGATACAACTCCAATCGGAAATGCCTTTTTTTCAACGGTTTTTTCTTATCTACTGGAAAGAAAAGACCGTTTCACACACACTCCGATACCATGAGCAGAAATGAGCTCTCGGTCAGTGAACTGACCATGCAGATCAAAAACGAACTGGAAAGCCTCTTCCCTCTGGTACGGGTGAAAGGGGAAATATCTAATTTTAAACGGCACAGTTCAGGGCACAGTTACCTGACGCTAAAGGACGAACAGGCCCAAATACCTGCCGTGATCTGGAAAAACACAGGAAGCCGCATCGGTATCAAACTGCAGGACGGTATGGAAGTAATTGCCGAAGGGAGACTGGAAGTTTACCCTCCCGCAGGAAAATATCAGCTTATTTGCAGTTCAATTACCGACGCAGGAAAGGGACAGTTGCAACAGACCTTTGCCCTTCTCCTGCAGAAACTCGCGAAAGCCGGCTATTTCAATCCGGAACGAAAAAGGAAACTGCCCCCGATACCGGAAACAATAGGTATCGTAACCTCACCTACCGGCGCAGTAATCGAAGATATGGGTAAGGTGATCGAACGCCGTTTCCCCGCAGTCAGGATGCTGCTCTACCCGGTTAAGGTTCAGGGCGGAGATGCGGCACTGGATATCAGCAGAGGTATCAACTATTTCAACAACCCAGCAGATCCGCAGCATAAACCGGATGTGCTTATCATTGCCCGGGGCGGAGGTTCCATGGAAGACCTGCAGCCATTTAACGAAGAAATTGTAGCCGACGCCATCTTCCGGTCATCGATTCCCGTCATCAGCGCCATCGGCCATGAAACGGATATTACCATTGCGGACATGGTTGCTGACCTTCGCGCGGGAACGCCTTCTATTGCTGCCGAACTCGCCGTACCCGACAGGCTTGATCTCATAAAAACCGTCGAAAACAATCAGATTCGCCAGAACAGCTCCATATCATCGAAACTTGAGGGGGCACAGATAGAAACGGACTCTCTCATAAACAGCTACGCATTCAACCGGCCACTCATTCAACTCCAGCAAATTACAGGAAAACTTGATGAACTGCCTGAACTGCTTGCCAGGTCCGTAAAAATGAAATGGACACAGAATGCCTCGGCATTCGCCGCGGCAAATCAGCACCTTGCGCTGCTTGACTACCGAAAAACGCTTGAAAGGGGATACGCGCTGGTAAAAAAAGAGGGGCGCTTCGTTACCCGTTCATCGAAACTGAAACCCGCCGACAAAACAGAACTTATCTTCCATGATGGCAGCGTCGAAGTTTCGGTCAGCGGGAAACCTGAGCACTGATCAACCTGCGTACCAGTTCAAGGTCCTCATGGGTATTGACACCCGGATGATCCACAGTGGTTTTTACGCACGCAATCCTGAAACCGTTCTCAAGCAGCCGCAGCTGTTCAAGCGACTCTGCAAGTTCGAGCATTGAAGGGGGAAGTGCTGCATATCGCTGCAACGCCCCTGATGTAAATGCATAAAGCCCGATATGGCGGTAAAACAAGGTGGAAGCATAGACTTCCCGCTGAAACGGCACGGGGCTCCTTGAAAAATAGAGCGCATTGCCGGCACTGTCCATAACAACTTTAACAACGTTTGGATCGTCAATCTGATGGAAGTCCTCCGGAAGCACGGGATAGACCAGCGTCGCACAATCGGGTGGATCGGTTTGAAGAAACGGCTGAAGGCACAAATCAATATTCTGCGGATCGATAAGCGGTTCATCGCCCTGCAAGTTTACGAACACATCGGCATCGATACCCCGAGCGGCCTCGGCGACCCTCTCGCTGCCGCAATGTGCGTCAGGCGAAGTCATCACCACCTCTGCGCCATAGGCCTGCAGGGCGCCGGCTATTTCAGTGCTGTCGGTAGCGACGACAACGCGTGAAGCAAGTTTCGACAACGCTGCCTGGCGCCATGTACGCACAATAAGCGGCTCTCCACAGAGATCGGCAAGCATTTTCTTCGGCAAGCGACTCGAATGGAGCCTTGCCGGAATCAGGATAACGGCATTCATCATCTTTGAGGGGCATCGAGTATAAGAGTTACCGGACCATCGTTCACAAGCGAAACCTGCATTGTTTCGCCATACCAGCCACACCCGACGGGTCTGCCCAAAAAATGTTCCGACAGACGATGAACCGCCTGAAAAACCGGACGGGCTTCCGTAAAACCGGCTGCCCCGGAAAATCCCGGACGGTTTCCCCTGCTTGAGTCGCCATAAAGAGTAAACTGCGAAACCAGAAGCATCCCCCCCCCGGTATCGCGCAACGACAGATTCATTTTACCATCGCAATCATCGAATATCCGCAACTGCACCAGTTTCCTGCTCATCCATTCGGCGTCAGCAGCGCCGTCACCTGGCGCGATGCCGAGCAATACCAGAAGACCGGGCCCTATCTGTGAACAACGACCACCATCGGCAGTAACCGAAGCCGATACAACCCTTTGTGCCACTGCCCTCATGACCCGGACAACTCCTCTTCGAGAATCCTTGCCGCATCTTCTGCAGAAACTCCCTCGATCCTGACGATCTTGTTCCGGGAACTCCTTCCTGCAATCACACTAAGCCGTGATGCAGCAACACCAAACACTTTCCCAAGCAGAACGCAACACTCCCGGTTTGCTGCATCGTCGACAGGCGCTGCC